>NZ_JBIURS010000009.1:0-370186 GCF_044740965.1 Streptomyces sp. NPDC088252 | reverse complement strand
CTCGGACAGCAGCGTGACCTGCGGGACACCCAACCGCTCCGCCAGCACCGCCGGCAGCACACCCATCGTGCCGTCCGTCGACGCCATCCCGCAGATCACCAGGTCGTAACCCGCCTTCTCGACCGCCTTCGCCAGCACCAGCGACGTACCCATCACATCACTGCCGTGCAGATCGTCGTCCTCGACATGAACAGCCTTGTCCGCACCCATCGACAACGCCTTGCGCAACGCGTCCCTCGCGTCCTGCGGCCCCACCGTCAGCACAGTGACCTCCGCACCGTCCACCCCGTCCGCGATCTGCAGCGCCTGCTCCACCGCATACTCGTCCAGCTCCGACAACAGACCATCGACATCCTCACGGTCCACCGTCAGATCATCGGCGAAATGCCGGTCACCCGTGGCGTCGGGCACATACTTCACACAGACAACGATCCTCAAGCTCACGCCGGCTCTCCTACTGCATCGTCATTTCTGGGCTGCCTTGTTGCACGCAGCATAGGCGCCTGATGGGGCGGTTTCCGGTCGGGGCGACCGATGCTCCGAAGGAAATATTACTAGCCAGTACATCCAGTGCTTCACCCATGAGCAAGCGCTTGGAACTGTGATCTGGCCAACGTGCCGCACCCATGTGCCGCTTGGGAGTTCTCAGTCCCGCAGGGCGGTGAAACCGCCCTGGTGATAGAGCAGCGGGCGACCGCCTCCGGCCGGATCTCCGACCACGGCCTCCGCGATCACGATCCGATGGTCGCCCGCCGGGATCCGGGCCACCACGCGGCAGACCAGCCACGCCAGCACACCGTCGAGCACCGGCACACCTTCGGGGCCGCTGCGCCAATGGGTGGACGGGCCGAACCGGTCGGCTCCGCTGCGGGCGAACGTGGCAGCCAGGTCCCGCTGGTGCTCACCGAGTATGTGGACGCCGATGTGCTCGGCCTCGGCCACGACCGGCCAACTGGAGGACGAGGTTCCGACCCCGAAGGAGATCAGCGGCGGCTCGGCGGCGACGGAGTTCAAGGAGGTGGCGGTGAAGCCGACCGGCCGGTCACCTGCGGCGGTGATCACTGCGACACCGGCGGCGTGCTGCCGGAAGACCGAGCGGAGGAGTTCGGGGGAAGCCGTACGGGAGGTGCCGAGCTCGGGCGAAGCCGTCATGGAGATGTCCTTCTGCGGAAGAGGTGTACGGGGGCCTTGTTCGCTCAGGCACCCGGACAGCGCGCACTCGCGTTGCGGGCGAGATCCACGTGGGCCCGGCCGTAGAGAAGGAGTTCCGGCGGCATAGCGTCAGACTGACGATGCGTGGTGGGTGCAGTCAAGGGCGTTCCGCAATGTGGGAGATGCATCACGGTCCGTCACATCGCTTGTCCCAGCGCGGCGACGACATCGACGGTGCGCGGCTGCCCGACGGCCCTGCGGACGATCCGGCCGCCGGAGTCGAGGACCATTACGGTCGGCGTCCGGCTGATCCCCAGCTCGCGCACAAGAGTGAGATGCGCCTCGGCGTCGATCTCGACGTGGGTCACGCCGTCCACCATGCGGGCCACCTCGGCAAGAGTGCGCCGGGTGGCCCGGCACGGCTGACAGAACGCGCTGGAGAACTGCACCAGGGTCGCCTTCTCCCCCAGTTCCGCGCCGAGTCGGGCCGCGTCCAGCGTTCCCCCGTGTGTCTGCCCCTCCACCTGCGGCCTCCTGTCAGAGCTCTTCGCAAGAGGTCAGCACCACCGGGCACCGTGGCATTCCCCGAGCTTGCACGTGACGAGAATCTCGCGCCCCGCGGCCCCTGAGACTGGCCACCGCGTCGCGCATGGGGCACGATCGGCCCAATGCCGCAAACCTACGGCTGCGTAACTTCCGCCGGGAGAACCCTCCCCAGGCGCTGAAGAAGGGTCTTCCCCAGATGGCAGAACTCGTCTATCGACCGGTCATCGGCGCCGCTCGTACGTTTTTCAAGGCGCTTGACCTGAAGATCGACACTCAGGGTTCCGAGCACATCCCGAAGACCGGTGGCGCGGTGCTGGTCAGCAATCACATCAGTTATCTGGACTTCGTCTTCACCGGGCTCGCGGCGCTGCCGCAGAAGCGTCTTGTCCGCTTCATGGCGAAGGAATCGGTCTTCCGGCACAAGGTCTCCGGTCCCCTGATGCGCGGGATGAAGCACATCCCGGTCGACCGCAAGCAGGGCGAGGACGCGTATGCGCACGCGCTCGCCTCGCTGCGGTCCGGGGAGATCGTGGGTGTGTTCCCCGAGGCGACGATCTCGGAGTCGTTCACCCTGAAGAGCTTCAAGTCGGGTGCCGCCCGACTGGCCCAGGAGGCCGGCGTCCCGCTGATCCCGATGGCGCTGTGGGGGACGCAGCGGTTGTGGACCAAGGGACGGCCGCGCAATTTCAAGCGCAACCACATTCCCGTGACGATCCGGGTCGGCGAGCCTGTGGAGGCGCCCACCGACCAGTACGCCGGCGCGATCACCCGGCGGCTGCGGGAGCGGGTCCAGGAGCTTCTCGAAGCGGCCCAGCGCGCCTATCCCGTACGCCCGAAGGACGCCGGCGACACCTGGTGGGTGCCCGCGCACCTCGGTGGTACGGCTCCGACGGCCGCCGAGGTGCGCGGGGCGAGCTGACCCGGCGGCCGGTCGCGGCCACGGCTGAAACGTCACTCCGGAGCACCGACGGCGATCCGTGCTCCGGAGCTCAGCTGCTGCGGCCACTCATCGGGTTCGGCGCCTGTGGCTTCGAGTTCGCCGATCGTCCGAACCGTTCGGCCGATCGGCGGGCGGCCCCGTCCAGCAGGGCCGGACCCACGTCGTCGACGACGGTGAGCGCCGGCGGCGTCGACGGCCTTGCCCCGGGACGGGATCTCAGAGCGCCGTGGGGAGAGTGCGCCACAGCTGCGGGCGGCCCTCGGCGGACCGCAGGCTGTGCAGTACCGCCGGATGTGGTGACGCATAAAGCACTGGATAGTCCACTTCATTGAACTCCGGCCGCACGGGCCACGCCAGCCGCTCGCCGTCGAGCGAGAAGTGGGCGTCGACGCCCGGCTTGTTGCCGCGGGGGTCCTGACGGTCCCAGCGGTCACGGCCGGGCAGCCTGACCGCGATCAGCCCGTGCAGGGGGCCGGGCTCACCGCCGTCCTCACAGAGTGCCTGGTAACACAGAGCGGTCGGAATGCCCGCCGCACGGAGGAGGGCGGCAAGGGCATGGGACTTGGCGTGGCAGATGCCGTTGCGTGTCGCGAGGATGTCGGAGGCACGCCAGGCGACCCGCATGTCGCCCGAGTCGGCCGAGTACGCAATCGTGTCACGCACGAAGGCATAGGCAGTAGCCGCGTATGAGTATGCATCAGCGGTCTTGCCGCGGAGAGCGGCGACCGTCTCCCGTACCACCGGGTGCCCGTGATCGATGGCCTCGTCCGCGGCAAGGTAGGCGGAAAGTTCCGGGACTTGCTGGATCAGCTCCATGACCGTCGAGCGTAAGTATGCGGCCGACCGAGTGTCAATGACTTTCCGATAGACCGCATACTTATTCAGACTGGCTACTTCGCCATCTCGTCCTTCAGCGCAAGGACGAACGCGTCGACATCGTCCTCCGTCGTGTCGAAGGAACACATCCAGCGCACATCACCGGCGGCCTCGTCCCAGAAGTAGAAGCGGAAGCGCTTCTGCAGCCGCTCGCTCACCTCGTGCGGCAGCCGGGCGAAGACGGCGTTGGCCTGGACCGGATGGAGGATCTCCACCCCGTCCACCGCGCGCACGCCATCCGCGAGCCGCTGGGCCATGGCGTTGGCGTGCCGGGCATTGCGCAGCCAGAGGTCTCCGGCGAGCAGCGCCTCCAACTGCACCGAGACGAAGCGCATCTTCGAGGCGAGCTGCATCGACAGCTTGCGCAGGTGCTTCATGGCACGCACGGCGTCCGGGTTCAGGACGACCACGGCCTCGCCGAAGATCGCCCCGTTCTTCGTGCCGCCGAAGGAGAGGACGTCGACGCCGACGGTGTTGGTGAACGTCCGCATCGGTACGTCCAGCGACGCCGCGGCGTTGGCTATCCGGGCCCCGTCCAGATGGACCTTCATGCCGTGACCGTGGGCGTGGTCGCAGATCGCGCGAATCTCGTCGGGTGTGTAGACCGTGCCCAGCTCGGTGTTCTGGGTGATCGAGACGACCTGCGGCATGGCCCGGTGCTCGTCGTCCCAGCCGTACGCCTGCCGGTCGATGAGCTCGGGCGTGAGCTTGCCGTCCGCAGTGGGCACGGTGAGCAGCTTGAGACCGCCCACCCGCTCCGGGGCACCGCCCTCGTCGACGTTGATGTGGGCGGACTCCGCACAGATCACCGCGCCCCAGCGGTCGGTCATCGCCTGGAGGGAGACGACGTTGGCGCCGGTTCCGTTGAAGACCGGAAAGGCTTCGGCGGTGGGGCCGAAGTGGCTGTGCATGACGCGCTGGAGGTGCCCGGTGTACTCGTCCTCGCCGTAGGCGATCTGGTGACCGCCGTTGGCGAGGGCGATGGCCGCGAGAATCTCCGGGTGCGTGCCCGCGTAGTTGTCACTGGCGAAACCGCGTACCCGTGGGTCGTGGTGGCGTCGCGCGTCGGTCCTTACGGTTGTGGGGTCAGCCACAGGCGCTTTCCGTTCACTTCCGGGGCGGGCCGGTCCCAGACGCCGACGATGGCGTCGGCCAGATCCTTGACGTCGGTGAAGCCCGCGAATTTCGCATGGGGGCGCTCGGCGCGCATCGCGTCGTGCACCAGTGCCTTGACGACCAGGATCGCAGCCGCCGTTCTGGGCCCTTCCTCGCCCCCCGCCTTGCGGAAGGCGTCCGCGAGGGCGAGGGTCCAGGCCTCGGCCGCGGCCTTCGACGCGGCGTAGGCCGCGTTTCCCGCGGTGGGCTTGCTCGCCCCGGCTGCGCTGATCAGCACATAACGGCCCCGGTCGCTGCGCTGCAGCCCCTCCTGGAAGGCCAGCGAAGTGTGCTGGACCGTGCGGATCAGCAGCTTCTCCAGCAGGTTCCAGTCGGCGAGGTCGGTCTCGCCGAAGGTGGAACTGCCTCGCCAGCCGCCGACGAGGTGGACCAGGCCGTCGATCCGGCCGAATTCCTTCTCCGTCCTGTCCGCCCAGTCGCGGGTGGCGCCGAGGTCCAGCAGATCGACCGTGTCACCCGTGACGGTGGCGCCGCCGTGGGCGTAGCGGGCGGCATCGACCGCCTCGGCCAGGCGGGTGGCGTCCGCATCGGAGGCGACGACGGTCGCACCGGCTTCGGCGAGCCTCAGCAGCGCGGCCCGGCCCGCCGGGCCGGCGGCACCGGCGACCGCGACCACGGCACCTTCGAGAGCACCGCTCCCGTTGCCCTTGCCGTTTCCGTTCATGGCCACCGCCTCCTCAGGACCGGCGCTCACGCGGCTGCCCGCTCGGCATCCGCGGCAGTGATCCCCTTGGTCGAGGCGATCACATTCTTCAGCTTCTTGGAGAGCGCCTCATAGAACATGCTCAGCGGAAACTCGTCCGGAAGCACCTCGTCGACGAGCTTCCGCGGCGGCTGCGACAGATCGAGCGCGCCCGGGCCCTTGGCCCAGCGGGAGCCCGGGTGGGGTGCGAGGTAGGTGGAGACGAGGTCGTACGCGGCGAACCAGTGCACGAGCTTGGGACGGTCGATGCCGTCGCGGTAGAGCTTCTCGATCTCGGCGCAGAGTTGATTGGTGACCTGCGGGGCACGGTCCCAGTCGATCCGCAGCGTGTTGTCGGTCCAGCGGACGACGTCGTGCTTGTGGAGGTAGGCGAAGAGCAGCTGACCGCCGAGGCCGTCGTAGTTGCGGACGCGCTCGCCGGTGACGGGGAAGCGGAACATCCGGTCGAACAGCACGGCGTACTGGACGTCGCGGCCCTGCGGGAAGCCGTCGGCCTCCAGCTTCACGGCCTCCTTGAAGGCGGTGAGGTCACAGCGCAGCTCTTCGAGCCCGTACATCCAGAACGGCTGGCGCTGCTTGATCATGAAGGGGTCGAACGGCAGGTCGCCGTGGCTGTGCGTCCGGTCGTGGACCATGTCCCAGAGCACGAAGGCCTGCTCGCAGCGCTGCTGGTCGCCGACCATCTCGCGGATGTCGTCGGGCAGCTCGACGCCGAGCAGCTCGACCGACGCCTCGGTGACCCGGCGGAAGCGAGCGGCCTCACGGTCGCAGAAGATCCCGCCCCAGCTGAACCGCTCGGGGGCCTCGCGCACGGCGACGGTCTCCGGGAAGAGCACCGCGGAATTGGTGTCGTAACCCGAGGTGAAGTCCTCGAAGGTGATGCCGCAGAACAGCGGGTTGTCGTAGCGGGTGGCTTCGAGCTCCGCCAGCCACGCGGGCCAGACCATCCGCAGCACGACCGCTTCGAGGTTGCGGTCCGGGTTGCCGTTCTGGGTGTACATCGCGAAGAGGACCAGGTGCTGCACCCCGTCGGCGCGGTTCTTGGCCGGCTGGAAGGCGAGCAGCGAGTCGAGGAAGTCCGGCACACCGAAGCCGGCCGCGGCCCAGCGGCGCAGGTCCGCGACAAGGGCACGGTGGTAGGCGGCGTCGTGCGGAAGCAGCGGGGAGAGCTCCTCGACCGCGGCGATCACGCGCTCCAGGGTCGCCTCGGCGACCGCCGGTGACGGCGCGTCCTCGGCGCCGAAGTCGATGGATCCGTCCTTCGACTGCCAGGGGCGGATCTCCTCCACGGCATTCTTGAGCGCGGGCCAGGCGGGGTGATCGACCACCCGTTGGTCCTCCGTAGCTATGTCACCTGCGGCGACGTCGTGCACAAGAATTTCCGTCATCACACTTCCTCCACGGGAGAACCTCGCGTCAAGCAACCGTATCCGTGTGCAGTTCCTTCGGACAAGTGAGACTCAGAAGATTATCCTGCCGACCCCCCATGGTCACCGCGATTCTTCCTGTGCAGAACCTCCAGGGCGACCACTTCCGTCGACCTGATGCATTCCAGCGACTGCCGACCCGACAGACCTCGAACGCATGCGCGATCAGGTCGGGCGGGACGCGCCCACGCACGAGCGACACGGCTCCGCGGACACGGCCGCAGACCGCCGGGACGGACGGCATCCGCCCTTCGCCCCAGCGCCGGAGATCCACCGCGCGACTGTCCGTGCCGTCCATGTCGCAACCGTCGTCACCGGGCTCCTGCTCGGTGCCGCTGATGCCCGGGAACACGGCGCCGCTCCCCCGGCGCCGGACGGTTCCCTCCCGGCAGCGGGCGGTTCGGGGCTGTCCCGCAATCCCCGGCGGGCGCACGACGACAGCTACGGCACCTCGCCGCGTCGGTCGGAACCTCCGCACACATCCAGTACGCGGAAGTCCCTCCGCCTCGCGATGCACCGCATCCGACGCCGCGCGCTGGTTCACCAGGGATTACGGAGCAGCCCTTAGGCTGCCGAATTGCCGTAATGCCGCGGTGCTGCGTGGGTAGGAGCAGTCCGCGGGGAGACGCCGTCGACGGAAGCGAGTTGCCTTGTCCTTTCTCACCATCGGTCATCGCGGAGTGATGGGCGTCGAGCCGGAGAACACCCTGCGGTCGTTCGTCCACGCGGAACGAGCCGGGATGGACGCCATCGAACTCGATCTGCATCTGAGCAAGGACGGCGCGCTGGCCGTCATGCACGACGCCGAAGTGGACCGCACGACGGACGGCAGCGGTCCGATCGCCGAGAAGACCCTCTCCGAACTGCGCGAGCTCGATGCCGGGCTGGGCGAGCGGGTGCCGGTCTTCGAGGAGGTGCTCGACGCCGTACGGTCCCCCGTACAGGCCGAGATCAAGGATGTGGCCGCGGCCCGCGCCCTGGCCGAAGTGATGCTGCGACGCGGCCTCGTCGACCGGGTCGAGGTGTCGTCGTTCCACGACGAGGCGGTCGCCGAGATCGCCCAACTGGTACCGGGTGTAAGGACCGTGCTCATCGCCAGCCGCTGGCGGAACGACGTGGTGGACCGGGCGAAGACGGTGGGCGCGGCGACGCTGGCGCTGAACATCCGCCGCCTCACCCTGGAGGTGGTCGAGCAGGCACACGCCGAAGGACTGAAGGTCATCGGCTGGGTGGTGAACACCCAGGATCATCTGCGGCTGGTACGCGCCCTGCGGTTGGACGGCGCGACCACCGACTACCCGGAGATCCGCCGCGCCGGCCGCTTCACCGCTTGATCGCCGCCCCGGTCAGACCAGGTCCTTGACCAGGAGTTCGAAGGCGAGATCGTCACGCTGCGGGATACCGAAGCGCTCATCGCCGTACGGGAACGGGCTGAGCCTGCCCGTACGGCGGTAGCCGCGGCGCTCGTACCAGGCGATCAGTTCCTCGCGCACCGAGATCACGGTCATGTGCATCTCCGTCACCCCCCAGCCGTCCCGGACGGTGCGCTCGGCCTCGGCGATGATCACCTTGCCGAGACCGGCCCCCTGCAGCTCGGGACGGACCGCGAACATCCCGAAGTAGGCGGCGTCGCCGCGGTGTTCGAGCTGGCAGCAGGCGATGAGCGCACCATCGCGCTCCACCACGAGCAGTCGGCTGCCGGGCGCTTCGACGACCTGGCGGACGCCGTCCGGGTCGGTCCGCTGCCCCTGCAGAATGTCCGCCTCGGTGGTCCATCCGGCCCGGCTGGAGTCCCCGCGGTAGGCCGACTCGATCAGCGTCACGAGTGCGGGCACATCGGCGTCGGCCGCATCGCGGAAGGTCAGCTGCGAGTCCTGGGCGGGGGCTATGTCCATGGCGATGGCTCTCCGTTTCTCTGCTGTGGCCGTGCCGGAGCAGCGTAACGCGCATGCTCCGGTCCCAGGACCGCTCGTTCCGATCACGCCCGGCTCTCGTGCCCGGCACCCATGACGCCGGGGGTTCGCTCGCCATCGCGCATCAGGCCGTTAAAGTGCGGCGCATGGTTCATGTGCTGAGCAGCCGGATCCTGTTGCGTCCGGTCGATCCCGAGCGGTCACGGGTCTTCTACGGGGAGCGCCTCGGGCTGCCCGTCTACCGGGAGTTCGGCACCGGCCCCGAGCGGGGCACGGTCTACTTCCTCGGCGGTGGTTTCCTGGAGGTCTCCGGCCGCGCCGCCGCGCCGCCGGTGCCCGGTCTCGAACTCTGGATGCAGGTGGCGGACGTCCGGGCGGCGCACGAGGAAATGTCGGCCCGCGGCGTCGAGGTGCTGCGGCCGCCGGTGCGCGAGCCGTGGGGGCTCGTCGAGATGTGGATCCGTGACCCGGACGGGCACCGGATCGTCATGGTGGAAGTGCCGGCGGACCATCCGCTGCGCCACCGCCCCTGACGCGGTCGCCCGTACAAGGCCGTCAGTGCGGCGCGCGGCTGCGCTCCGCACAGTCGACGAGCACGGGCAGGGCCTTCTCCAGACTGCCGTCGTGGTCCGCGAACGGCAGGCGCAGGTGGTGGCGGAAGCCGTCCACGGCGGAGAAGGCGGGGCCGGGCACGATCAGTACGCCCGCGCGCCGGGCCAGCTGGGCGATGGCCTCGGCATCGGCGCCGGGGATCTCCACCCAGAGGGCGGAGCCTCCCGCGGGCCGGTCCCATCGCCATCCGGTCCGCTGGGCGCGCAGGAGCCGTTCGGTCTCCGTCAGGCGTTCACGCAGTCGGGCGCGGCGCGTGGCTCGTGCCTCGGGCAGTTGCCGAAGCAGCTGTACGGCCAGCATCTGGTCCACCACCGGGCACGAGAGGTCGACGGACTTCTTGATGTCGGCCAGACGGCGGACGACAGTGGTGGAGGCGCGTATCCAGCCCAGTCTCAGGCCGCCCCAGAAGAGCTTGGACAGGGTGCCGACGGTGGCGGTGGCGGCGGGCGGCAGCTGGGCGGCCAGGGAGACCGGTGCGGTGTCGTGACACAGGGACAGTTCCGCGTAGGCGTTGTCCTCCACGGTGTACAGGCCCTGTTCGGCCAGCACGGCGGCCCAGGCACGGCGGATGTGCTCGGCCATGCCGCGTCCGGTGGGGTTGTGGACGGACGGCTGGAGATAGACGAGGCGTGGGCGGATGTGGCCGGCCAGCCGTGCGAGTGCGGCGGCGCCGTCGCCGTGGGCGGTGTCGGCGGGCAGCGGGACCAGCCGGGCGCCGCGGGCCCGCAGCGCTTCGAGGGCGCCGCGGTAGGTCGGGTCCTCCACGACCACGGTGTCGCCGGGCTGGACCAGCCCCTGGGTGATCAGCCAGACGGCCTGCTGGGACCCGGCCGTCACCAGGATCTCTTCCGGCGAGGTCGGCAGGCCGGCCGAGCGGTGGTACTCGGCGATCCCCTCGCGCAGTTCGGGCAGACCGTACGGCTGGTACCCGTCGCCGGCCAGCGCCGCGGTGAGGTCCCGGGCGGACAGCGCGCCGACCGCCTCCGCGACCGCGGGCAGGCCGTCCAGCGCACCGCTGGACAGGTCGATGACCCCGTCCCGGGTCCCGAAACTGGCCAGCCGCCCCTCCGTCGCGGGCCCGCCCACCGCACCCGAACCCCGCAGCCGGGAGCCGCTCCCCTGCCGGCTGTCGAGCCACCCTTCCGCTTCCAGCAGCCCGTACGCCGCCGTCACCGTGCTGCGGCTGACACCGAGCGCCGCCGCGAGGGCGCGCTGCGAGGGCAGCACCGTACCGGGGGCGACGTCTCCCCGTTGCGCCAGCTCGCGCAGCGCCTCCGCCAGCAGCAGCGGCATCGCACCCGCACCGCCCTTGGACCACCCGGTCAGCAGGCGCGACAGGCGGGTGGGAGGAATGCGGTGCATGCCCCCATCATCACCCGCCGCAGGCCAATTGCCGCCAAGTGGTCTTTGCCGCTCCCCGGCACCCGACACATGATCGGGAGAACGCCGTTGCAAAGGAGCAGAACATGGCGACCGTGGTGCTCGTCGGGACACTGGACACCAAGGGTGCGGAGTACGCGTGGCTCTCGGCGCGCCTGCGCGAATCGGGATGCGATGTCGTCCTCGTCGACGCCGGTGTGATGCCACCGCCGGTCGGTGCCCCCGCGGGGGACGTCGACGCCGCCGCCGTCGCACACCGCGCCGGGCATGATCTGGAGGCGCTGCGCGCCGCCGGGGACCGCGGGGCGGCCGTGACCGCGATGGCCGAGGGCGTCGAACTGGTCGTCGGTGATCTGCACCGCGAGGGCCGGCTGCACGCGGTGCTGGCGGTGGCCGGCAGCGGCGGGTCATTCATCGCCGCGCGTGCCATGCAGGCGCTGCCCGTCGGCGTCCCGAAGCTGCTGGTGTCCACCATGGCCGGCGGGGACGTGTCGCCGTACGTGGGCAGCAGCGACATCACCATGATGTACAGCGTGGTCGACGTCGCGGGCATCAACTCGGTGTCGTCCCGGATCCTGGGCAACGCGGTGGCCGCGGCGGCCGGCATGGCCGCCCACCACGAGCGGAGCGTCAACCGGCCGCACCCCGGCGGGCGGCAGCTGATCGGTGCCAGCATGTTCGGCGTCACCACGCCGGCGGTCGACGCCGCCCGGCGGCGTCTGGACGAACTGGGTTACGAGGTCCTGGTCTTCCACGCCACGGGCGCGGGCGGCCGGGCGCTGGAGAAGCTCGCCGCGGGCGGGTTCCTCGCCGGTGTCCTGGACCTGACCACCACCGAACTCGCGGACGAACTGGTCGGCGGAGTACTGAGCGCCGGACCGGACCGGCTGACCGCGGCCGGCCGGGCGGGCATCGCGCAGGTCGTCGCACCGGGCGCCCTGGACATGGTCAACTTCGGCGCCCGGGAGACGGTTCCGGAACGTTTCGCCGAACGCCGTCTCCTGGTGCACAACCCCACTGTCACCCTGATGCGCACCACGGCGGACGAGATGACGGAACTGGGCACCCTCGTGGGGCGGAAGCTGGCCTCGGCACGCGGCCCGGCAGCGGTCTTCTGGCCGCTCGGCGGCGTCTCCGCCGTCGATGCCCCGGACGGCCCCTTTCACGATCCGGAAGCCGACGCGGCGGGGCTGGCGTCCCTGCGTGCGGCTCTCCGGGGCAGCGCCGTCGAGCTGCGCGAGATCGACGCGCAGCTGAACGACCCGTCCTTCGCCGTGGCGGCAGCCGACCGTCTCCACGAGCTGATCACCGCTCATGACCACTCGTCCGCGAGCGTCTGACTCACACACTCACCGAAGAGGAGTCCTTCCGTGAACCGTAACCAAGCCCTGACACGCCTGACCGACCAGGTCGGCGCGGGCAAGGCAGTCATCGGCGCAGGCGCGGGCACCGGTCTGTCCGCCAAGTGCGCGGAGGCCGGCGGTGTCGACCTGCTGATCATCTACAACTCGGGGCGCTACCGGATGGCCGGCCGGGGCTCGCTGGCGGGTCTGCTGCCCTACGGCGACGCCAACGCGATCGTGCTGGACATGGCCGGCGAGGTCCTCCCCGTGGTGCGGGACGTCCCCGTGCTCGCCGGTGTGTGCGGCACCGACCCGTTCCGGATCATGGGCAACTTCCTCGACCAGCTGAAGGCCATCGGCTTCACCGGTGTGCAGAACTTCCCCACGGTCGGCCTGTACGACGGGAAATTCCGCGAGAACCTGGAAGAGACCGGCATGGGTTTCGGTCTGGAGGTCGACATGATCCGCCAGGCACACGAGCGCGACCTGCTCACCGCCCCCTACGTCTTCGACCCGGGGCAGGCCGCCGACATGGCGCGGGCCGGTGCGGACGTGCTCGTACCGCATGTCGGGCTGACCACCAAGGGTTCCATCGGCGCCTCGACGGCGCTCACGCTCGATCAGGCCGCCGCCGCCGTGCAGGACATGCACGACGCCGCCAAGCGCGTCAACCCCGACATCATCGTGCTCTGCCACGGCGGCCCGATCGCCGAGCCCGAGGACGCCCGCTACGTCCTGGAGCACACGTCCGGAATCACCGGCTTCTTCGGTGCGTCGTCCATGGAACGGCTTCCCACCGAGCGGGCCATCACCGACCAGGCACGTGCCTTCAAGTCCCTCACCCTCGGCTGACCCGGCCGGGTGAGTACAGCGCGCGGCGGGGAACACTCCCCCCGCGCGCTCCCCGTGCACCTCAGTGCGCCGCGTACGACGCTCCCGGTCCGGGCATCGACTAGGGGGGACCATGTCGTACGTCCAGGGGGAGGTGCGCCGTGCACGGACCGGCGATGTCCGGCTGGCTGCTCATGGCATTGTGCGCGACGACGGGCGCGTACTGCCTGTTGCGCACACGGAGCGAGACCGCGGAAGAGCGCAGGACGGCGCGTGCGGAGGCCTTGATGGGCTTCGGCATGGCGGCCATGGCGATGCCGGCCGCCGTGATGACACCACCCGGGTGGGGGTGGGCGGTGTACGCGGTGCTGTTCGGCGCGGCCGCGTTGCGCGCGCTGTGGTTCTCCCGGCGCAGCGGGCACCATCTGCACCACCTGGTCGGGTCGTCGGCGATGGTCTACATGGCGTTGACGATGGCGCCCGGCGATGGAGGGGGACACGGCGGGCACACGGGCCATGGCAGCATGGAAACGGCCGGGGGCATACCCCTGCTGACCGGACTGCTGCTGGCCTACTACGCGGTGTACGTACTGCGGTCGGGGGCCCGGCTGATACCGGTGGTCGCCACGGCGGGAGGCGACGGACCGGTCGGGGAGGTGCCGGTCGGGGGCGGCTGGGGCACACGGCCGGAGCTCGCGCTCGCCTGCCGGCTGACGATGGGGATCGCCATGCTCGCGATGCTGCTCACTCTGTGAGACAGGGGGGCGAGCAAACCGTGGCGTACGTCACTTGCCGTGCACAGCCATACCGTGGCCACCGCGCCGCTCATAGGCTGACGCCATGTTGGTCTCCCTGGCCCTGCTGCTGCTCGGCGCACTGACCGCCGTCGTGACCCCGCGTCTGATGGCCCGGGCGCAGTGGCCGGAACGCGAGCCCGTCGTCGCGCTGTGGTTGTGGCAGTGCGTGGTGGCCGGAGTGCTGGTCTCCTTCGCGCTCTCCATGACCTTCAGCGCGGCAGCGGCCTGGCAGGCAGTACGCGGGCATGTCTTCGCACCGGCGCCGCGCGGCGTGGTGGAAGCGTATGCGCTGAGCGGGCACGGACAGTGGTCCGCGGCCATGGCGGTGCTGCTGGCGCTCGGCGGGGTGTGGACGGCGGCGATGCTGACCCGGGAGATCCACCGGGCTCAGGTGCGCCGCAGGCAACGCCGGGCGGAATTGCTGGTGCGTTCCCCGCTGATGCCCGGGGAGGAGCCCGGCAGGGGTCGGCTCGTCGTCCTGGAGGGAGAGCGCCCGGGTGCCTGGTGGTTGCCAGGTGCGGCGCCTCAACTGGTCATCACCACCGCGGCACTCGGCCGCCTGAAAGGTCGTCAGCTGGATGCGGTGCTGGCCCATGAGCAGGGGCACGCAAAGGCCCGGCACGACTGGTTGCTGCACTGTTCCGGCGCCCTCGCGACGGGGTTTCCGCAGGTGCCGGTGTTCGCAGCCTTCCGTGACGAGATGCACCGGCTGGTCGAGCTGGCGGCGGACGATGTGGCGTCGAGACGCTTCGGACGGTTGACGATCGCCCTGGCCCTGGTCGAACTCAACGAGGAACGGGGGGTGTTCGGCCCGTGCCCCTCGCCGGACGCGCAGCTGCCGCGGCGGGTGAACCGGCTGCTGACCCCGGTGGAGCGGCTCACCGCGGGCCGTCGGCTCCGACTCACCGCGGCGGGCGCCCTGGTACCGGTGGTTCCGCTTCTGGTGGCCTTCCTTCCGGGACTCAGCGCACTGGGATAGGCGGATGCGCGGATCTTCCGAGAAGATCACCCCATGCCCACCCCGCCTCTCGCACCACCGGGCCGCACCCGGTTCCGCGCCACGCCGTTCGGCACGGCCACGGCCTGCGCCGCCCTCGCGCTGATCCTGCTGGTCCTGGTCGCCGTGCGCTGGTCGCCGCTGATGTCGGTCGATCGCACGGTCGCGGACACCCTGCACCGCAGTGCGGTCACCGAGCCCGGTCTCGTCCACGTGAACCGGATCCTGACCGACTGGGTGTGGGATCCGTGGACCATGCGCGCGCTGATCGCGGTGGCCGTGGTGGCGGTGTGGTGGCGTGGGGCACGGGCCCTCGCGGTATGGGTGGCGGTGACGAGCGTGCTGTCGGCCCTCCTGCAACAGGGACTGAAGTCCGCGGTCGGCCGGGAACGGCCGCGGTGGCCGGATCCGGTGGACTCCGCCCACTACGCCGCGTTCCCCTCCGGTCACGCGATGACGGCGACGGTGAGCTGCGCCCTGCTGCTCTGGCTGCTGCGCCGGCACGGCACGGGGCCCCTGGTGTGGCGGACGGCTCTGGTGGTGGGCTGGTTGTCGGTGATCGGGGTCGGTGTCACCCGGCTCTATCTGGGGGTGCACTGGCTGAGTGACGTGCTCGGCGGATGGCTACTGGGGGCGGCCCTGGTCGGGTTCTCCGTCGTCGGCTTCGCCCGGTACGAGGGACGCGGTGGCCCGGCCTTGCGTCGGCATTCCTGATCCGGGGAGGATCGCGCCCATGCAGATCAAAGGTGTGCTCTTCGATTTCTCCGGGACTCTGTTCCGTATCGAGCCGATCCGGTCCTGGCTGCGCGCGGTCCTCGCCGAGCGGGGGGTGACGGTCGACGGGGCCGACTTCGAGCGGTACGCGCGGGGGCTGGAGGACGCCGGGGCACTTCCGGGCGGTCCGCCTCCACGGCAGGTGCCCACCGGGCTCGCCGCCTTGTGGGCCACCCGTGACCAGAGCGCGGAACTCCACCGGGCGGCGTACACCGAACTGGCCCGGCAGGTGGCCCTGCCGGATCCGGGTCTGTACGACGCGCTGTACGAGCGGCACCGGTCACCCGCTGCCTGGCAGCCGTACCCGGACGCGGCGGAGGTGCTCGGCGCACTGCGCGACAGCGGCACCCGCGTCGGTGTGGTCAGCAACATCGGCTGGGACCTCCGGCCGGTGTTCCGGGCGCACGGGCTGGACGCCCTCGTGGACGCCTACGTCCTGTCGTACGAGCACGGCGTCCAGAAGCCGGACGCACGACTCTTCCACAGGGCCTGCACACTCCTCGGACAGGATCCGACGCATGTGGTGATGGTCGGCGACGATCCGCAGGCGGACGGCGGGGCGGCAGCACTGGGCTGTGACGTGCGGTTGGTACGGCATCTACCGGTGGAGGAGCGGCCCGACGGGCTGCGGACGCTCGGACTGCTGCCAAGCGTTGCCTGATGGACATGTGAGAGATGTCCCTGACGCGCAATGGGTCCGATTGTCACATCGGGGCCTTAGCCTGTACGCATGTCCCGTTCTCCGTGCTCCTCCGATTCCGTGCGTACCCCCGCCGTGGTGAACAAAGAGATTCGTGACCTGTGGCAGCGCTCCGGCGGCTGCCTGTCCCCCGAGGACGAGGAGCACTACCAGCGACTGCTGGTGGAGTGGGCGGCGGCGACCGGCGGGAGCGCCAGGCCCGCCGCCTGACGCGGCTGCCGGCCCCGAGCGGCGCCTGGACGCCGCCGTGCCTCCCACCGGGCGGGGAATCCGCCCGGCGGGAGGCACGGGTGCGCGCTGGAGCCGACTGGCGCGGGTGTGGGGGTGACCGGCCGGTTCAGCGGTCGAAGTAGTCCGGCTGCGTCTGCACATTGAGCTCGTCCAGTCGCACCTGCTTCGCCGGGTCGGTCCGCCGGTCGTCGAGCTTCAGGACGTCGAAGCCCTTGGCGATGTCGTTGGAGTAGATGTAGCCGTTGTAGTAGTACGCCGACCAGGAGCCGGCCGTGGTGACCGCGTCGGTGCTGACGGGGCCGCGCTCGAAGTAGCCGATCTCCTTCGGCTTGGAGGAGTCGGTGAAGTCCCAGACCGAGACTCCGCCCTGGTACCAGGCCTGCACCATCACGTCGCGGCCCTTGACCGGGACGATCGAACCGTTGTGGGCGACGCAGACCTCCGTGTCGGCCTGCGGACGGTCGATCTTGAAGTAGCTGCGGAAGACCAGCTTGCGCTGGTCTCCCTTGCCGACGATGTCGTAGATGCCGTCGGCACCGCGCTTCGGGCCGACCTCCTCGTTGCAGGTGGCCGCGCCGCCGCCGCCGAGTTCATCGGTGAAGACGACCTTGTCGGCCTTCTGGTTGAACGTCGCGGAGTGCCAGAACGCGAAGTTCACGTTGTCCTGCACCTGGTCGATGATCTTCGGGTGCTCCGGGTCCTTGATGGAGAACAGCAGACCGTCGCCCATGCAGGCTCCGGCGGCAAGATCCTTCGAGGGCAGCACCGTGATGTCGTGGCAGCCGCTGGTCTTGGAGACGCCCGGGTTGGTCGGAGCGCCCGGGTTGCCGCCGTCCGGGAAGAGGACCGGGAAGTTCACGACAGCGGCCTTCTCGGGTGCGTTGCGCGGCACCTTGATGACGGAGATCCCGTCGTGCGGCGGCTGGCAGTCGGGGAACGCCTCGCTCGGCGCGTACGAGGAAACGTACACGTATACGTTCTTGCGTTCGGGGACCAGCGTGTGGGTGTGCGATCCGCAGGCGGTCTCGACGGCGGCGACGTACTTCGGATTCCGCTTGTCGCTGATGTCGAAGACCTTCATGCCCTCCCAGGAGGACTTCTCCGTGGCGGGCTGGGTGGTGCTGGTGCAGGAGTTGTCACTGCGCGAGGAGTCGGTGGACAGGAAGAGCAGGTTTCCCGAGACCGAGATGTCGTTCTGCGAACCGGGGCAGAGGACCTGTGCGACGGTCTTGGGGGACTTGGGATTGCTGATGTCATAGATCCGGAAGCCGTCGTAGTTTCCCGCGAAGGCGTACTTCCCCTGGAAGGCCAGGTCCGTGTTCAGCCCCTTGAGCGCGTCCTTAGGGACGTTGGCCAGATGGGTGATGTTGCCGCTGTGGACGACCTCGTCCACGCCGGGTATCTCACCGCTCCTGATGGCGGCCGCGGCTTCGGCTTCCTGGGCGGCGGAGACATCGGTACGGGCGGCGGCCGCGTCACCGGGGTCGGGCGTCGCGGCCGCGGGACCGGCCAGGAACAGCGTGGCCAGCAGCCCGGCGACCGCCGCGGCGGCCCCGAGGCGTCTGCGCCGCACCGGGCTCGTGTGCAACGAAATCACTGCGTCCTCCCATGTATCCGAACGTAGTTGAACGGTTCACGGACCTCGGCAGTATCGTCCCTCCCATGGCCATCCCAACAGATGGCAACAGAGACGTAATGAAAGTTTCTGATCACTGTCGCGCGGAAGCGTGTTAGGACGGTGGGCAACCACCCATATGGCAATGGAGGTCCACTTGTTGATCCGCCGTCAGACCATGTGTGTCCGCCGCTTCGTGTTCGTCGCGGCCGTCATGTCCGCCGCTCTCACCCTGAGCGCATGCGACGCGGGGAGCGGTGACAGCCGTACGAAGGCGCGGACGGACGCGGGCCCTTCGGTGGTGGCGCCCGGAAAGCCCGGAGAGCCCGCGCGGACCCTCTCCGCCGAGGAGGCGCTGAAGGCCGCCGGGGACGACACCCCCAACTCCGCCGACTTCCGGTACGTGCAGATGATGATCCAGCACCACGCGCAGGCACTGGAGATGACCGAACTCGTTCCCGGCCGCTCCGGCTCCGCCGCCGTCGCGCGGCTCGCCGAACGCATCACCGCGGGCCAGAAGCCGGAGATCGGTGCCATGCAGGGCTGGCTCAAGCACAACGGCGGAGTCGGGCGCGCGAGCGGCCACGACCACGCGGCGATGCCCGGCATGGCGACCCCGGCGCAGCTCGAAGAGCTGCGGGCGGCGAACGGCGCGGCCTTCGACAAGCTCTTCCTGAGACTGATGACCACCCACCACCGGGGCGCGATCACGATGGCGACCGAGGTGCTCTCGCAGGGGAACAATGTGCAGGTCGAGGAGATGGCCGGGGACGTCCTCGCCCAACAGACGGTGGAGATCGACCGGATGCGCACGCTGTCGTCCTGACCGCGCCCCGGGCGCGCCTCCCCTGCGTCCCGGCCGCCGGTGTCATGCTGGAGGCATCCCGCGGGAAGAGGTGCGCCGTGCTCCGTGTCGCCGTCGTCGGCTCCGGCCCGAGCGGGGTCTACACCGCGCAGGCCCTGGTCGAGCAGGACCGGGTGCCCGGTGTCCGGGTCGATGTGCTGGACCGGCTCCCCTGTCCGTACGGCCTGGTGCGCTACGGCGTGGCCCCCGATCACGAAAAGATCAAATCGCTCCAGAACAGCCTGCGGACCGTCCTGGAGCACGAGCGGATCACCTTCCTCGGCAATGTCGAGGTGGGCGGCGGCGGGATCCCGCCCGAGCGGATCGGGGAGCTCTACCAGGCGGTCGTGTACTGCGTCGGGGCCGCGACCGACCGCGGCCTCGCCGTCCCCGGCGAGGACCTGCCCGGCAGCTTTTCCGCGACCGAGTTCGTCTCGTGGTACAGCGCGCACCCGGACGCCGCCGCCAACGGCTTCGCGCTGCGGGCCCGTTCGGTCGTGGTGATCGGTGTCGGCAATGTGGCGGTGGACGTGGCGCGGATTCTCGCGCGGGGCGCGGAGGAGCTGCGCACCACCGACGTACCGCACGGAGCGCTCGGCGCGCTGGCCGGCAGCCGGGTCCGCGAGGTCCACATGGCCGGCAGGCGTGGGCCCTCGCAGGCGAGGTTCACCACCAAGGAGCTGCGGGAGCTGGGCGGGCTGCCGCACGCCCGGGTGGTGGTGGACGAGGCGGAGCTGGCCCTCGATCCGGCATACGTCGATCCGTCCGCCGCGCCGGCGACGGCCATGTCCGCCCCGCCCGACGTGCCGCGCCTGACCGCGGCGGCGCGGCGCAACGTCGAGGTGCTGCGCGGATGGGCCTCGGCCGGCGCCATGGGCGCGGGCCCGGGAGCAGATCCGGCGCGCACCATACACCTGCGGTTCTTTCTGCGGCCCGTCGAACTGCTGGAGCGGGACGGCCGGGTGGCCGGGGTGCGGTTCGCCCGTACCGTGCCGGACGGCAGCGGGGGTGTACGCGACTCCGGGGCGTACGAGGACATCGGCGCCCAGCTCGTGCTGCGGGCCGTCGGCTACCGGGGGCTGCCCCTGCCCGGCCTCCCGTTCGACACGGCGCGCGGGACGGTGCCGCATCTGGCGGGACGGGTGCTGCGCGACGGCGTGCCGTCGCCCGGGGAGTACGTCGCCGGGTGGATCAAGCGTGGGCCGACCGGGGTGATCGGCTCGAACCGGTCGTGCGCGAAGGAGACGGTGGCGTCCTTGCTGGACGACGCCCCGCTGCTCACCGGGCGCCCGTCCGTGCCCGATCCGGTGACCGCCCTGCGGGCGTGGGGGCTGCGGCCGGTGGAATGGAAGGGCTGGCTGTCCATCGAGCGGGCGGAGGCGGCACTGGGCCGGTCACTGGGCCGGGGGCCGGTGAAGATCCCGGACTGGGCGGGGTTGCTGGACGCCGCGGAGGGTGCCGAGCGGGGCGGATCGTGAGGCTATCGGTCCTCGCCGATGCGCTGCACCTGCCGGTTGGCGGCGTCGAGGACGGTGTCGAGGAGCCCGGGGAACAGTGCTTCCAGATCGTCCCGGCGCAGCCCGTTCATCTTGGCCGTGCCGCGGTAGAACTGCTGGACGATGCCACTCTCGCGCAGCACCCGGAAGTGGTGCGTGGATGTCGACTTGGACACCGGCAGGTCGAAACGGGAGCAGGTGAGCTCGGAGTCGGCGACGGCCAGTTCACGGACCACGCGCAGCCGCATCGGGTCGGAGAGCGCGTGCAGCACCGTCTCGATGCGGATCTCGTCCCGCGTGGGATGGTCGAGCGCGCGGCCACCGACCGCAGCGACTCTTTCGACGGGGGCGCTGGCTGGGGTCACGATGGCTCCATTCCCTGGCTTCGTCCGGTCTCCCATAATACGAGACTCTTCGTAGTTCGAGGTTCGCCGTAGGACGTGTGCGGCCGCGCATGACCCGGCGCCATCGGCGCGCGATGCCGCTCCACGGGCGTCGACGGGTTCTTCCTTGCGGAGCTCCGCCCGGCCGCGCACCGGCCGCGGCGCGGTCGGTCAGCCGCTGAGCAGGTCCGGGTTCCCGGCGAGTGAGGCGAGATGCCCGGCCGGATCGGCGATCAGCCTGCGGGTCGTCAGATCGAGCAACCCCGCCACGCCCGTGACCTGCGCCGCGACCGTGCCGTCCTCCTTGAGGACCTCCTGCGCCACCGCGAACGTCTTTCCCTCGCCGTATTCGAACCGGCAGGTCACCCGAACCCGGTCACCACCCCTCAGTTCGCGCAGGAACTTCACCGTTGTTTCGAGCGCCACCGGCCCGACCCCACTGGCCAGCAGCTTCTCCTGCGGCAGGCCGGCGGCGCGCAGCAGTTCCCAGCGCGCGTGCTCGGCGTACTGCAGGTAGACGGCCTGGTTCAGATGTCCCTGCGTGTCGAGTTCGTAGCCCCGGACGATCACGTCCACAGAAAAGGTCATGGACATCCCAACATCGCGACGTATTCCGTCATTCCCCCCTTCCCGGGATCCGCGCCACTGTCCACGCCTCAGCCCCTTACGCACCTGTCACGCCCCGTGAACGCGGCGCCGGGCAGGATCGGCGCCGCGGGGCCCGTACCTCAAGCAGCGGGACCGGAGGCGGGGGCCCGGTCCTCCCGTGGGGCGGGCCCCCGCCGGGGCACGGTGGACTCGCGGACGACGAGGGCGTAGCCGGGGCGGGGCCGACGCGGTTCGGGAACCGGGTTGCCGGAGAGCCGTTCGACGAGGCTGTCGACGGCGAGCCGCGCGATGGCTTCCTTGTCGGGGGCGACGGTGGTGAGGGTGGTGGCTCCGTACAGGCTCTCCTCGATGTTGTCGAAGCCGACGACGGCGACGTCCTCGGGAATGCGCAGGCCGCGTGCGGTGAGGGTGCGCATAGCGCCGATGGCGATGAGGTCGTTGTACGCGAAGACCGCATCGGGCCGTTCTCCCCGGTCCAGGAGTGCGGCCATGGCCGTGGCTCCGTCTTCGCGCCCGTAGCCGTCGGTGACGACCACCAGTGACTCGTCGGGCTCGATGTCGGCCGCGGCCAGTTCCTCGCGCCAGCCCCGCAGCCGCAGGTGGGCGGGCTGCCGTTCGCGTCCGGTGCGGGAGCCGAGGAAGGCGATCCGCCGGTGGCCGCGGTCGATGAGGTGGCGTACGGCGTCACGGGCGGCGGCCACGTTGTCGATGGCGATGTGGTCGTACGGGGCCTCGTACTCCCGCTCGCCGAGAAGGACCAGGGGCGCGGTCTCGGTGCGCGCCATGAGGTCCTCGGTCTCCAGATGGATGGGACTGAGGATGAGGCCGTCGATGACATGCGAGCGGAAGCCCTGGCTGACCAGGAGTTCCTTCTCCCTGAGGCCGGCGGTGTGGTCGACCAGGACGGTGTAGTCGTGCCGGGCGGCCGCGTCGACGACCGCGCCGGCCAGTTCGGCGAAGTACGGGTTGCCGAACTCGGGCACCGCCAGGGCGATGATGCCGGTACGGCCCTTGCGCAGATGGCGAGCGGTGAGGTTCGGCCGGTAGCCGAGTTCGTCGATGGCCCGTTGCACCTTGGCGCGCATCTGTGGAGTGACGTGCTGATAGTTGTTCACCACGTTGGACACGGTCTTGATCGACACGCCCGCCCGTTGCGCAACATCCTTGAGGCTGACGCCCACGGCACTCCCTGACTCGGCTCGGTGCGCACCGGTGCGCACTGGATCGGCTTGGCTCGCGCTTCGAGGGCCGGGGGGCTGCCCCGTCCGGCACGGCTCAGCTGGTTCTGCGGCCGCGCGCAAGCCAGCGCTGGGCCACCACGACAACGATAAGGAACCCTCCGCTGACCACCGACTGGTAGGAGGAGTTCAGCGAACCGATCTGGTTGATGAGGTTCTGGATGACGGCCAGCAGCAGGACGCCCCAGAGGGTGCCGCTGATCGAGCCGGCGCCACCGACGAGGAGGGTGCCGCCGATGACGACGGCGGAGATGGCGTCGAGTTCCATGCCCACACCGACGATCGTGACGCCGGAGGACAGTCTGGCCGCGTTCAGCGCGCCGGCGAGTCCGGCGAGCAGCCCGCTGAGCGTGTAGACCAGGAGTTTCGTACGGGCCACGGGCAGGCCCATCAGGGCCGCCGCATCGCTGCTGCCGCCGACGGCGAAGAGGGACTGGCCGAACGAGGTGCGCTGCAGGAGCAGTCCGCCGGCGCCGAACAGCACCAGGGCGATCAGGACCGGGTGTCCAAAACCCCATATGCTCCCCTGGCCCAGTTCCGCGAAGGCGGAACCCTTGGGGACGAGATAGGTGGTGGCGCCCTCGTCGGTCAGGGCGAGGAGTATGCCACGGGCGGCCAGCAGGGTGGCGAGAGTGACGATGAAGGGGGCCATCGCGGCACGGGCGATCAGCAGGCCGTTGAGCAGACCGATCGCCCCGCACACCACCAGCGGCACGAGCAGCGCGGGCAGGAGACCCCCTTGCGAGGCCCAGGCGGCGAGCACTCCGCCGAGGGCGAAGACGGAACCGACGGACAGGTCGATGCCGCCGGTGATGACGACCATCGTCATGCCGAGGGCGACCACGGCGAGGAACGACGCCTGCACGGTCACACCGCGGGCGTTGTCCAGCGTCGCGAACGTCGGGTAGACGAACGAGGCGGCGATCACGACGGTCAGCAGAACGGCGAGCACGCCCTGGCCCTGCAGGAGTTCGGCGAGCCACCGTGTGATCGTCGGCGCGGGACCGGGTGCCGGTCGGGGCTCGCCGTCCCCCGGCACCTCTGGGCTCCTTCGTGGTGCCGGGGACTGGGCGACCGCGGCAGGTGTGGTTTCGTTCATCGGGACCGACGCTCC
This sequence comes from Streptomyces sp. NPDC088252, assembly GCF_044740965.1. Taxonomy (NCBI): domain Bacteria; kingdom Bacillati; phylum Actinomycetota; class Actinomycetes; order Kitasatosporales; family Streptomycetaceae; genus Streptomyces; species Streptomyces sp. NPDC088252. Next base: position 346,489 of record NZ_JBIURS010000009.1, on the reverse strand, counting down.
CGGGCGACGTAGACGGCGGCGATGATGATCGCCGCCTGGGCGATCTGTGCGGTGGAGTCGGGCAGGTCGTGCTTGACCAGAGTGGCGCGCAGCAGCTGCATCAGCAGGGCGCCCGCGACGGTGCCGAGCACCCGGACGGAACCGCCGTTCAGCGGGGTGCCGCCGACCACGACCGCCGTGATGGCGGAGAGTTCCATGAGGGTGCCGAGCGAGGAGGGATCGCTGGCGGTCAGCCTGGCGGTGGCGAGGATGCCGGCCAGGGCGGCCAGTACGCCGCAGAGCACGTAGACGCTGATGAGCACCCGCCGCACTGGCAGGCCGGCGAGGACCGCGGCCGAGCGGTTGCCACCGACGGCGACGACCTGACGGCCGAACGTGGTGCGCTGCACGAGGAAGGCGACGGCCACGGCGAGGACCGCGGCGATCAGCACGACCAACGGGACGCCGAGGAAGGAGCCCGTGCCGAGCGAGAGCAGATCCGGGTTGACGATCTGCTTGAGCCGCCCGTCGGCCATGACGAGGGCCAGGCCCCGGCCTCCGACGAAGAGCGCGAGTGTGGCGACGATCGGTTGCAGCCCGATGAGCGAGACCAGTGCGCCGTTGACCGCGCCGACGACGGCGCCGGCGAGCAGCGCCACGACGAGCGCGGGCACGAGCCCGTATCCGAGGTAGAGCGGCAGGAGCGCGGTGGCGAGCGCCATCGTCGAGCCGACGGACAGGTCGACGCCCTCGGTGCCGATGACCAGGGCCATGCCCAGGGCGACGATGACGACGGGGGCGACCTGGACGAGCTGGGTGCGCAGATTGTCGGCGGTCACGAAGTGATCGGTGAACAGGGCGTTGAAGACGAGCACCACCGCCACGGCGACGTACACGCCGTACTCCTGGTACCAGGCGGGGTCGCGCAGCCGCGCCAGGGGGCGGGCGGAGGTGGCGAGGGCGACCTGGGTCATCGGGGATCCTCCTGGGCGGCCGGGGCCTTTCCGGCGGGCGCCGGCGCGTGGTCGGCGAGCACTTCGAGCAGATGGCTCTCGGTCACCTCGTCGCCCGTGAGTTCGCCCGCCACCGAGCCGCCGCGCAGCACGACGACGCGGTCGGCGCCCTCGACGAGTTCCTCGATGTCGGAGGAGATGAGCAGGACGGCGAGGCCCTCACGGGCGAGCTCGTCGACGAGGCCCTGGACCTCGGCCTTGGCGCCGACGTCGATGCCCCGGGTCGGTTCGTCGAGCAGCAGCACCCTGGGTTCCAGACAGAGCCAGCGGGCGAGAAGGACCTTCTGCTGGTTGCCTCCGGAGAGTTCGCCGACCTTCTGCTCGGGGCTCGCCGCCTTGATCCTCAGCCGCTTCATGAAGATGTCGACGACGCGGTCCTGCTTACGGCGGGAGACCACCCCGAATCGGGAGAGCCGGGGCATGGCGGCCAGCACGATGTTCTCGCGCACGGAGAGACCGGGCACGATGCCATCGGCCTTGCGGTCCTCGGGCAGCAGGCTGATTCCGCGGCGGATGGCACCGGCCGTGCCGATCCTGCGCAGCTTCCGTCCCCCGATGACGAGTTCGCCGGAATCCAGGCTCAGTGCACCCGCGAGGGCCTTCGCCGTCTCGCTGCGGCCGGAGCCGAGGAGGCCGCCGAGGCCGAGCACCTCGCCGCCGTACAACGACAGCGATACGTCGTGGAGTTGGTGGCGGCGGTGGAGGCCGGTCGCGGTGAGTGCGGGGGTACGTGCCGCGTCGTGTGCCCCGCTGCCGAAACCGGTGAGGCCGGTGCGGCGGACCTCGGACAGATCGCGGCCGAGCATCATGGAGACGAGCCGCATCCGGTCGAGGTCGGCGAGGCCGCCGGTGTGGATGTGGTGGCCGTCGCGCAGCACGGTGACGCGGTCGCAGATCCGGTAGAGCTCGTCCATGCGGTGGCTGACGTAGAGAACGGCGATGCCCCGGCCGCGCAGGTTCTCGATGACCCGGAAGAGGGTCTCCACCTCGCGCGGCTCCAGCGAGGAGGTGGGCTCGTCCATGATGACGACCTGGGCGTCGACCGAGACGGCGCGGGCCAGGGCGACCATCTGCTGCGTGCCGATGCCCAGTGTGTGCAGGGGCGTTCGCGGGTCGACACGTACGCCGAAGCCCTCCAGCAGTCCCCTGGTCTCGCGGTGCATCCGGGAGAAGTCGATGAGGCCGAGGCGGCTCTTGGGCTCACGGCCGAGGAAGATGTTGCGCGCCACGCTCATCAGCGGGACGAGATTCACCTCCTGGTAGATCGTGGAGATCCCGGCCTGCTGCGCCTCGAACGGCCGGGCGAACGCCACGGGACGACCGCTCAGCCGCAGTTCGCCCTCGTCGGGGCGGTGGACGCCCGTCAGCACCTTGATCAAGGTCGATTTGCCCGCGCCGTTCTCCCCCACCAGGGCGTGGGTCTCCCCGGCGCGCAGGGCGAAGGAGACACTGTCGAGGGCGACGACGCCCGGGAACCGCTTGCTCACCGAACGGGCTTCGAGGACCGTGCCGGCGTCGGGAGGAGAGGTGACGTCCGCCGGGTGGACGGCGGGCTCCGGCGCCTGTGGTACTGCTTCGGGTGATGCCATGGACGGTATCGGCCTTCCGCTGCTCCAGGGGGTGGGCCCGTGCCGCCGCGGCGGGGCGGCGTGCGGCTGCGGAGAAGGGCTTCGCCGCGGCGGTGGACCAGGACGTCGCGGGTCCCTGCGGACCGCTGCGGTCAGAACGCGCCGCCGAGCGAGGCCTTGGCGTTGGACTCGTCGTACGCCCGGTCGGAGATGATGACGTTCTCCGGGATCTCCTCGCCGTTGTAGAACTTCTGAGCGGTCGCGAAGGCGAGCGGCCCGAAGCGCGGGTTCGACTCGATGACGGCGTTGTACTCGCCGTCGACCAGGGCCTGCACGGCATTCCGGGTGCCGTCCACGGACACGATCTTGATGTCCTTGCCCGGCTTCTTCCCGGCCGCCTTCAGCGCGGTGACCGCGCCGAGCCCCATCTCGTCGTTCTCCGCGTAGACGGCGGTGATGTCGGGCTTGGACTGGATCAGCTGCTCCATGACCTGCTGCCCCTTGTCACGTGCGAACTCGCCGGTCTGCTGGGCGACGATCTCCAGGCCGGGGGCCTGCGCCTCGAGTTGGTCGACGAAGCCCTTGGTGCGGTCGGTGGTGACGTTGTTGCCCGAGGCGCCGAGGAGGACGGCGACCTTGCCCTTGCCGCCGGTCGCCTTGATCATCGCGTCCGCCGCGCGCCTGCCCTGCTCCACGAAGTCGGAACCGAGGAAGGCCACATGGTCCTTGCACGCGGTGGAGTTGACCTTGCGGTCGATGGTCAGGACGGGGACCTTCTTGGCCGCGGCCGCCTTGAACGCCGGCTCCAGCCCGTCGGAGTTCAGCGGGGCGACGATGAGGAACTGGGCACCCTGCGACAGCATGTCCTGGATGTCGCTGATCTGCTTGGAGAGTTGCGACTGCGCGTTGGTGGTGAGCAGCTTCCTCACACCGACCTTCTCGGCCTCGTCCTTGATGGACCGTGTTTCGGCGATACGGAACGGGTTGGCCTCCTTCTCCGACTGGGAGAAGCCGACCACCGCATCCTTGAGGTCCAGCTTCGGCGCGCCGTAGGCCTGCAGCGAGCAGCCCGAACCGGAGCTGCTCTCCAGGGACTTGGCGGTCTGGGCCCCTTGGCTGCTGTCACCCCCCGCATTGTCCGAGGTTTCCGACTTGGCGCAGCCGGAGGCGGCCGAGGTGACGGCGGCGAGGAGGAGGCAGGCCACGACGAGGGGACGGGATCGGCGCTGGATCATCATGCGCGGGGCGCTCCTTGGCGAGGTGACGGCACGCTTCGGGGCGTGCGGTCGGGGCATGACCGGACGATGCATCAACCGCCGGGCCACTGATGCCGCCGCATTCCTCACGGTCCCGCTCCGAGCTGCCTGAACAGCCGTGGAAACGGTGGTCATGAGCGCCTGCGCGGCCTGTCGGCAGCTCGGTTTACAACGTTATATAGGCGGTGTGGCGCAGGCGGCAAGAGAGCGGCCGGCGCATTTCCAAAATGCGCCGGTCCCGAAGCGCGATGTGTTCGCGGCCGACCCCCGGGTGACGGGCAGCGGAACACCGTGTGCGGCCAACGATGTTCACCCCCGACCGGAAGTCGGCGACGACGCCGGCGTGACCGAAGCGGCCCCCGTGGTCCACCGTCGCCGTCGTCCCGCATCTGACACAATCGGTCGGATGCGAGGATGGACAGGCCGTGCACCGTGGTGGGTGGTCGCGCTCGTCGTGGTGTACGTCGTCGTCATGGTCTTCGTGGGAGCCGCCTCGCACATCGCCGACCTGGTCCGCGACGGCCTGTTCCCCTATCGCTGGGCGCCCGACTGGCTGAACCTGTACTGGTCGTCGCTGGCGGCATTCGACTCGGCGGCGGCGCTGCTCCTGATCGGCGGGAGGCGGGTCGGCATGGACCTGATGTGCGCCGTCATGGCGACCGACCTGGCGGCCAACTGGTATGCGGTGTACGGCATCCAGCACAGCGATGTGGCGGCGGAGCCGGGACTGCAGCGCCTCGCCGCCTTCGCTTTTCTCGTACTCCTGACCGGCCCGTTCGTCCGTGCCCGGCTCAGCCCCGTCAGTCGATGACACGCGGACGCCTCGGGCCCGAGCCTCCTGCGGCACGTCACGGCGTGCCGGGCGCCCGGGCCGACGAGGTCCGCGCGGTCAGACCGCGCGGAGGTACTGGTCCGGTGTGCGGAGTTCGCCGCCCAGTTCACGGGCCGCGTGCTGGGCCCACGAGGGGCTCCGCAGCAGCTCACGCCCGAGGAGGACCGCGTCGGCCCGCCCTTCGGTGATGATCTTCTCGGCCTGCTGCGGCTCCGTGATCAGACCGACGGCCGCCACGGGGAGCGAGGTCTCCGCCTTGACCCGTTCGGCGAAGGGAACCTGGTAGCCGGGCCCGGTCCCGATGCGGGCGCGCGGGGCGTTCCCACCGCTGGAGACGTCCAGCAGGTCGACGCCGTGGGCGTGGAGCTCCTTGGCCAGCCGCACGGTCTCGTCGACGGTCCAGCCCTCGCGCTCGTCCTCGTCGTTCTCCGTGAGCCAGTCCGTCGCGGAGATCCTGAAGAGGACGGGCAGTTCCTCCGGCCAGACCTCACGCACGGCGTCGACGACCTGAAGTGCGAAGCGGACGCGGTTCTCGAAGCTGCCGCCGTACTCGTCGTCACGCCGGTTGCTGTGCGGGGAGAGGAACTGCCCGATGAGGTATCCGTGGGCTCCGTGCACCTCGGCGACCTCGAAGCCCGCGTCGAGCGCACGGCGGGCGGCCTCACGGAACTGATCGACGACGCCCCGGATCTCGTCCACCGTCAGCTCGTGCGGTACGGGGTGACCGTCGTCGAACGGCAGCGGGCTGGGGGCGACGGGCGTCCAGCCGTGCGCGTCCGGGCCGACGGGGTCGCCGCCCAGCCAGGGGGCCGCCGTCGATGCCTTGCGACCGGCGTGCGCAAGCTGGATGCCGGGAACCGACCCCTGCCCCTTGAGGAAGTCCGTGATCCGGCGGAAGGCGGCCACCTGGGTGTCGTTCCAGATACCGAGGTCCGCCGGGCTGATCCGGCCCTCGGGGCTGACGGCCGTCGCCTCGGTGAGGATGAGCCCCGTTCCGCCGATGGCACGCGCCGCGAGGTGGGCGAAGTGCCAATCGGTCGCGACGCCCGCGTTCGGCCCCACCGGTTCGGCGCTGTACTGGCACATGGGCGCCATCCACACCCGGTTGGGAATGACGAGCGAACGCAGGGTGTAGGGCTCGAAGAGGGCACTCACGTCGGACTCCGTTTCGACGGCACGAAAGACTCACTAGTACGATACATATCGTACTACGAAACCTGTCAAATTACGACGCCCCTCGTACAAAGGCGTGAACGCGCGTGAGGCCCGTTCCCGGCCGGAAACGGGCCTCACGGCACCGACAAGGGCTGTCCTGTAGGGGGCGTGCGTACGCGACCTATCCACGACGCCTGAGTGTGATGACCGCGTCCGCGTCATACCCCTGGGTCCAACTGCGTCCGGCACCCGACTTCCAGGTCACATGGGCGGTGGCCCCGTCGATCCTGACGCCCTCCACCGTCATGGCCCGGTCGCCGTCCCGCACGTCCCCCCGGCGCAGCTCGCGCGCTCGGACGCTGACGGGCTCCGCCGACCCCGCACTCTCGGCCCCGTCCGCCGCCAGGGCGAGGGCCGCCGCCAGTTCCCGGGCACGGTCAGGCGTACAGACCAGCACGGTCTCGCCCGCCGGCACCGTGACCCGGACCTCGACCCCCGAGCCGACAGGGACCACCTCCAGGTCCACACCGCGCCCCTCGCGATCCTCGATCCCACGCGTCATCGCGCCACCTCTCCCTTCGCCCTTCGCCCGGCTCACCTCTCGACCGGGTGCGGCCGGAAGCTCTCCGGCAAACACGGACCACCGAGCCCCCGGCCACCGGTGCCGACCGCCGGTCCATGGCGGCACCGCCGGGGCGGCCTTCCAGAATTCCAGCACACGCGGCATCCCCGAGGACCTCAGTGTCGTCGGCTTCGACGACCTGCCGCTCACCCGGTGGATCGGGCCGCCGCTCACCACGGTGCGTCAGCCGCTCATCGAGATGGCCGAGACCGCCGCCCGTCTGGTCCTCGATCTCGCGCGGGGCGAACGCCCGGCGACCACCCGCGTCGACCTGGCCACGAAGCTGGTGGTCCGCAGCAGCACCGCCGGGCCCCGCCGCTGACCCCTTCCGCCGGGGCCCGCCGACCCGGTCCGGCCCGCCCTCCTATCCCGTTGCGGGCCGGAGCGGCGCCACGTAGCGTCCCGCCTCATGACGACCCCCACCCTGCACACCGGGCGGCTGAGGCTGGAACCGTACGTGCCCGCGGACGAGGACGACTTCGTTGCGCTCTTCCAGGACAGCCGGGTTTCCCGGTGGATGGGTGACGGACCGCAGACCGAGGCCGAGGACCGCGCCCTGTTCGGGCGGATCTTCAGCAAGGTGTACGCACAGGGTCTCTTCGACGTGTGGGCCGTACGACTCGGCGATCGCCTGGTCGGCCACGCGGAGATCAAACCCTCCCCGTCCCCGGAGGTGGACGGCCACGAGATCGTCTACGCCCTGGCTCCGGCCGAGTGGGGGCTGGGGTTCGGTACCGAGATCGCGCGGACGGTGACCTCGTACGGATTGGACATCCTCGGGCTCAGCGAGGTGTACGCGACGGTGGCCGCAGAGAACGCGGCGTCGCTGGCGCTGCTGGGCCGGATCGGCTTCCGGCACGTCGGGGACGCCCGGGAGGACGACGGCCGCACGATCCGGATACTGGCACGCCCGGCGGGCGGTGACGGCACGGGATCCGGTCAGCCGCGGTAGACATCAAGACGTCCGCACATGCCGAACCTGCCGTGCACGGAAGGGTGTTCGGCGTGCACACAGGCGTCGGCGAGGTATCCGGCGTCGCCGCGCGCCAGGGCGTCGAGCTGGTCGCCGGTCACCTCGGACGCGGCGGCGGCCCCCTTCCGCCAGCGCTCCCGCCAGTCCTCGGTCCTCGGACGCACGAGTGCGGCGGCGGCCCGGTGGAAGGCGGCGAGCGGTTCGGGGTCGCCCGCCTCGGTGGCCCGGCGCAGCGCGAGAAACCCCTCGACGGCGAGGTCACGGCGAGCGCGTGCGGCCCGTTCCTGTTCCGCCTCGGATCCGTCGACGGGGAGGGCGACCGCCGCCCGGTAGGCATCGGGGTCCGCCAGGTGGCGGGGCGGCAGGGTGAGGACGGCGTCACCGGCCTCGGGCAGTCCGCTGTTCTCCATGAGGACGACGATACGCAGCCCGTCCTCGTTGACGAGGCGGTGGATCGTGCCGGGCGTGAACCAGACAAGGGCGCCCGGCGTCAGCGGTGTCCGCCGGAACCCGGACGCGGTGAGGGTCTGCACCGAGCCCGCGCCCGCGACCACCACATACCCTTCGGAGCAGGTGAGATGGACGTGGGGCGTCCCGCCGCGCAGGCCGTCCTCGGCGGGCCAGTCGTACACCCGCAGATGGGAGACGGCGACGGAGCCGGGCAGCCCCTCGAAGGTCGGCACTGGTGCTCCTCGGTCTCTCGGTCACGATGCCGGGCAAGCGCTTTCTACCTCTGCTGCACCGTACTTCACCGGCCGGGGAAGCAACAGGGTCCGGTGTCCGGGGCCGCGCTGCGGGCCTCTGTCAGTGGTGGGGTGCAGACTGGCCCGTATCCGACACAACGGCGTTTCGGGAGGTTCGGCATGACCGACGTACTGCTCACCGTGGGCACCCGCAAGGGACTCTTCATCGGCCACCGGCGCGGCGGCGCATGGGAGTTCGACGGCCCGCATTTCAATGCCCAGGCGATCTACTCCCTCGCCATCAACACCCGCAGGCGCGTACCCCGGCTGCTGGTCGGCGGGGACAGCGCGCACTGGGGCCCCTCGGTATTCCATTCCGACGATCTGGGCGGCACCTGGGTCGAGCCGCAGCAACCGGCCGTGAAGTTCCCGGGGTTCACCGAGACATCGCTGGAGCGGGTCTGGCAGCTGCACCCCGCCGGCCCCGAAGCGCCCGATGTCGTCTACGCCGGGACGGAGCCCGCCGCGTTGTTCCGTTCCCAGGACGGCGGGGCGTCCTTCGAGCTGGTCCGCCCCCTGTGGGAGCATCCGACGCGTTCGAAGTGGGTGCCGGGCGGGGGCGGCGAGGGTCTGCACACCATCCTCACGGACCCGAGGGACGCCCGCGCCGTGACGGTCGCTGTCTCCACGGCCGGGGTGTTCCGCACCAAGGACGGCGGCGCGAGCTGGGCTCCTTCGAACAAGGGGGTCTCGGCGGTCTTTCTCCCCGACCCGGATCCCGAGTTCGGCCAGTGCGTCCACAAGGTGGCCCGGGACGCCGTCGATCCGGACCGGCTCTACCTCCAGAACCACTGGGGGGTGTTCCGGAGCGACGACTCGGGAGACAACTGGACGGACATCGGCCGGGGACTGCCGTCCGATTTCGGTTTCGCCGCTGCCGCGCACCCGCACCGCGCGGACACGGCGTACGTCTTCCCGATCAACGCCGACATCGACCGCGTACCGGCCGAGCACCGCTGCCGGGTGTTCCGCACCGGCGACGCGGGCAGCACCTGGGAGCCGTTGTCGGCGGGCCTGCCGGAGGAGACGCATTACGGCACGGTGCTGCGCGACGCGCTCTGTACGGACGACGCCGACCCGGCGGGCGTCTACTTCGGCAATCGCAACGGCGAGGTGTACGCGAGCGCGGACGACGGGGACACCTGGCAGCAACTCGCCTCGCATCTGCCGGATGTCCTCTGCGTGCGGGCGGCGGTCGTCGGCTCCTGACCACCGGGGCACTTCGTCGCCGGCATCGGCCGCCCGCGCCGGCTCATGACGGGTTCCGCCGCGGGGCAGGGCCCGACCTGGCGCCCGACGCTCTCCGTCGGCCGCCGACATCGACATGGACTTCGCCGGTTTCGCCATCCTGCCGGCCGAGCGCGGGGCGGCATTGTCCACCCTCGATGTCGAAGAGCGCTGATCGCGAAAGAACTTCGGTGAGTCGTCGCGCCCGGTCCGGCCGCCGTCCCGGATGGTGGAGCGTCCCTGCCCGGCCCGGTGGTCACCGCGGTGGTGCGGGACGCTTCGTACGGGCGGCGCGCAACGCGTCCGACCGAAGGACGTGGCACCGGGCCCGGGTGGAAACCGATGCCGCGCCGCATCCGGCGGAACGGCCGTGCGACTGCCCCGGGTTACGGCAGTTGCCAGTCGACCGGCTGGGCCCCCTGGCGGAGCAACGCTTCATTGGTGCGGCTGAACGGGCGCGAGCCGAAGAAGCCGCGGTCCGCCGACATGGGCGAGGGGTGCGCGGACTCGATGGCCGGAAAGGCGTCGAGGAACGGCCGCAGATTGCGCGCGTCACGCCCCCACAACACGGACACCAGCGGCTTGCCGCGTGCGGCCAGCGCCCGGATCGCCTGCTCGGTCACTTCCTCCCAGCCCTTGCCGCGGTGCGCGCCGGGCTTGCGGGGCGCAGTGGTGAGCGCCCTGTTCAGCAACAGCACGCCCTGCCGCGTCCAGGGCGTCAGATCCCCGTTGGACGGCCGCGGAAGCCCCAAGTCCGTATGCAGTTCACGGAAGATGTTCTCCAGGCTGCCGGGCAACTGACGCACCTCGGGGGCCACGGAGAAGCTCAGCCCCATCGCCATCCCGGGCGTCGGATAGGGGTCCTGACCGACGATCAGGACGCGTACGTCGTCAAAGGGCTGCTGGAACGCGCGCAGCACGTTCGCTCCGGACGGCAGGTAGGTGCGACGTGCCGCTACCTCCGCACGCAGGAAATCGCCCATCGCGGCGATCTGTCCGGCCACGGGGGCGAGCGCGTCGGCCCAGCCGGACTCGACTACTTCGTTCAACGGTCGTGGTGCCACGAAACATCACTCTACCGGCGTACACGACCGCCTTCCCGCCACGGAGCCACCACATGGAGGCCGATCTTCCACACCCCCGGTCACGGCTCGCGGTACCGGGGGTAGGCTGCCGCCGTCCTTTTCTCTTCTTTCTGGAGCCGGTCCATGAGCTCACGCGGGCGTTCGCCGGAGAACAACGCTGCCGGCGCGGGTCGGGACGGGTCCACCAGCGCGACGGGTCCGTACGTGCTCGGCGTGGATTCGGGCGGCTCCGGGCTGCGGGTGGCGCTGGGCTCCGTCGGCGCGTCCGCCCCGGCGGGCACGACGGTCTGCGCCGAGCCGGTACGCACCGGAGCCACGGGGATCGACGCGGGCCATCTGCTGGAGCAACTGTTGCCCGCCGCCCGTCGGCTGCTGGAACGGCACGGCGCGGGCACCGGCTCCCGGATCGCCGCCGTGGCGGTCGGAGCCGCCGGTATGGCGACACTCGGCGGACAGTTGCGCGCCGAGCTGCCCTCGGCTCTGGAGCACGCGCTCGGGGTGCGCCGACTGGCTCTGGCCGCCGACGCGGTGACCGCGTACGCGGGTGCGGTCGGTCAGCGCCCGGGGGCGGTCGTCGCGGGTGGCACCGGCATGATCGCGCTGGGCACGGATCTGACCGGCTGGCACCGGGCCGACGGCTGGGGGCATCTGCTGGGTGACAGCGGTGGCGGCGCCTGGATCGGGCGGGCGGGCCTCGACGCGGCCATGCGCGCCCACGACGGGCGGCGCGGCGGGTCCGGCGCGTTGCTGGCCCGACTGGAGGCGGTGTTCGGGCCGGCGCCGGAACTGCCCGGACTGCTCTATCCGCGCACCGACCGCCCTGCCGTGCTGGCCTCGTTCGCGCCCGAGGTCGCCGCGTGCGCCGGGCACGATCCGGTGGCCGCGGGCATTCTGCGCGAAGCCGCGGGGCACATCGCGGAGGCCGCCGCGGCCGTGTGCCCGAAGGCCGGAGCCGACGACGAACGGTACGAAGTGGCCTTGACGGGTGGCCTGTTCCGGATGGGCGATCCGCTGCTCGTACCGCTGCGCGAGGAACTGTCCCGACAGGTCCCGCAGGCACGGGCGGTCCCCGGTTCGGGTGATCCGTTGACCGGTGCGCTGTCCATCGCCCAGGCGTTGGCCACCGGGGATCTGCGGCTACCGCACCATCCGACGCTGCTCCGCGTACTCGGTGACGATCCTGGGCAGGGCCTGAACAGCCACTGACAGAGCGGGACAGTCGACCAGTAAGCCTCCCATCGGATAAAAGCGGACAGATAACACCCGACTGGGCCCTCCCCGAACGGAGGCGTACCCAAAACCAGTAGCATGCGGCGCCATGAGCACCCCCACTGGGCCCGCTTCCGGCCTGCCTGTACGAATGCCGCGACCTCGCCAGTCCGGACGGCACCGCCGCCCGGAGCCCGTGGTCGCACCCGAGGGCGCCGCCGCGCTCGTTCTCGCCGTTCCCGGCACCCCCTCCTCGGCCACGCGCGGCCTGGCCGAGGAGGTGATCAGCATCGCCCGTTCCGAGCTGCCCGGCCTCAATGCCCGGATCGGCTATCTCGACGGTGACGACGACGAGTACCCCACGCTCTCGTCCGTACTCACCCACAGCGCCGCCGAGCGCGTCGCGCGCTTCGAGCAGGCGCAGGCCGCCGGCCGCGAGGTCGCCGAGCCCGAGGGTCCCTCCGCCGTCGTGGTGCCGTTGCTCGCGGGGCCGGACAGCGCCCTGGTCCGGCGGATACGGCAGGCCGTGATGGACAGCGGTACGCAGGTCGAGCTGACCGATGTGCTCGGGCCGCACCCGCTGCTCGCCGAGGCGCTCCACGTACGTCTTTCGGAGGCCGGGCTGGCCCGCGCCGACCGGGCCAGGCTCTTCACCGTGGCGACGGCCGCCGACGGCATCGTACTGGCCACGGTGGGGGGCGAGGAGGCCGTGCAGGCCGCCGGGATCACCGGCATGCTGCTCGCGGCCCGGCTCGCCGTACCGGTGATGGCCGCCGCACTCGATGTGGAGGGTTCCGTCGCGTCGATCGCCGAGCAGCTGACGGGCTCCGGCTCGGCGCAGCTCGCACTGGCGCCGTACCTCGTCGGCCCCGAGGTGCCCGAGGGGCTGCTGGACGCCGCCGCGAAGGAGGCGGGCTGCGCGACGGCCGAGCCGCTCGGCGCCTATCCCGCGATCGGCAAGCTCGTGCTGTCGATGTACACGACGGCGCTCGGCATCGCGCCGGCGACGGCGCAGGGTGCTCAGGCACACTGACCCGATGCCGGGCACGCCCGGCAGGATGTGCGTCCCCGATCGCCGGACGGCCCTGGATTCCCGGGCCCGTCCGGCGATCGCGTCATGCGTGGCGTGGTCTCGTGACGCCGTGTCGTGCCGTGCCCTCAGACGAAGATCACGCAGGACGCGGCGGGGGCGCCCAGGGAGCCCGCGTGACGCGGAACGCCGGTCACCGGGTCGAGCGTGAACCAACTGACGTCGCCGGACCGCTCGTTGGCCGCGTACAGCCGTCGGCCGCTGGGGTCGAGTGCGAGGTCGCGCGGCCAGTGCCCGCCGCAGCCCACGGTCGTGACCAGGGACGCCTTCGCGCCCGCCGCGTCGAGCGCGAGGACGGAGATGCTGTCGTGGCCCCGGTTGGCGGTCCAGAGGAACCGTCCGTCGTGCGAGACGACCACCTCGGACGGGTACGTCACCGTGTCCCCGTCCCGCGTCGCCGCCTCGGGCAGCACGGACGTCTCACCGACCGGTTCCAGGATCCCGGTGGTGGCGTCCCACACGCATACGGTCACGGTCGGTTCGAGTTCGTTCAGGACGTAGGCGTGAGCGCCCGCGGGATGGAAGGCCAGATGACGCGGGCCCGTGCCCGGCCGCAGGGCTGTCTCACCGTGCAGCCGCAGCGCCCCCGCGGCCGCGTCGAGTGCGCAGATCCGTACGGAGTCGGTCCCGAGGTCCACGCTGAGCACCCAGTTCCCCGAGGGGTCCGGGAGCACCTGGTGGGCGTGCGGGGCCTGTTGACGGTCGGCGTTCGGACCGCTGCCCTCGTGCCTGAGCACGGAGGTGGCGGCGCCGAGGGAACCGTCCGCCCGCACGGACAGTGCGGTGACGCTGCCGGAGCCGTAGTTGGCGGTGAGCAGATGACCGCCCGCGAGCGCGAGATGGGTCGGGCCGTCGCCCTCCACCGGCCGGATCCGGCCGATCGGCTCCGGCACTTCACCGGTGATGTCGAGGGCGGCGGCCGCGCCGTGCTCCGTCTCGCTGACGGCGTAGAGCACGCGACCGTCCGGCCCCGGGCCATGGCCCAGGGCGAGGTACGAGGGGTCGGGAACGGCGTCCGTCGCGCCGAGGACGGTCAGCGCCCCGGTCTCCCGGTCCACGGCGGCGACGGTGATCCCCCGTCCGCCCGCCGAGGTGAAGGACCCGATGAATGCCCGCCCCGCGCCGTCGTCGCCGTCCATCGCACCGCTCGTCACCACAACCGCCCCTCTTCGCCGACTGACCGCGGCCGTTCCCGCCGTCGCGATCCTCCGGGGCGACGGTAGCAGCCACCCTCCCAGGTCCAGACCAGGCGTCGGTCACCCGTCGGCTCCGTGGAAGCCGCTTCACACACCGATCGACGGGGCGCGCGGATCGCTGCGCAGCGGTACGGCGAGTTCGGCGAGCGCCCGCTCCAGACCGTGCAGATGGGCGAGCGCGGGTTCCGCGGCGGCCGGGTGCGGCGGGAGGCCCGGCACGCCGGCCCTGCGCGGCAGGTCCGGGGCCGTCAGTGCCTCCACGGCGGCCTCCACCCGCCAGCAGGCGGCCGCGAGGCGCGCGTCGTGGGAGGCTTCCGGGTCCGCCGCGACACCGGCCAGCCCGCGCACCTCCCGTGCGCATGTGTCCAGCAGACCGAGCACCTGTCGGGCACGGGCCTTGCGGGCGCGCAGCGGGCTCAGCGGATGCACCAGCGGAGCCAGGGACAGCCGCACCCGCCCCAGCAGCGCCTCCAGCTCGGCGATCCGGGGCGCGGGGTCGGCGGTCGCCGAGCCCGCGAGTCGCGCCGCGGCTTCCGCCGTGCAGGTGTGCACGCAGCGCAGGGCCCGCTGGATCCACCCGTCGGTCGTGGCGTGCGTGGTGACCGGCAGCACCAGGAGCACCGCGAGCATCGCGGCGAGCGCTCCCACGACGGTCTCGGTGAGCCGCAGCACGAGCAGGGCGGGGTCCAGTACGCCGAGCAGTCCGTAGAGCGCCCCGGCCAGGACCGTCACCGAGAACACCATCCAGGTGTACGAGACCGCCGCGGTGTAGAAGATTCCGAAGATGCCGAGCGCGACGAGGACCGCGCTGGGCACGGCCGAACCGTGCAGCGGCACGACGACGGCCAGGCCCACGGGGACGGCGATCAGTGTTCCCAGGATCCTGCGGTAGCCGCGCACCAGCGTCTCGCCGCGCGAGGCGGTGTTCACGAAGACCCACCAGGTGGCACCCACGGCCCAGTACCAGCGCTGCTCGGAGAGGAGCAGTCCCGCGGCCAGAGCCACGGCTCCGCCGACGGTCGCCTGGATCGCCTGGCGTGTGGTCGCGCGGGCCAGCCCCTCACCGGTCGTCGGGACGGGCGGGGCGGCGACGGGCAGCCGTCGCTCATAGCACCAGAGCCCGAAGCGGACGGTCGACGAGGCGAGCAGGGAGAGAGCGACCGCGGAGTACAGCTCCGGCAGTTGTCCGGGCAGTGTGTGGAGGAACTGCGTGGTGAAGAAGGCCATGAACGCGAAGACGCCCAGCGAGTGACCGCGCGGCCCCCATCGCCGGGCGTACACGCCCAGCCCCATGACCGCGAGAAAGGCCGCGTCCCGCGCCGGCGGACAGTCGTGCAGCAGCGCGGCGAGGGCGAGCACGGGGAAACCGGCGGCGGGCAGCAGCGCGGTGGTGATCGCCTGGTCCCGCACCGTGGTGTCGAGCACCGTGAACAGGGCCAGCAGCGCGGCGAGGCCGCCGGTGACGGCCGCGACGAGCGAATGACCGGCCAGGCCGCACACGGTGACGGCCGAGCCGATACCGAGGACTGCCCGGACGGCGCCGCGCAGCCGCGATCGGCCCGGGTCCGGGGCAACGAACATCCTCTTCAGCACGGCATGCTCCCGCTTCTGCACACCGGCCCTGCGCACCGGCATGAAAAAGGCGCCGCGGGGATCCGCAGCGCCATCGACGGATCCATCACAACATCTTTGCGACTCATGGCTCAACTGAAGGGCGAACCAGTGAGCCATTGGCCCAGTCAATGAAAGATGAAAGGCGACGTCATTGGGCCAACGGGCGACAATCGGGCCCAACCCGCTCGAATGCCGCCCCGGCGCCACCCCAGGGTCACCCGCCGGGCGGGCGGCAACACCCGGCACGGGACGGCCGGGCCGGGCCACGGAGCCCACGGCGCGCCCGCACGCGCGCTGCCGGGCAGTGCACGCGGAACCGTCGCGGGCCACTTCTCCCGCGCCGCCCCCGCGGGTACGGGACGCGGGCCGGGCTGTGCGGAATCGGTCCGGAAGGGGCGCCGACCTGACCATTGGTACAGTCTCAGCCCGGATCGGCCTACCAGGAGGAGACCAACGGACCATGGCGGTGGACGCCCTCGACACCCGCATCCTGCGCTTGCTCATCGAGCAGCCGCGTACCAGCGTCCGTGAGTACGCACGCCTTCTCTCCGTCGCCCGGGGCACCCTCCAGGCCCGTATCGACCGACTGGAGAGAGACGGCGTGATCACCGGCACGGGGCCGGTCCTGTCCCCGGCCGCCCTGGGTCACCCGGTGCTGGCCTTCGTTCATCTGGAAGTCACCCAGGGGCATTTGGACGAGGTCGGTGAGGCGCTCGGCGCGGTGCCGGAGATCGTCGAGGCCTTCTCGACCACGGGTGGCGGCGATCTGCTGGCCCGGGTGGTGGCCCGTGACAACGGGCATCTGGAGGACGTGATCCAGCGGTTGATCCAGTTGCCCGGTGTGGTCAGGACGCGCACCGAGGTGGCGCTGCGCGAGCGGGTGCCGCACAGGTTGCTGCCGCTGGTCGAATCGCTGGGCCGCACGGCCGTCGGCAACTCCGGGTGATCAGCGGCTCGGCACGCCGGATGTCCTGACTTCCCGGCACATTCCCCACCCACCCGGTGAGGAATCCGCGGCGCCTCCTCCTCCCGGCCGACGCCGGTGGACGGCCGGGAGGGTGATCGGCGTGCCGTCGAGCTCCGGGGCCCGATATCCTGATCTTGCCGCGCGCCCCCCACCCGTCCCGATCCCGATCGGGACGCCGCCGTGGCAGTCGAAGCGGCCCACAATTCGAGATTGGTGTACAGGTGCTGGTAGCAGGTCGGTACCGCTTGATGTCCTCCATCGGCAGAGGCGGCATGGGCGAGGTGTGGCGCGCCACCGACGAAGTGCTCGGCCGGGCGGTGGCCGTGAAGCTGCTGCTGGGCGACCAGGCGGACGAGTCGGCCACGGCCCGATTCCGTCTGGAGGCACAGACCGCGGCCCGCCTGAGCCACCCTCACCTGGTGGCGGTCTTCGACTTCGGCGCCTGGGAGGACCGCTTCTTCCTCGTGATGGAGCTCGTCGAGGGCAGAAGCCTGGGCGATCTGCTGACGGCCGAGGAGCGGCTCGGCGCCGAGCAGGTCGCCAGGATCGCGGGACAGGCCGCGGCGGGACTCGCCGCCGCCCATCGGCAGGGCATCGTGCACCGTGACATCAAGCCCGGGAACCTGATGCTGGATTCCGAAGGGTCCGTCAAGATAGGCGACTTCGGCATCGCCCAGTTCGTCGACGACCCCTCCGCCGCCCTCACCACCGCGGGGCAGATCGTCGGCACCAGTCTCTATCTCGCCCCGGAACGTGCCCTCGGCCATACGGCCGGTGCGGCGTCCGACATGTACTCCCTGGGCTGCGTGATCTACCAGCTGCTGCTGGGCGATCCGCCGTTCCGTTCGGACACGGCGACCGCCACGCTCTATCAACATGTCGATACGGCACCCGTGCCACTGAGACAGCGGGGCGTCGACCTCTCCCCGGCCTTCGACTCCTATCTGCTGGGGCTGCTCGCGAAGCAGCCCGAGGACCGGCCCACTGCCCAGCAGGTCGCCGACTGGTTCCAGAGCGACGCGTGGCGGGGGCAGCCGGAGCCCCTGCCGCTGTACGCCCCCATGCCCCCTCCCACTTCCGCGGCAGCCGGCGTTCCCTATGCCTCGTCATCCACTCCCGCGTTCAGCCCCACCCCGACGCCCGCCTCCGCTCCGCAGGCCGACGGTATGACGTACCGACTGCCACAGGCCGGCGGGCACAGGCGGCGTCCGGCGGAGCGCTCCGCGCCCGTCAGGCGGCGTACCGGCGCCCGCGAGGCGATCAGGCGTCGCCCCAGGGTGGCCAGCGCCATAGCCGGCACGGTGGCCTTCCTCGCGGCCGTCTATCTGGGGATGAGCCTGTTCTCGCCTGATTCCAGCTCGGCCGGCACCCCGGACACCGGTGCCACCACGACCACCGGACCCGAAGCACCGGCCCCCGACGGGCCGACGCCGGACAGCGGAAACAGCGGAAACAGCGAGAACGACGGAAACAAGGTGAACAACGGGAACGGCCGGAACAACGGGAACAACGGGAACAACGGGAACGGCTGGGGCAACGGGAACAGCAGGGACCACGGAGACAACGGCGACGACGAACAGGACTGAGGCGCGGCACCGACCGTCAAGCAGCCGTCAGGACCGGCGGTCGGGGCGTCAGCGCTTCATCAACGAATGCCGACGGGCCGGTCGGCTTCCCTAACGTCGCAGCCATGGATCGACGTAACATCCGGGCCGTACCCGGCCGTCGCACCGGTCGGGCACAGTCTTCCGGCGACACGACCGCGCACGACCACGGCTGGGCCGGGGACCTGCGATTCGCGGCTCACTGCGCCATGACGCTTCTCGGGCTGCTGCTGGTCGTCGACGCCGCGGCCGGTCGCTTCACCTGGCCGCGCGCACTGTTGTGGACGAGCTTGGCCGCCCTGCTGTTCGTGGTGCTGGTGCCGCCGCGGATCCGTGCGGGTGCGGGGTGGGTCTCCCGCCGGGGCCTGATGCGCGAACACATCGTGCGCACCGACCGGCTGGTGTCGGTGCGCTGGTCCGACGGCGTCTCCCAGCGCCTGGTGCTCCGTGACGCGGACGGCCGCCGAGTCGAGCTCGACCCCCAGGTGCTGCTGGACAATCCGGCGCTGTGGCACCGGCTGGACGAGGACGCACGCGGCTGCGTGAAGCGTGGGACACTACGCTGCGGGGTGACGGCGCTGCGGCAGCTGGCCGACCGTATCGACCGCCGGACCGCGCGTACGGTTTTCACGATCTCCGGTCTGGAATAACGGCCTGGTGCACGATGGCGAGCGGGTTCCCGGCGCCATCGTGCACCAGGCCGTAACCGTCCCGCCCTCCACGGCAGTTGTGCGATCCCACCACCGTCGCTTGACCAAACTTGCCAAGTCCCTCCGCACCGTTCGCAGTTCGTTGACGCAGCCATGACGGCATGTGAGTGTTCGGTCGCTCGATCACGGACGACGGCGACGCGGACGACGGGGCCGGTCTTCGACGGCCGAAACAGGGGTGCCGCCGTATGCCACCGCCCGTGATCGAGACCCCCCGACTCAAGGAGCCTCGATGAAACGCAGACCGATGACGGCCGGGACGACCCTGGCCGTCCTCGCCGGAATGCTCGTCGCCACCAGCGGCCAGTCGGCATCCGCCGAACCCTCTCCACCGGCCCCGACCGCACTCTCGGCCGCGGTGTCGGCGGCCGACCGGGCGGCGGCCGGCGGCCTGGATGCCCTGGCCAAGGGGCCCGACGAGCGCTACGAGCGGCAGATGGTGACCCCTTGGGTCAAGGGCATGTACTCCATCGCGTATCAGCGCACCTACCGCGGTTTGCCGGTCGTCGGCGGGGACGCCGTGGTGGTGGCGGACTCCAAGGGGCGGGTGCGCGGCACCCGGTCGGCCGTGTCCCGGCGGATCAACGTGCCGACCACACCGACCGTTTCCGCCAAGGCGGCCGAAACCACCTCGCGCAAGAAGCTCGTCACGGTCAAGCGGGTCGACTCGCACCGCTTGGTGGTCCGCGCCATGGGCAGGACCTCCAGGCTGGCCTGGGAGACGGTACTCACCGGCCGCACTGCCAAGGCGCCCAGCCATCTGCACGTCTTCGTCGACGCGGGCACCGGCAAGGTGTTCGACAGCTACGACGACGTCAAGGCGGGTACCGGCAACAGCCAGTGGAACGGCCCCTCCCCGTTGGCCATCGACACCACTGCCTCGGGCAGCAGCTACTCGCTGCGTGACCCGAACCGGCCCGGTCTGAGCTGCGCCGACTACAGCACCGGCAGCGTGTTCAGCAAGTCGAGCGACTCCTGGGGCACCGGCAACGCCTCCAGCAAGGAGACCGGCTGCGTCGACGTCATGTGGGCGGCGCAGCACGAGTGGAACATGCTCAAGGACTGGCTGGGCCGCAACGGACACGACGGCAACGGCCGCAGCTGGCCCGTCAAGGTCGGACTCAACGACGTCAACGCCTACTGGGACGGCTCCACTGTCTCGATCGGCCACAACAACGCCAACCAGTGGATCGGCGCGATGGACGTGGTGGGCCACGAGTTCGGCCACGGCATCGACCAGTACACGCCGGGCGGCGCGAACAACGAGTCCGGGCTCGGCGAGGCCACCGGCGACATCATGGGCGCCCTCACCGAGGCGTACACCAATGAGCCGGCCCCGTACGACGACCCCGACTACACCGTCGGCGAGAAGATCAACCTGGTCGGCAACGGGCCGATCCGGATCATGTACGACCCGGGACAGACCGGCGACCCGAACTGCTACAGCGCCTCCATACCCGACACCGAGGAGCACGCGGCGGCCGGTCCGCTGAACCACTGGTTCTATCTGCTGGCCGAGGGTTCGAACCCGGGCGGCGGCAAGCCGTCCAGCCCGACGTGCAACAACTCCTCGGTCACCGGCGTCGGCATCCGGAGCGCCGGCAAGGTCTTCTACGGCGGAATGCTGCTCAAGACGAGCGGGATGACCTACAAGCGCTACCGCACGGCCACACTCACCGCAGCCAAGAACCTCGACTCCAGTTGTGTGCTCTTCGACCGGACCAAGGCCGCGTGGGACGCCATCGGCGTCACCGCCCAGAGCGGCGACCCGACGTGCACGTCCGGCGGCACCAACGACTTCACGATGTCCCTGGACCCGGCGTCCGGCTCGGTGAAGCCGGGCGGCTCGGTGACGGCCGCGGTCCGGACCGCGGTCAGCTCCGGGAACGCGCAGACGGTGAACCTGACGGCGAGCGGTCTGCCCAGCGGTGTCACCGCGTCGTTCAGCCCGTCGTCGGTGCAGTCCGGGGCGTCCTCGACGATGACCGTGTCCGCCTCGTCGGGCGTCGCTCCCGGCGCGTACACCTTCACGGCGAAGGGTGACGGCACGCAGAGCCACACCGCGCAGTACACCCTGACGGTGGACAACGGCGGCACCCCGGGCGGCGGCGCACCCGACATCAGCGTCGCCAATGTGCAGGCCCACCTGACGCAGCTGAACACCATCGCCGCCCAGAACGGCGGCAACCGCCGGGCGGGCAGCGCCGGTTACACGGCCTCGGTCGCCTACGTCAAGGGCAAGCTGCAGGCAGCCGGTTACACGGTCAGCGAGCAGACCTGCACCAGTTGCACCTACCGCGGCAACAACCTGATCGCCGACTGGCCGGGCGGCCCGTCCGACCAGACCGTCATGTTCGGCGCCCATCTGGACGGTGTCGCGGCCGGCCCCGGCATCAACGACAACGGTTCGGGCTCCGCCACCCTGCTGGAGAACGCGCTCGCCCTGGCCCAGCGGAACCCCACGATGACCAAGCACGTCCGCTTCGCCTGGTGGAACGGCGAGGAGCAGGGCCTCCAGGGTTCCCAGTACTACGTCGGTCAGCTCACCGCCGCCCAGCGCGGCACCATCAAGGCGTACTACAACTTCGACATGATCGCCTCGACCAACGCCGGGTACTTCATCAACAACCTCAACTCGGCGGCCTCGGCCCCGATGAAGGAGTACTGGGACTCGCTGAACCTCGCGCCGGAGGAGAACGTCGAGGGCCAGGGCCGGTCCGACGACTACTCCTTCCAGCAGGGCGGCATCCCCACGTCGGGTTACGCCACCGGTGCCGGCGACACCAAGTCGTCGACGCAGGCCGCCAAGTGGGGCGGTACGGCAGGCAGGTCCTACGACTCCTGCTACCACCAGTCCTGCGACACCACGGCCAACATCAACGCGACCGCGCTCGACCGCAGCGCCGACGGTGTCGCCTACACGGTGTGGAAGACCTCCGTCGGTGCCACCGCCCCGGCCGATGACTTCTCCGTGACGGTGAAGCCGGTGTCCGGAAACGTCCAGCCGGGCGGCTCGGTCGCCGCGAGCGTGTCGACGGCGACCACCAGCGGCTCCGCGCAGACCGTGAACCTGTCCGCCTCCGGGGCGCCGAGCGGTGTCACGGTCTCGTTCGCCCCGGCCTCCGTGCAGTCGGGTGCGTCGTCGACCATGACCGTCTCCGCCGGGAACGGGACCGCGCCGGGTACGTACACCCTCACGGTGACCGGAACCGGCACGGCCACCCACGCCACCACGTACTCGCTCGTCGTCGGTGGCGGCGGCACCTGCCGGCCCCGACAGATCGTCGCCAACGGCGGTTTCGAGGAGGGCGTCGCGCCGTGGACCCAGACGGACGGCGTGATCAACAACCGGACGTCGGAGAAGCCGGCGCACAGCGGCGCGTACACGGCCTGGCTCGGCGGCTGGGGATCCACGCACTCCGACACCCTCGCGCAGTCGCTGACCGTTCCGGCGGGCTGCTCGGCGTACAAGCTGTCGTTCCACCTGCGCACCGACACCGACGAGTCGGCGGGCGACCCGACCGCGTACGACACGATCACCGTCAAGCTGGGCACCAGGACGCTCGCGACGTACTCCAACACGGACGCCACGGGCTCCTACTTCCAGAAGACCTTCGACGTCGGCGATCTGGCCGGCCAGACGGTCGGCCTCACGTTCACCAGCAATGAGGACGCCTATCTGCAGACCAGCTTCGTCGTGGACGACGTGACGCTGAACGTCGGCTGATCAGGCATCAGGGGCGGTCCGGGCGGGGCGTGTACGCACACGCCCCGCCTCCGGTGTGTCAACGCACGACGGCCGCGAGCCTACGGGTGAACTCGTCGAACTCCGGCCGGCCGCCGTGTGCGGCCGTCAACCTGACGTGCAGACCGCGCAGTTCCTGGCCGAGGAGGGTCGACGCGGTCACCTCGGTGGCGTCCAGCACAGGTCCTGCGATGTCGATCGCCGCCTGCGGGTCCCGCGCACAGACGTGGGCGTCGGCCATCCGCACCAGGAACAGCATCCGTGCCGAGTGCATCCCCGGCGGGAGCAGACCCAGGGCGGTACGGGCCGCGGCGACCGCGCGCAGCGCCAGTCGGCGGTCCCCGGTCGCCGCGGCGAGGTCCCGCAGCGCCCCGGCGGCGCCTGATTCCACCCGCAGGCGCACGGAGGCGACGGACAGCCAGGGTGCCTCCGTCTCGTCCCGCTCGCCGACCCGGTCCATCTGCGACCAGGCACGGTCGATGTGCCCCAGGGTCCGGGGTGCGTCGCCCCGTACCGCGTGTCCGCGCGCCTGGTAGAGATCGCTCATGGCGCCCGCCCAGTACCGGCCGGCGGCCGCCTGCCGGATCGCGCCGCCGTAGGAGAGGGCGGAGGGTCCGTCGCCCTCCAGCCGCGCCAGTGTGCTCATGTCGCTGAGCGCCGCCACCTCCGTGCCGACATGACCGGCCATGCCGGCCCAGACCAGCGACCGGTCGAGCCAGGCCATCGCTGTGGCGTTACGACCCCAGAGCAGCCTCAGGCACCCGGACGACTGCGCGTACTCGGCCGCCAGCGGGGCGAGTTGAAGCTGGTACGGTGCCGCGGGCAGGGCCATCCAGCGGAGCATCGCATGCAGGGTGCGCTCGACCACCGCGGTCGCTCCGTGCCAGGCACGCTCCTCGTCGGCCCGCAGGCAGACGGCGAGCAGTGCCGTCAGGGCGTGGACGGTATCGATGTCCAGCGGCGGGCACGAGACGGTAGCCGGGCCCAGGGCGCAGAAGGCCGAGTGCAGCGCGATGACATCGGCGCGTGCGGGAACGGCGCAGCCGTCGCGGCCGTGCACCGGGCACATCAGACCGTAGGTGGGCAGGCTCGTGGGCAGGACGGTGTCCGGTGGCAGCGTCGAGAGCAGAGCGCCCCCAGGGGGCTCACCGGGCAGCGGTCCTGTGCGCGCGATGGTCGGCGCGGGAGGTGCGGTGGCCGGCGCGGGACGTACGTCCTCGCCCATTTCGCCCGTGCCGACCGGCCCTTGGGCCTCCGCCGCCTCGCAGGCGTCGACGAGGTCGCCGCCGGCCGTCAGCAGGTCGTCCAGCCTGCGGGCGAGCGGCAGGGGGGTCTTGCGGGTGCCGTGCTCCAGCTTGCTGATGGCGGTGTGGTCGTACCCGACGCGGGTGCCCACCTGGGCCTGGGTGAGCCCGGCGCGCCTGCGCCACTGACGCAACCGGGTCCCGAAGTCTCTCCACGCCTCTGCGGTACGGACATCCGGCGAAGGACGCATAGCCGGGAGGATAGCGAGCACGTGTGCGCGCTGTCCCGGTGCGGCGGGAAGATGGCGCCTTCCCGCGCCTCGGCGCGGACTCCCGCGCCGCCGCGCCGTCCGGTCGCCGGCCCCGCCCCGGGTCCGGTGCGATGCCCGCGGGTCGCGGAGCGCCGGACGGTCCGTGCCGTCGTGTCCGCTCCGACCGCCGTCCCGCTTCGTCACACCCGCCCACAAGCGGCCGGTCGGACGGGGGGATCCGCATGAAGGGGCGACCTGCCGGGCATATGACGATTATCCGTCAGGAGGTGGTGCAGTGGGCCGCATCAAGATCGTCCGACGTCCCCAGCTGCCTTCGCGGCCTCCGCCCCTCGATCTGCGCACTCCGTCCGGCCGGCCGCTGCCGTACTGAGCGCGCCCTCCGTGACCACGCACACCGGGCCGCACCTCCCCTCCCGGCCGCCAGGGGGCAGGCGCCTCACCGGGCACGGGCGCGCGGTGCGGACGGGGACACGGACGCGAGGGAGCACAACACCGGCGCGTGGTGCGGTGTCCGGCCGCGGGGCAGGCCATGAAGGCCTGGGGCGCCGGGTCATTACGGGAAACCGCAGGGTGGCGGGTGCGGAGAACATCATCCGGTTCGAAGGAAATCCTCGTACCGGCTCCGGTCGGCGCTTTCTAGCGTTGCCGGTGAGGCGCGACGGACTTCTCGCGTCTCTCCGCCACCGGCCAGGAGCCAGTTCGTGGATTTCGTCACCCTGGGCCTCCCCCAGGAACCCGCAGGCGGTGTCGCGGGCTGGGCAGCCGACCTCGTCGACACCATGGGAGGTCCGGGCGCCGGCCTCGCCATCGCCCTGGAGAATCTCTTCCCGCCGCTGCCCAGCGAGGTCATTCGCCCACTGACCGGGTTCGCGGCGGGGCGGGGCGTCATCAGCCTGGCCTACGCGCTCTCGTGGACCGCACTCGGTTCAGTGGCGGGGGCGGTGGCTCTGTACTGGATCGGAATGCTCTTCGGCCGTGACCGGGTGCATGCGATCTGGGCGAAGCTGCCGCTGGTCAAGACCTCCGATCTGGAGCGCACGGAGCAGTGGTTCGCCAAGCACGGCACCAAGGCCGTCCTCCTCGGCCGCATGGTGCCGATCTTCCGGAGTCTCATCTCCGTGCCGGCCGGTGTGGAGCGCATGCCGCTGCCGCTCTTCATGGCCCTGACCGCACTGGGCAGTCTGCTGTGGAACTCGGTGCTGGTGATGGCCGGATACTGGCTCGGCGACCGGTGGGACCGGTGGAGACGTATGTCGGGGTCCTCTCCGAAGCCGTTCTGGTCGTGGTCCTGGCGGCCGTCGCCGTGTACCTGGCCCTGCGCCTCCGATTGGCATCTCCCGCCATTGCCCGCCGGAGGCTCAGGCACGTGAGGTGTCTATCTGTTTCGTCAATCCCGGCGGCGGTGTTTACGCGGAGTTCGCTCTGGTTTTCGGGAACGGCCCGCAAAGCGGGACGTTCCCGGCGGGTCGGTGCTGTGCGGGTAGCCAGCCTGTTCGATTTCCGCCCGTCCACTCCCTCCGGCTCTGCGGCAGTAAGGGCGTACACCTCGCCCCCGTCGGACGCGATCCCCCTCGCTCGACGCCCGCCGTGCCGCGTTGCGGGCGCAATTCCGCCGAACCCACGGCGACCGGTCACAGAGTTCCGGAGTCCGGCCAGTTGGACCAGTGAGTATTGGGTGAAAGGCTCGGTCGGTAGCGTCCGACGTCACCAGACGCTAGAACTTCCGCGATCTGCTGGTAGGTCTCACTCGTGCTGGGAGGTGTCTCGATATCCTCCGGCTGGTGCCATTCCTCCAGTTGCAGAACCTTCGGCAGGTCCCCGGGAATCCTTGACTGCACTTCGGCTTCGTCGGCAAGGATCAGATCCCGGTACTCCGGCACCAGCCTGCGGAACACGACTTCGAGCGGCTCGCCGGGCTCCGCCTCCACGGCCGGCGTCCGACCTCTGACAACCATGGGAGCACCACCTGCGTAGGTCTCCTGATCGTCGATCTCCTCCATGTTCTCGACGCGATAGTGGAAGCCCTCGTTCTCCCAACCCGGTTCACCACTGATCAGGCAATTCCCTTAGGTGCCCACCACATTGACGAGGTTGCCCATGCGCGGGTTGTATCCGACGGTCTCGATGATCAGGGCCCAGCGTCCCGGGTCACGGTAGAGGTGCATCCGCACGTCCACTGCGTAGAAGTAACCGTTGTCGGGATGCGGGAGCTTGAACTCGTTGGCGCATTCGTCCAGTTGGGCGAGAATATCGTTCGCTTCGATCACGTCGCGGACGTTACCAGGGCTGACTGACTGTGGAGCTTGCCTCACTTCGTTTTGAGGAAGCCCAGGATGTCCGCGGCGACTTCCCGCGGCAGCTCGACGCCCGGGGAGTGCGTCTCACCGTTGAGCCGCGTGTATGTGAACCACGGGTTCTGCGCATGGAACTGCTTGTGCAGGGAGTCGTAGCTCTCCGGCTTCGGATGCGAGAACACATGCGGGACCGGATGGGGCTCGGTGAGTTTTTCGAGGCGGACCGTGACCCGGTCCTCCTCTCCTTGTGTTCCCCGCCGTGCTCCGGCTCGGGTGGACGCCACCGTCCGTCCGACAGGACCTGATCGGCTTCTTCTCCGGCCCCGCCGTCTTTCAGCGCGACCGACCGCCTTCCGGAACCATCGCCCGGCCCGGGGCACGATGCGGGAGGCACCCCCCTTCGCTGTCTGGCCGTCCGCGCCTACGCGGGGACGCTGTTCGGTTTCGTGGTGGCGCTGCTGGGCGTCGGGGTGGTCCTGGCCGGGCTCCTGATGGTCGGGGTGGCCCGTGCCACCACGAGCCGGCAGGAGCTGCTGACCCAAGGGGTGCTCGGCGGTGTCCTCCTCTTCCTCGACCTCCAGGGAATCCACTCGCTGGGCGCCCTCGACGCACGGTCGGCACGCGAGCACTTCGGCCCGTCCGAGCGGGAGTTGCTGAAGCGGCGCATCGCGGAAATGGCCGCCGGCCGTGCCGGGGTGCTCCGGGCGGTGGACGTGGAGCGCAGACGCATCGAGCGGGACCTGCACAACGGCGTGCAGCAGCGGCTCGTCGCGCTGGCCATGCGTCTGGGCCGGGCCCGCCGCAACCGAACGCCCGAGCAGGTCGATCTGCTGCTCCGGCAGGCGCACCAGGAGTCCCAGGAGGTCCTCACCGAGCTGCGGGAAGTGGCCTGGCGCGTCAATCCGTCGGCGCTCGACGACCTGGAACTGGAGGAGGCACTCGGCGGCGTGGCCCAACGTTGCGGCATCCCCCTGCGGGTCGAGTTCGATCTGCCGGTGCGGTTGTCGCGGCCCGTGGAGACGGCCGCCTACTTCATCGTGTCGGAGGCCGTGACCAACGCGGCGAAGCACTCCGGTGCCACCCACATCTCCGTCAGCGTCAAAGGTGACGCGAGAGGGGTTTCCCTGTGTGTCCGGGACAATGGCACCGGTGGCGCGGATCCCACGGGCAGCAGGCTCACCGGGCTGCGCGGCCGGGTGGACGCGCTCGACGGCCGACCCCACATCGACAGCCCTTCCGGTGGCCCCACCACCATCATCGCGGAGCTGCTGTGCGCGTAATGCTCGCCGAGGACTCGACCCTGCTCAGGGAGGGACTGGTACGCCTGCTCGCCGAGGAGGGGCACGAGGTCCTCGCCGCGGTGGGTGACGGGACGGCACTCGTCCAGGCGGTCGAGGCGGACCCGCCGGACCTCGTGGTGCTCCTGCGCTACCTGTAGTCCTGAGCACCTCGGCCTCTCAGCCCCTCGACCTCTCGGTCCCTCGGCTCTCCGACTCCTCGGCCTCGCGGCGCCGCGGCGTACCGGCGGAGGAAGAGGGCTTCGACATGGGCCATGTGCTGGATCTCCGTGGGGTCGACGCTCTCGTCGAAGGCGTCGATGAGGCACTGCGGCTCCTCCACGCCCATCAGGATGATCTCGGCGCGGGGGAAGGCGCCGCTGAGGACATTGCACAGCGGGATGGAGCCGCCCTGTCCGAGGGCACCATCGGCTTTCCGTAGACACACCGCCTTGGTGTCGGCGATGACGGGTCGTTGTCCGGGCCCGCCGGAGCCGTTGGACAGCTGGATCCTCCACAGCGCGGTCCTGAGGGCGTCGTCCGGGGACTCGCACACGATGCCCCTGTCCGTGCCCAGCAGTCGTTGGACGGTGCCGGTGTCCGGCCCCGGACATCCGGCCCGCACCAGCTGATCGCCGAGTCGATCGGCCTTCTTGTGGGACTCGTGGATTTGACGCTCGTGTACTGGGCCACGCCGACGATCCCGAGGGCGATCAGGATGACGATCGCGCCGAAGTGGATCCAGCGGGTGCTCGGAGGCCGTGCGCGTCGGGCTCATGCGCCACCCGCCGCCCGCGACCGGCCGGGACGTGACCGGCGTGCGCCCGGCGCTTCCACTGTCGGAGTTGTTTGTCCGCCTGATGATTGACGTGGTGTCAGGCGAGTGCCGGACATCCGGAGCGGGTTCCGTACCGGCTGTGCTTGATCGATGATGATGCACAGGGCTGCCGTCCTCGGTACGGCGCCGGCTGTCCCAGGAACAGGAAGGGGTTCCCCATGAGGGAAACGACGCCAGACCGGTCCGGGTCGGACGATCGGACCGTCCACGGCCCTGACGAGGAAGCTCAGGTGATCGTGGTGGGAGCGGGTCCGGCGGGCTCGGCCGCGGCCTTCCATCTCGCCAGGGCGGGCGTCGACGTCCTGCTGCTGGAGAAGTCCCACTTCCCCCGGGAGAAGGTGTGCGGGGACGGCCTGACGCCACGAGCGGTACACCAGCTCATCAGAATGGGCGTCGACATCAAGGCCCCCGGGTGGACGCGTTCACGCGGTATGCGATGGGTGGCCGGGGACCACCATGTGCACATCGACTGGCCCGCGCTCGGGCGCTACCCGGATTTCGGGCTCTCCCGGAGCCGGCACGACTTCGACGACATCCTGGCCCGGCACGCCGTCGCCGCCGGAGCCCGGCTGCGCAGCGGCGTCAAGGTGACCGAGCCCGTGACCGACCGTGCCGGCCGCATCACCGGTGTCACCGCCACGACCGGCACGAAGGAGCCGTTGGCCTTCCACGCACCGATCGTCATCGCCGCCGACGGCGCCTCCGCCCGGCTCGCACTCGCGATGGGGCTGCAGCGGGACACGAGCAGGCAGATCGCGACGGCTGCCCGCCGCTACTACCACAGCCCGGAGCGTTCGCGGGAGGAGTATCTGGAACTGTGGGCCGACCTCCGCTTCCCGGGCGGCGATCACTACCTGCCCGGATACGGCTGGATCTTCCCCATGGGCGACGGCCGCGTCAACGTCGGTCTGGGTGCGCTGCCTCATCGGCGGCACGGAACAGCGGATCTGCGCGCCACGTTGGACGAATGGCTGGCCCGCACCCCGCACGCGTGGGGGCTGCGCGAGGAGAACGCGGAGGGCCCCGTCCGCAGCGCGGCTCTTCCGCTGGGCTTCAACCGCCATCCCCTCTACACCCGCGGGCTCCTCCTCGTCGGAGACTCCGGAGGCATGATCAGCCCCTGGAACGGCGAGGGGATCGCCCAGGCCATGGAGGCGGGTGAGGTCGCGGCCGAGACCGCCACGCTCGCCCTCGCTCTCCCCCGGGGGCCCGGACGGGAAAGGGTGCTGCACCGCTATCCGGTCGAGATGAACCGCCGTTGGGGGCGCCACTACCGTCTCGGCAACACCGCCGCCGACCTCGTCTTCAGCCGTTCGGGATTCCAGCCGGTCCTCAACCGCTACGTCATGGGGTCGCCGTTTCTGCTCAACACCCTGGCCCGACTGCTCACCGATCTCACGGACAAGCCCTCGCGCGACCTGATCGACCACCTGCTCAACGGTGCCGTCCGCCTCGTTCCCGCACCGAAGGTGCGACGCAGAGGTTGAGCCCCGGGGCCCGATCGCCCGGATCGAGCGGCTATGACCGCGGCGCGGCGGGTACCGACCCCCGTCGTGCCCCTGTCGCGCCGAGTCCGCGACGCCGGCCGGAAACGGACATCATCCTCCCCCGAACGAGGAGGGTGGCGCGCGTACGAGGAGGGTGGCGCGCGCGTACGAGGAGGGCGGCGCGCTCTTCCCGTACCGGAGCCGATCGGCACCGCGGGTGATACGGGGTCGGGTTACGACCGGCGGCGCGGCTTTCCGCGCTTGCCACCCTTGGGCCCGCCGGAACCGCTCCGCGCGGTGCGGCCTCCGGAACCGCTCCGCGCGTTCTTCGCCGCCGCCTTCTTGGCGGCCGTGGGCTTGCGTCCGGCGCCGCCCGTCCCGGAGCGCTTGCTCTCCGGCTGCACGGGGGCCTTCGGACGCCCCCGTGAGCTGTTCACGGTCCGCCCGCGGACGATCCCGATGAAGTCCTCCACCAGGTCGGTGGTCTCGTCCTCCGGCCACGACAGCGCGACACGTGACTCGGGGGCGTCCGAGACCGGTCGGTACGTGAGGTCCTTGCGGTGGTGCAGCCGGGCGAGCGACTGCGGGACGACGAGGACGCCCACGCCCGCCGCCACCAGCGCGATGGCGTCCGCCGTCGTGGCGGGACGCTCGATCGCGGGGCGTCCCGGCCGGTGCTCCCATTCGAGGGTGTCGTCGAGCGGATGCAGCACGATGTCGTCGGCGAGATCCCCGGCGGAGATCTCGTCGACCGCCGCGATGACATGGTCCTTCGGGATCACGACGACCGTGGTCTCGGCGTAGAGCGGAATCGCGCTGAGGCCCGTCCGGTCGATGGGCAGCCTCACCAGTCCGGCGTCGGCGCCGCGGTCCCGCAACACGTCGGACGCCTCGGCGGCCGACACCCCGACGAGGGTCAGCGGAACGTCGGGCAGCCGCTCGTTCCAGATCCGCACCCACTTGGTGGGGGTCACCCCCGGTACGTACGCGAGCCGGAACGACGGGGTTTCTTCCGAGCTTGTCACCCCGCCAGGTTACCGGCCCTGGTCAGAGGTGGCGCACATGCTCGATACCCTTGACATCATGACGTCGCACAAGACCACCCAGACAATGAAGCCCGCGACCGCGGCGAAGAAGCTGGGTGTGTACCTAGAGGCCACCCCCGCCGAGTTCCAGGAGGGTGTCGTCTCACGCACCGAGCTGAACGCACTGCAGTCCGACCCGCCCGAGTGGCTGCAGGAGCTGCGACGCAACGGCCCGCACCCCCGGCCGGTGGTCGCGGCGAAGCTGGGTGTCTCCATCTCGGGGCTCGCCCGTGGCGGAGTCACGGACGCCCTCACCACGGAGCAGATCGAAGCACTGAAGAAGGAAAGCCCCGACTGGCTGCAGCAGGAACGCGCCACCCAGGCCGAGGTCCGGAAGGAAGCGGCGCGCATCAAGGAGAGGAACACGGCCCGCGACGATCAGTCCCGCGCACCTCGTTCCTGACCTCCAGGGCCTCTCGTCCGGATCACGCCGGCTCGCGTGCCCCGTGTTCCGCTCGGCACCACTCCTCGCCCCCGCTCCGGTCGGCACCGCGTACCGGGACGCCGGAGCTGTGGGCGCGGGCGTCGCCCCCGCGCTCTCCCATGAGCCCGGTACACGCTGGGCTTGCCCGAACTCACCCGGCCGGAAGCCGAGTTCACCGGACGGCGGGAGAGCGGCGCAGTCCGGCCCCAGCGCCCGGCCGCACGGTCACAGACCGGAAAAGGTCTTCGGGCGTGCGCCGATCGCCCCTTAGCCTGGCAAGTGGCGGCAGCGCCCTCGCGGGTACGACCACCGCGGGTTCGTCGATCGGGGGATTCCGCATGCGGGGGCAGGGGCAGGGAGCGGACAGCGCCGTCGCGACGCGGCTGGCCCGTCGTGCGGTGGAAGCGGCGGCGCCACAGGAATTGGGGCAGTTCGCGATGACGGCGGAGGCCTTCCACCGCGCCGCTCCGCACAGACGCCTGCCCTTCGGTGGGCGTGACGAGCCGTTGGGGCTCGGCGTGGAGGCGGTCGCCGCGCTGCTCAGCACCGCGGCTCTCGCCGCGGCGGTCCAGGTCCTGGAACACCTGGCTCAGCAGTCCACCGAGCGCGCCGTCGACACCGTGCGGCGACGTGCGTTCCCGCGGCTGCGACGACGGCGTCCCGAGGTCACGGCCACCGTCGCGATACCGGAGCGACTGTCGAGCGAGCAATTGGCGCAGGTGCGTCAGATCGCCATGCGGACCGCGGCACGCTTACGGGTCCCCGAGGCACAGGCCTGGACGATCGCGGACGGAATCGTCGCGGAGCTGGCCACCGTGGCCCCGGATGCCGCACCGCCGGGTGAGTCCGAGGAGGGCACACCGGAAGCCGGGCAGTGACCGCGCCCACGGCGGAACGCCCACGACGCGGACGCACGGACCTCTCGGGCCTGCCCTCCGGGACCACGGTGCGTTTCGTGCTGCTCATCGTGGCGGTGGCCACTGCGGCGGCCGTCCTGGGAAACGGCCTCTCGTCCATGATCTTCACCACGGTGGATCTGTCCGACGTGGCGGACTACTACGACTGCGCGGTCCGTGCGACGGAGGAAGCGGCCCGCCGACGGGCCGGGGAATCCGGCGTGGGCATCCCGCCGGTATTCGAGTTCGACTGCTCCGATCCGCGTGCCGGGACGAGCTGGACGGTGCCCGTGGTCACCTCGGGCTGTCTCGTGCTGGTCGTCCTCGGCGTCTATGCCTCGCTGCCGGCCTGGCGCACCTGGCGGCGCGGCTACCGCCCCCTGACCGGCATGCCGCAGGTATCAGACTATGTGCAGGGTCTGGTGCGCGAAACGGGTGTGCGGTCCAGGGTCGCGTTCCTCGCGGAACCCCTCAATCCCCGTATCGCCGCACTGGCGTTCGGGCATGTGCGGCAGCGCCGTGTGGTACTCAGCGGCGGACTGCTCACCTTGTACTCCCTGGACCGCCGGGCGTTTCGCACGGTGGTTCTCCACGAACTCGCCCACATCCGCAACCACGATCTGGACATCGCCTTCCTCACCCTGATCGTGTGGCGCACGGTCGGGCCGCCGCTGCTGATCGCGTCGCTCCTCGGCGCACTGGCCAGTCCCTTGATCGTGGTCGAGATGCCCGCCGCGACGGCGGCCGACCTCGCCTTCACCGCGGAGGCTGTTCTCCTGGCCACACTGGTCACCCTCCTCAAGAGCTCGGTGCTGCGCAGCCGCGAGTTGTACGCGGACGCGCGTGTGCGCTCGTGGGAAGGGTCCGCGGATTCGCTGCGGCGGCTGTTCGCGGGATACGGACAGCCGTTCGCACCTCCCTCCGGCGGGCGGTTCCCCCTGCTCCGTGTCCATCCGCCGCTCCCTCTGCGTGTCAGGGCACTGGACGACGACCGGGTTCTGACCGCCGTCGGGTTCTGGGACATGTTCGCGGTGGGCGCGGCGGTTGCGTCTCTCCACGGCTTCCTGACCTTGGGGCCGATCGGTGGGGGTACTCTGGCCGGTTCCGCCATCGATGTGGTGGCGGACGCGCTGGCGACCACGCTGCTGATCGGGGCTGCGGGAGCGGTGCTGTGGCGGGCGGCGGCACGGCCACCGGACCGTGGCGCTCCGGTGCGGGCGGGACGGGCGGGCATCGCTCTCGGCCTCGGCCTGTGTGCATCGTGCCTGCTCTCGCCGTCCGGGGCGTTCAGCCTGGCCTCGCTGAACGGCAAGGGGATCGCGATGGCGTTCCCGTTCGCGGCGTTGCTGTGCCTGTGCGGCTGGGCGCTGACGCGATGGCTGACGCTGGTGGCCCGGTCGTGGACACCGGTCGTGTTCCGCAACGACCGTCCGGGGCTGGTGTTGTGCACGGTGCTCGCGGTCTGCATCGCCGGGCTTGCCTCCGCCTTCGACTTCCTGATGACCCTGCCGACCATGACGCTGTACGCGGCATCCTTCATCGCCCCGTCGCACCCGCCGGTGCTGGTCTTCGTCGGAAGTGTCGGCTACCTCGCCGTGAACAGCACGACGTTCCTCCTGACGACACTCACGCTGACCGCCGCGCTCGTACCCCTCGTCGGGCAGCGCGTCGCCTGGCGCAATGGCATGCGGCACACCTTCACGGAGTTCGGGCCGCCACGGCCGGCGGCGGGTGCCCTCGCACGGTTCGGTGTTCCCACGGGGCTGGGGGCCGCGTTCCTCGGAGTGCTGCTGCCGGTGCTGGGCATCCCGTTCTCCGTCTGGTCCCTGATCACGCTGATGGGCATCGCGCAGGCGGCCGCCGCCCTGTGGGCCGGGAAAGGTTGCGCGCCCCTGCCCCTCCCCCGAGGGCTGATCGCCGCGTACAGCGCGGGGGTGCTCACCCTGCTGGCCTGGACCACCGGAGTGGAGGCGCTGACGAGCTGCCTCCCGGCCGAAGGTCCCTGCCGACCGCTCCCCGGCTACGACCACATCCGTCTGGCGATCACCGCGGCGGCCCCGGGGGCCACCGCGGCCTGGCTGCTGCACGCGACGCTTCTCGCGCTCACGCGGCGCCCGAAGCGGCACCTCTGACCGTGCGCGCGGTGCACATGACACCATGCCGAGCCGACACAGCGGCCGTCCTTGTCACGATTCCCGCGGTGCGACCGCCAGGACGCTCTCGGGATTCAGCAGCTTCGTCAGATGGCGGGCCGACGCGTCCCAGGACCAGGACTCCCGGGCCCACTCGCGGCCCGCGGCGCCCATCTCGGCCGCCAGCTCCCCGTCGAGCAGTATCCGGGTCAGCGCGCCGGCGACGGCCGCGACGTCGGTGCCGTCCACAACGCGTCCGGTGCGGCCGTCGAGCACCGTGTCCGGGGCCCCGCCCGAATCGCCGACGACCACCGGCACACCGCTCGCCGCCGCCTCCAGGAACACGATGCCCAGCCCCTCCGCCTCCAGACCGCCCTTCCGGGTACGGCACGGCATCGCGAAGACGTCCGCCGCCGCGTAGTAGGCCGGT
This sequence comes from Streptomyces sp. NPDC088252, assembly GCF_044740965.1. Taxonomy (NCBI): domain Bacteria; kingdom Bacillati; phylum Actinomycetota; class Actinomycetes; order Kitasatosporales; family Streptomycetaceae; genus Streptomyces; species Streptomyces sp. NPDC088252. The sequence goes on along the minus strand of NZ_JBIURS010000009.1, from coordinate 311,522 downwards.
GTCTCGGTGTGCGACTTCCCGCCCACGAAACGGACCGCACTCCCGTCCAGGCGTCCCGCCATTTTGCGCAGCCGGGCCTCGTCCGGCCCCCGGCCGACCACCACCAGCACCGCGTCGGGCACCTCCCGCCGGATCAGCGGCAGGGCGCGGATCAGCATGTCCTGGCCCTTGCGCGGGACCAGCCGGGCCACGCACAGGATCACGCGCTCGCCGTTCAGGCCGAGTTCGGTCCGCAGGTCGAGTCCGGCATCGGCGTCGGGCCGGTACACCTGCGCGTCCACCCCCGGCACCAGGCGGCTCATCCGGGCACGCGGGCCGAGAGCGGGCTCGATCCGGGCGCGCGTGTACTGACCGAGGTACGTGACGACGTCCACGCCCTCCCCGATACGGCGCATCATCCGCCGCGCACCAGGTGTCCTGGCCCACCAGATCTCATGACCGTGGGTGGTCGCGACCATGCGGCGGATGCCGCTGCGGCGCAGGGCCGGCGCCATCAGGGCCAGCGGCGCGGCGGCCCCGAACCAGACCCGGTCGCACCCATGCGCCTCGGCGATCTCGACGGCCCTGCGGGTGACCCGTCGGGTCGGCAGCAGCATGCCGCTGGAGTCGCGTACGACGGGAAACGGGAGAGCCGCGTCGTATGCGGCATCGCCCGGTTCGCGCGAGGTGTAGACCACCACGTCGTCGTCGGGTATTCGGGTGGCCATGGCGTGGACGAACGTCTCTATGCCCCCCTGACGCGGCGGGAAGTCGTTGGTGATGACAAGGGTGGAACCCATGAATGTGTCGGATCCTTCAGCTGGATGCGGTCGAGCGGGCCGTGAAGAGGTAGTTGCGGCAGTCTTCGGTCACGTCGGTCACGCGCGTCCAACCCCGGTTCCACCAGCGGTACATGTCGTAGCCGAGAGCGCCCAGCCGGCCGACGAGCTCGTCCGGCGTCATGGCGTACTTCTGCAGGTGACGGTCCTCGATCTCCAGCAGGAGGGCCGGCCGGTGGCGCAGCAGTGTGCGTCGGGCGCCCGACAGCACGGCCGCCTCCGCCCCTTCGACATCGGCCTTGATGAAGTCGACCCGGTCCAGCCCCATGCGGTGACACAGCCCGTCCACCGTCCGCACGGGTGTGGTCACCGGGCGGGAGGTGGCGAACTCCGCGTTGGGGCCGGGCCCCGAGGCACCCTCGGTGAGATAGGCGCGCCCGTGGACGGGCAGCAGCCGACGCCTGGGCAGGCTCATCGTGCCTTCGTGCGCCCGCTCGCCGAGGGCCATGCGGTGCACGGTGACGTTGTCGCAGCCCAGGGCGGCTGCCGCGGCTCTCAACCATTGCGCGGGGCCATGCAGCGGTTCGACGCAGTGCACCTTCCCCGCCGGTCCGGCCAGCGCGGAGAGGCTCCAGGTGTAGAGGCCGTACTCGGCCCCGATGTCGAGACAGACGGCTCCGGGCCTCACCACCGGCCGCAGCCCCGCCACCTCCTCTTCCACGAAGTGCCGACGCGAGGCCGCCCAGCGCAGTGTGAGCGCGACCGATGTCACACGCACCCCGGAGTACCGACGGCCGCCGGTACGAAGGCCCGGGGGTTCCGGGCGACGTGCCGGACTGCCACTCATCGAACACCTTTCGGCCTGCGGGATGTACGGGTGCTGCTGCCGAGCGGCACCGCACGCGATCGGCCTACCATCGCATCATCGGATGCGCTGTGATCCCATCCTTCTTCAGGAGCAGATCGACCGGCAAGTCAGACCTGGGACGTACCCCTCAGGGCGAGCCCACAGCAGCTGAAATCGGTCTGAAAGAACGCGAATCACAGCATGGCGGCGTTCTGACGTATGAGGGGGGCGGGCCTTTCGTCCGGATCCGGTCCGATCCGAACGAAAGGCCCCGAGGAGCGGCCCGGCCCACCTGCTCGCCGGTGGCGGTTCCCTGGGTCAGGAGTAGAAGTTGCGCTGCCACCGGTGCTTGGCCAGCACGGCGAGCTGGTCGGCGGTGAGCGGACGGCCGTCGCTCAGGGCCGTGTTGCGCTCGACGTTGCGAACCGTGCGCATGCCGGGGATGACGGTGGAGACCGCCGCCGAACTCAGTACGAACCGCAACGCGTGCTCAGCGAGCTCGTCGAGGGTGATGCCCAGGTCGGCGACGATCGCCGCCACCCTCTGTCCGACCTGTGCCGGGCGGTCGTCGCGGAAGTACCGGTTGCGCCAGTCGCCTTCGGGGAACGTCGTCCCGGCGTCGATCCGCCCGGTCAGACCGCCCTCGTCCAGCGCCACACGCACGATGACACCGACGCCGTGCTCCGCACAGGCCGGCAGCAGTTCCTCGGCGGGCGCCTGGTCGAAGATGTTGTAGATCACCTGCACGCTGTCCACGGCACCGCTGCGGACGAGTGCCAGCGCGGTCTCGGGCCGGTGGTCGTTGACGGAGACGCCGAAGGAACGGATCTTTCCCGACTGCTTCAGTTCGGCGATGGTCTCCAGCCAGTCCCCTCGGCCGACCCAGTCGTCGCTCCAGACATGGAACTGCAACACGTCGAAGTGATCCAGGCCGCTCACGCGCAGGCTGGTCTCCAGACTCTCGCGGATGTGCTCACCCGGGAACGTCGCGGCCGGGTCCAGCCCTGCGGGTGCGGGCCACATTCCGTTCTTCGGCGGCACCTTGGTCGCGACGAGCACCTCTTCACCGACCCGCTCGCGGACGACCCTGCCGACGATTCGTTCGCTCTCCCCGTAGCCGCGGGCGGTGTCGACGAAGTTCACCCCGAGGTCGACGGCGCGGTGCAGAGCGCGTACGGAATCGTCCTCCGTGGCACCCACCCAGCTGGACTCACCGATGCCCCAGGCACCGTATCCGATCTCGGAAACGGACAATCCGCTGAGTCCCAGCTCGCGGTAGCGCACAGTCGTCCTCCACGTCATGACTCCTCGCCCTGGCCGAACGAGGTCTCCGTCAGGAATCACGTCGACGATAGGGGAGTTGGGCCGCGAGGTCAGTCGGGATTTGGCGACGGACACCGGCGTGAGCACGGGTGAGGGGTGGGGTGTGCCGTTCGAAGGACGTCGCGGAAACGGGCGGACGAGAAGTCCGCACCCCGTGAACATCCACTTCACAGGACCTCCCCCCGAGGTGACCTGAACAGACCTTGCCCTCTCAACTCTCCTCGCTTCAGAGTGGATTGAGCACCTATGCATCAGGAGTCACAAGCGGACTGCTTGCCCCGGACGGCCAACCGCCCGGGGGCTGACGGGGGAAACTGATGAAGCGCGTGCGACCGAGGCGCCCGGGGACTGCGGGGCCCGAGCGATCGCGCATGCCGTAGCGGGTGGGACCCGCTGACGAGCCGTCTCCCTCTGCCGTCTCCTGGCGCCTTCACCCGGTGCCTGAGAAGGGATAGGAGGGGGAATGCCGACGAATGCAGTGAGCACTGCCAAGCCGACTTATCCCGGCGTCTACGTCGAAGAGCTTCCCAGCAGTGCCCGCACCATCTCGGCCGTGACCACCTCGGCGACCGCCTTCGTGGGTCACACACGGCGCGGTCCGCTCAATGAGCCGGTGCGCATCACGAGCTTCACCGAGTTCGAGCGCCGCTTCGGCGGGTTGAGCGCACAGAGCGCCGTCGGCTACGCGGTGCACCAGTTCTTCGGCAATGGCGGCACCATCGCCGTGATCGTGCGCGTCGCGAAGGCGGGCACCGGCAAGACCGCCTGTGCGACTCTCGACTCCACCGAGGGGCACAGCGAGTGCGCGGCCCTCAAGGTGCACGCCAAGGAGCCCGGCGTGTGGGGCAACGGCCTGCGCGTCGCCGTCGACTACGACACACCGCAACCGGACGAGACATTCAATCTGCGGGTGTACGACGCCAGGGGCGAGGCCCGCGAATCCTTCACCGGCCTCTCCCTGGATCCGGCCGGGGGCCGTTACGCCCCGACCACTGTCAACACCGCCTCGCGACTGATCCGTGTGGACGTCGTCGGCGAGGGCCGCCCCGACCCGTCGGGCACCGTGTCCAAGCCATTCGGACATGAGCTCCCGAATCTTGCGGTCGACCTGACTGTGAAGATCGGCGAGGTCGAGCGCGCATTCACCCTGTACGACCCCGAGCGCGACGGCGAGGCTCCGTGCACCGTCACCGAGCTGGCGCTGCTCCTCGAACGCAAGCTGCGCGCACTGCCGGACGCTCCCGGCAGGCACGCCTTCGCCGGCGCCGAGGTGACCTCGTTCGGCCGGCGTCTTCAGGTCGTCGCGGGCTCCACCGACCCCGCGGACGTCGTCCGCTTCGTCGGCGAGTGCGCCAACGACCTGGGGCTGGAGGCTTCGGTCAATCCTCCGGTCTTCCCCCTGGGCGGCGGCGAGGACGGTGAGGCGCCCGGCCCGCGCGACCTGATCGGCAGCGAAACGGACAAGACCGGCATCCAGGCGCTGCGCGACGTCGCCGATGTCAACCTGCTGACCCTGCCGGAGCTCGCGGCGTACGAGTCGACCGAGGACATGGTCACGGTCGTCTCGGCGGCGCAGCGCCTGTGCGAGCAGCAGCGCATCTTCCTCCTGGTCGATGCCCCCGGCAGCTGGGGCAGCGTGGACGGGGCACGCGCGGGCCTGTCGGCGTTCGACGCGGTGCGCGGCAACCACGCCGGCCTGTACTTCCCGCATCTGCAGCTCACCGACCCGCTGACCGGGCGGCTCCGCTCCTTCCCGCCGTCGGGCGCGGTGGCGGGCGTGTTCGCCCGTACGGACGCGGAACGCGGGGTGTGGAAGGCCCCGGCCGGTACGGAGGCACGCCTCGCCGGCGTGCACTCGCTGACGGTCCAGCTGACCGATCGTGAGAACGGGCTGCTCAACCCACTGGGCGTGAACTGCCTGCGCACCTTCCCGATGGTGGGCCCGCTGGTGTGGGGGGCGCGCACGCTGGAGGGCTCCGAAGGCATGGAGAGCGAATGGAAGTACGTGCCGGTGCGACGGCTCGCCCTGCACGTGGAGGAGAGCCTGCAACGCGGGCTGCAGTGGGTCGTGTTCGAGCCGAACGACGAGAACCTGTGGCAGCAGATCCGCCTGGGCGCCTCCTCGTATCTGCACACGCTGTTCCGTCAGGGGGCCTTCAAGGGCAGCACGCCGCGCGAGTCGTACTTCGTCAAGTGCGACAAGGACACCACGACGGACGAGGACATCGCGAACGGCGTGGTGAACGTCCTGGTCGGCATCGCACCGGTCAGGCCCGCCGAGTTCGTGATCGTCAAGATCCAGCAGACGTCCGGGCAGTTCGAGCTCTAGGAATACCGAGGAAATTCGATGGCTGAGTTCACGGTCAACGCCCATCGTTTCGATCCGTACAAGAACTTCAAGTTCCTGGTCCTGTGGGACGGTCGTACGGTCGCGGGCATCAGCAAGGTCAGTCCGCTCAAGCGGACCACCGAGGTCGTCAAGCACCGGCACGGAGGCGATCCCAGCTCCCCGCGCAAATCGCCGGGGCGCTCCGAGTTCGAGGGCATCACGCTGGAGCGCGGGGTGACGCACGACCCCGAGTTCGACCGCTGGGCGGACAAGGTCTGGCAGGTCGGCGCGGGACTCGGCTCCGAGGTGTCGCTCGCGGACTTCCGCAAGGACATCGTCATCCAGGTGCTGAACGAGGCCGGCCAGGTGGCCGTCTCGCACAAGCTCTACCGGACCTGGCCGAGCGAGTACCAGGTACTGGGCGAGCTCGACGCGAACGCGAACGCGGTGGCGATCCAGAGCCTGAAGCTCGAATGCGAGGGCTGGGAGCGGGACTACGAGGTGCCGGAGCCCGAGGAGCCGTCCTTCCTCAACCCGGCCTGATTGCAAGCACGTCGAGATCCCGACCCACGCGGGGAGCGAGTCGCGCGGACGGGAGCGAACGGGGGCACACATGGCGATCGCTCGGACCACTGAGCTCCTTACCACCTGGGAGGCCGGTCTCCACCGGTCCTTCGACGGCCGTGCCCTGCTGCTGCACCAGGCGGCGCGCCCGGACACCGTCGGCGACGGCGAGGCACTGCTGTCGTTGCCGGTGGGCGCGCGCGAGGCCGATCTGTTCGCACTGCGTCGGGACCTGTTCGGCGAGAGGATGCAGGTACGTCTGGAGTGCGGGGCATGCGGGACGGACATGGAATTCGACCTGGATGCGGAAGAGTTCGCCCGGTCGCTGCCGGCGCCCGACGCGTCGCCCCTGCGGATCGTCGAGGACGGCTGGGCGGTCGAGTTCCGGGTGCCGACCACCGCCGACGTCGCGGTCGCGGCCCGGCACGCCGACTCCCGGGGTGCCCTGCTCGACCGTTGCGTCGTCTCGGTCGTACGCGACGGGGAGGACGTGCGCGCCGGGGCGGACGCGGATGCCGGAACAGGCGCGCGTGCCGGGAGGGGCGTGGATGCCGGGGAAAGGATTCGGGCCGGGGAGGGCGTACCCGCAGGTCGGGGCGTGCCGGTCGGCTCGGACAACGCCGTCCGGGGAACGTCCTTGACCGATCTGCTGCCGACGTCCGTACAGCGGCGGATCGCCGATGCCATGGAGGCCGCCGATCCAGCGGCCGACGTGACGATCGGTGTCACCTGCCCCGACTGCGGCGCGGCAACCCGTGCCGAACTGGACATCGCCTCCTACCTGTGGACCGAACTGGACGCCTGGGCGAAGGAGTTGTTGCTCGACGTCCATCTGCTCGCCACCGCGTACGGGTGGAGCGAGCCCGAGATCCTGGCGCTCAGCCCGCTGCGGCGCCGCTACTACCTGGAGCTGTGTGCGGATGTCTGACTCCTCCGGGCGCGCACCCGAGAACGCCGCTGCCCCCGACCACCTCGACCGGCTGCTCGCCCGCCATGCGCCGGGCATCGCACCGCGCCCCGGCGTGGTGCGCGTACGGCCCCGTCTGGCCGAACCCTTCGAACGGGTCGAGGCGGTCCGCTCCGGGGCGCCGGAGATCCGGGAGGCCCTGTGGCCGACCGCGCCCCATGGACCGGCCGACCGGGACGAGCCCCCGCAGTCACCCGCTTCCCGCGGCATCCACTCCCGCACGGAACGGGAGCCGACCGTCGTACGCACCGCACCCGTGACACCGCCCGCGACCCCCGTTTCCCATGCGACGGAGCGGGAGGCCCCGACGGCGCCGCTGCTGCGGCCCGCCGTCACACCGACGCCCAGGACCGGGTCCGCACCCGAGGCGGGGCGCCGGGCAGAACGCGCCCGCGCCGACGTACCCGGGTCCCGCAGGGCGGCACTCTTGCCCGTTCCTCCGCATACGAACACCGCTTCCGCGACCGGATCCGCACCCCTGCGGCCCAGTGCGACGGACACGGCGGCGGCCCGGGATGCCGTGCGGCAGGCGACGGGCAGAAGGTCGGGGCGCGGCACCGAGCAGGTGGTGCACGTGCAGATCGGCCGGCTCGAGGTGACGGCGGCGCCTTCGCGTCCGGGCGAGGACCGGGGCCGGACGCCCACGCAGCGGCGGGCCGCGGCGACCGTGAGCCTGGAGGAGTACCTGGTGCGGGGGCGCGAATGAACGGCGCGAGGACCGCCGGGCGATGTGCCACGGAGCCGGCCGTCTCCGAGCCGGGGGCCGAGGAATCAGGAACCACGGATCAGGGACTGAGGAACTGACGCCATGAGCAACGCACTCGCCATCGCCCACGTCACCCAGGCCCTCGCCCTGCTGATCGAGGCCAACCTGCAGCCCGAGATCGACATGGCCGTCAAGGTCGAGACGCGCAAGCCGCCCGCCGATCCGCCGGCCGAGCCCACCATCACGGTCTTCCTGTACCAGACCACACCCAACACCTCACAGCGCAACAACGATCTGGCCACCCGTGCGCCGGACGGCAAGCTGCTCAAACGCCCTGCCGCGGCCCTCGATCTCAACTTCGTGATCAGTGCGTACGGCGAGGAGACGGAACTGGTCGGGCAGCGGCTCATCGGCAGCGTGGTGCGAACCCTCCACGAGATTCCGGTGCTTCCTCGCGACATCGTCGAACAGGCCGGGGAGCGGCCCTACTTGGTGGGGAGCGACCTGGCCGACGCCGAGCAGCGCGTCCGCTTCGTGCCGACGGTCATGGACATCGACGAGACGTCGAAGCTGTGGGGAATGCTCAACCAGACGCCGTACACGCTGTCAGTGACCTATCAGGCGGCGCTGGTCCTCATCGAGGGCCGTGGGACGCCGCTGCCGGCCAGGCCGGTCGAGCGATCCACGGTTCAGGTGCTTCCCTTCGGCGCTCCCGGTGCGCCGGTACCTCCTGGTCCGGCCGCCGACGCCGGTCCGTCCGGGGACGACGCCGACCGGACACCCGAGAAGGCCGGCGCGGAACCCGGGACGGAGCCCGGCACCGAGGCCCGGAACGAGGCAGCCACGAAGTCCGGCCCCAGGACGAAGGCCGTCACGAAGGCCGTGGCCAAGAAGTCCACGAAGGCTGCCGCCAAGTCACCCGCCCGCGGCCGCAGATCGACCGCCGGAACCACCCGGCGCACCGCCCCCGACCCACCCGCCACCAAGCGGGGCGGCGCCGAGGGTGAAGGGCGCTGAGACCCGGTGCGAGCGAGTGGGAGCAGGTGAGGACATGAGTACGCATAGGACGGACGCGGCGCCGGGCAACGGGGTGACCCTGCTCACGGAGGTTCAGCGCGTCCTCACCCTGATCGATGAGCACGCGGCCCGCGCGACACGGGCCGCCGCACCGGGAGGCGCGTCGCACGCCGGTGCCGACGCCAAAGCCGGAGCGGGCTCCGGGGTCGCCGCCGGAACGGGGGCCGGGGCGGGAACAGGGACGGGGGCGGAACCCGACGGCTCCCCCACCGATCTCCCCGCCGATGTCCGCCCCGGCCGGCGTCGGCCGCGCGACACCGATCCCGCCCCCTTCCCTGCACGTCCGGTGGCCACGGGTCCAGCGCTTGCGCCCCTCTACGCCCTCACCTCCTGCTTCGGCCTCACTCCCTTCGAGCGGGACCTCGTACTGCTCACCGCCGCCTACGAGTTGGACCCCACCACGGCCACACGCTGCGCCGCGGCCTGCGGGAACCCCGAGCGGGCCTACCCCACCTTCTCGCTGGCGCTCGCCGCACTCGGCGGGGCGCACTGGAGCGCTCTGACCCCGGTCGCACCGCTGCGCAGATGGCGGGTGATCGGCCTTGAGGACGAGACGCGGCTCACCCGGTCCCGGCTGCGGCTCGACGAGCGGATCCTGCACTTCCTGCTCGGTTCGCCGTACCTGGACACCCGGCTGCACGGCCAACTGCGGCGCACGCCCGTCCCGGACGGGCTGCCGCCCTCGTACGACGTCGCCGTGGACGGCGTCACCGCGGGCTGGACGACAACGGCGCGGCCCGGGGCCCCGCTGCTCGTCGAGGTCGTCGGAGGGGACCTGTGCAGCCGGGCCGACATCGCCGCTGCGGCGGCCGCGCGGGCCGGGCTCGGCCTGTACGCGATGGGCGCCGAGGACATTCCCACCGATCCCGCTCAGCGCGACCTCCTCGCCCGGCTGTGGCAACGCGAGGCGATCCTGCTGCCTGCCGCGTTGCTGGTCGAAGTGGGTGAACTCGACCGCGACCAGCACGTGGCGACGGAGGCGTTCCTGGCCGGTGCCGCCGTCCCCGTCGTCGTGTCCAGTCCCGATCCCCGGCCGACCGAGCGGACCCGCGGGCGCCGGGTGAACGTGCCGCGCCTGGGCGACGAGGAACAGCTCGGGCTCTGGACGGACGCGTTCGACGACGTGCCCGACATCAACGAGGGCGAACTCCGGGCACTGGTCGCTCAGTTCCAGCTTCCCCCACACGTCATTCGCGCCACGGCCGAAGCCGTGCGCCGTGATCTGCCGCGTGAGGACGAGCTGGACGCCGCCTCGCTCGCCTGGCGGGCCGGGCTCGACGAGGCCCGTGTCGGCATGGACGGTCTCGGCCGGCGGATCGAACCGGAGGCGGGCTGGCCCGACCTGGTGCTGCACGAACGGCAGACCAGCACCTTGCGCGAGATCGTGGCGCATGTGCGCCGACGCGCGACCGTCCACCAGGAGTGGGGCTTCGCCGCCACGCTGCGCCGCGGACTCGGCGTCACGGCCCTGTTCGCGGGCGGGTCCGGCACGGGGAAGACTCTGGCCGCCGAGGTCATGGCGAAGGAACTGGGGCTCGACCTGTTCGTCATCGATCTCTCGCAGGTCGTCAGCAAGTACATCGGGGAGACCGAGAAGAACCTGCGCAAGGTCTTCGACGCGGCCGAACGCGGTGGCGCCCTGCTGCTGTTCGACGAGGCGGACGCCCTCTTCGGCAAGCGCAGTGAGGTCAAGGACAGCCACGACCGGTACGCCAACCTCGAAGTCAGCTACCTGCTGATGCGCATGGAGGCCTACCGGGGCCTGGCCATCCTCACCACCAACATGAAGAAGGCCCTGGACACGGCATTCATGCGGCGTATCCGCTTCGTCGTCGACTTCCCCTTCCCCGCGGAGCGCGAGCGCGCCGAGATCTGGCGCCGGGTGCTGCCGCCGCAGGCGCCGACGAAGGGCATCGACCCCGAGCTGCTCGCACAGCTCACCGTCGCGGGCGGTTCGATCCGCAACATCGCGCTTTCGGGAGCGTTCCTCGCTGCCGAGGAGGGCGACCGGCTGCAGATGCGTCACATGCTCGCCGCGGCCCGCACCGAGTACATGAAGCTGGAACGCTCTCTGACCCCCTCGGAGGTCCGCGGATGGGTGTGACAGGCGAGCGGGGCGCGCAGGCGCCGGATCAGCGGCTGCCCCGCGCGATCCGGGTGGACATCGGCGAGCTGGTGCTCGACGGCTTCGACGTTGATCCGGAACGCGTGTCCGCCGCCTTCGAGCGGGAGTTGACCCGTCTCGTACGTGAACGGGGAGTGCCGGTCGCCGCGGACGGCGGCCGGAGCCTGGACACGCTCTCCGGCCTGCCACCGCTGCCCGCGGGTCTCTCCGCGCGCCGGCTGGGCCAGGAACTCGCGCACGCGGTTCACGCGGGTCTCTCGGGCCCTGGGGAGGTGGCGCGTTGAGCACCTCTCGGAACCAGGACTCCCAGACCGACCAGGCCGCTGAGCAGCGCCGCCGCAAGCGCAGGGAGCGGGTCGGCAAGTCCCGTGCACCCGAGCCGAAGGACATGGTCAGCGGCGCCGGGCAGCCACTCGACATCGGTGTGCGCAGGGAGCTCGAGGAACAACTCGGCCACGACTTCAGTCGCGTACGCCTGCACACCGACCGGGACTCCGGCGCGCTCACCGAACTGCTGGGCGCGGACGCCGTGGCGGTCGGCCAGGACATCTTCTTCGGTGAGGGTGCCTACCTCCCGGGCACCGCCGAGGGGCAGCGGCTGCTCGCCCACGAACTCCTGCACACCGTGCAGAACCCGCACGGCCTCGGCGCGCTGCGGGCCGGACGCGACCTGGGCGCGGTGAGCCTGCCGCAGCAGGCGATCGAGCGTGAGGCCGAGTCGGCGGCGCAGGACCTCGTACGCACTTCGGCGGACGAGACCACGGGGGTGGCCGCGGAGGTGAACGAAGGCCAGGCCACCCCTGGTTGGCTCCGGTACGCCACCCTGGACGCCGACCGCAATCGCATGGAGCGGATCGACCCTGCGACCCTCGTGGACCGGCTGACGAACTCGGTCGTACGCTCGCTGCGCGGCGATCCGGAGGACCTGTCGAAACGCACCCGTAAGCAACTCGCCCGTCTGCCTGATGAGTTGCTCGACGGTGTACTGGAGCACCTGGAGGACAGGCTCCTCGGCTCGGAGCACGACCGGATCCTCGATCTCGTCGACGAGATCGAGGGCACCGACGATCCCGGCACCGGCGACGGGCCGGAACTGAACTCCCACGACGCCCCGGCCGATGAGCCCGACGCCGCCCAGGAGTTGGAGTCGGAACGGGAGAACGAACGACGTTCGGCCGAGGAACGTCTGGAGGCTTCGCAGCGACCCGGTGCGGCGCCCGGTCCGGAGAAGGACGACGTCCTCGCAGAGGGCGCGCCCGGCAGCACACCGCAGAACGGCGGCGCCGCACGGCGCGGCGACGGCGAAACGGCCGGGAACGGGAGCACTCCGCAGGGCGATCGACCGGACCGGAAGCCGGGCGCCGCAGCGGCCGACGGGATGGGCGGCGGTCCGATCGCCGGGGAGCAGCAGTCGGCGCCATCGGCCTCCGCGCCTCGACAGGAGGCTTCCACGTCCTCGGAGGGGAGCTCCGGGAACGGGAGCACCACGTCGGGCACCCAGCAGGGCGCCGGGAGCAAGGGCGCAGGCTCCGAGTCGGGCACGCAGGGCGGGGAAGGGACGGAACAGCACGGCGCCCCGGCGGCGAACAAGGAGGAGTCCGCAGCCAGGAACCGCCCCGGAGCCGTCGATTCACTGGTGGCGGGCCGGCGGTTGAAGCCGGAGGACAAGCGGGGCTCGCAGCAGCCGGAGGGTTCGGGCACGCCGTCCGGCAAGGACACCCAGTTGCCCAGTGCGTCCAGCACGCTCGACGGCGTCCGTGATCAGGGCCTCGACGGTCCGCAGGAGAGGACAGAGGAAGCCCCCTTCGGCACCGGCAGCGAGTCCGAGGTCGACATCGGCGGCGGTGAGCAGAGTGCCTGGGACGTCAAGCTCCAGGCAGAGGACTTCCTCCCGGCGCAGGACCTCGATGTGTCCGGCGTGCCGAGCGCGGACCGCCTCGGCCCCTCGTCGGACGCTCCGCCCGCTGCTCCGTCGTTCCCCGCTCCCCCGGTGACCAAGGCCGACCAGGTGCAGGCCGAGCGGGACGCGGAGGACGCCGAGGACGGGGCGGCCGACACCGGGCCCCAGGAGGAGGGCGTCGACGCCGCTTCCGGTCCGGAACCGGTGGCCGAGGCGGACGATGGCGCGCCGGGTGACGAGCAGGCGGGCGGCCGCGCCCTCGAACAGGCCTCCGACGCGCCGACGACGGCGGGCACGGCATCGAGGGACCCGGAGAGCGGCGACGACCCGAAGGCCGGTCCCGTCGCCGCGCAGATGACCGTGCAGGAGGCACCCGCGAGCTCCGCCACGGCCGGCGGTGACGCCAAGAAGGGCGCCGCCGAGGAGGAGAAGGGCACTCCTGCGGCCGGCGACAGGTCGGGGGGCGCGCAGGAGAAGGGATCTCCGCAGGCGGTGGCCGGTCGGTCGGCGGCGTCCGGAACCGCGGCCGGGGCGGAGCAGTCGAAGTCGGGCGCCGCCCCGACGGCCTCGGACACCAGCCGCGCGGGGGTGGACACACAGCCCGCCTCGCCCGCACGGGACACCTCTGTGTCCGGTGGGTCCGACGCCGATACGCCGGGCCGGGCTACCAATGGCGCGTCGAACGGGGAGCGAGGAGGGACGTCGGACAGCGGTGCGGCACAGGATTCCGGCGACCGGACCCCGGCCGCGCGGCAGTCCACGCCCGCCTGGTCGCCCCCGAGGTCTCCCGGAACCTCTGCCGCGCCGACGCAGAAGGGTGCGAAGGCGTCGAAGGCCGCCCCGGCGCCCACGGCATCGCCCGCTGCGAAGGGTCCTGGTGGTGGAGGCTCGGGAGGTGGCACAGGCACCGTCCCCGCGCCCGCCAAGGGCAGGAAGGACTCGGGGTCGCCCCCCAATCTGTCGACGGTGTCACCGGAGGCGGGTCTTGCCACGGCCTCACAGCTCAAGCCCCACAAGGCGCTTCAGGCCATGTCCGGTGTGGGCGGCGCGGTGGACCGCACGATGGGCGACGAGCACGAGGCGCTGGCTGCCGCGCCGCCCTCGATGACGCGGCCGACGGGCGCGCCGCAGACGCTCCGGGGCAAGCCGAAGGCCGACGCCCCGGCCCAGTACTCGCAGGATCCCGCCCAGAAGTCCGACGCACCCGAGCAGGAGAAGGCGGAGGTCGAGGGCGCCAAGGAGCCCGAGGGCCAGATCGAGGCCGAGAAGGCGGAGGAGCCGGGCGGCTGGGACACCTTCAAGATGGCCCTGGGCTTCGGCCTGGGCAAAGTGGCGAGCTGGCTCGGCTTCAAGGTGGACGCGCAGGAGCTGGCAGCCAAGTTCGCCGGACTGCCGACGAAGGACGAGGCGCTCAAGAAGGCCCGGGCGGGCAACGCACCGGGCGTGCAGATGCAGGGCGCCGCCGAACAGACCGCGGGTGAGCAGGGTTCGGCCGTCGACACCAAGGGCCAGGAGGCCGTGGCGACGGGGCGCGACGACGCCGGGCGCCCGATGGGCGAGAACCAGGTCTACCCCGATGTCCCGAAGGAGCGGATGCGGGCCGAGGTGCCGGGGGCTCAGGGCGGCGCGGGCGGTGCGCCCGAGGCCGGAGCGGGGACCGGAGCCGTACCGCCGGAGGCCGCTTCCGAGGTGGCGGAGCATGAGCGCGGGCCACAGTTCCAGGCCGCGTTCGGCGCGGGCCGCAAAGCCATGTCCGACGGCCGGCAGACCAAGGACAGGGACTTCCGGGACTCCCAGCAGAAGCACAAGCAGAAGGTCGACGCGGAGGTCGGGACAAACACCAGGAGCCAGGCGGCCGAGCGCGACAAGGCCATGGCCGAGGTCACCTCACAACGCGCCGACTGGCGTACGGAGCAGGACGGGGAGCTGAAGAAGCTCGGCACCAAGAAGACCGAGCGGCACGAGAAGGTCCGCGAGGACGTCAAGGACAAGGAGGAGAAGACCGACAAGGACGTCACGAAGGAGAAGGAGGACGGCGACAAGAAGATCCAGGACGAGAACACCAAGGCGGAGAAGGACGCCGAGGAGCAGCGCGACACCAGCGTCAAGGACTCCGGAAACTGGGTCAGCAAGGCCTTCGACTGGATCAAGCAGAAGGTCGTCGAGATCAAGAACGCGATCGTCCGCGTCATCAGGGCGGCGCGGGAAGCGGTCGTCGGGTTCATCAAGCACTTCAAGGAGACGGTCGAGCGCTGGATCAACGAGGCGCGGAAGTTCATCGTCGACACGATCAAGAACCTGATCAACGACCTGATCGAGCTGGCGAAGAACATGGTGCGGGCCGTCGTCGAACTGGCCAATCGCATCCGCAACTTGATCACTACGTTGATCGCCGCCGCGATCGCGCTCGTGAACCGGCTCGCCGCCGCGCTGAAGCAGATCGTCACCGACCTGCTGAACGCCATCGGCAAACTCCTGAGCGACATCCTGAACATCCTCAAGAAGATGCTCCAGGCCGCGGTCAAGGCGGTCGTGGACGCCGTGAAGGCGGTCCTGGACTTCGCCTCGAAGCTGCTCAGCGCGCTCGGCGACTGGATGCTGATCGCGGTCGACTTCCTCTCCGACCCGGGCGGTTGGCTGAGCGGCGCCAAGAACTCCGCGGTGGACGGCGCGAAGAACCATCTCTTCCGGGAAGTCTCGTCGGCCGTCAAGCAGTGGTTCAAGGACAAGATCCAGGAGATCATCGGCGTCCCGAAGGCGATCCTGGACAAGCTGGTCAGCGGCGGCTTCACGCTGGAGAAGATCGTCAAGGAGGCGTGGGACGCGGTCGTCCCCCAACTCCCCCTGATCATCGGCGAACTGGTCATGACCAAGGTCGTGGCGAAGCTCATCCCCGGTGCGGGCTGGGTGATGGCGGTGATCGACGCGATCCGGACGGCGTGGGGTGCCCTGAGTGCCATCCTGCGCGCGCTGTCCATGGTCCTGGACTGGCTGAAGCTCGTCCGCAGCGGCGGCGCGGGCCTCCTTTTCGCGAAGGCGGTCGCTTCGGGCGTGGTCGCGCTCCTGGAGGTCCTCTACCAGGCACTGATGACCGGCATCGGCAAGTACGTCTCCAAGGTCGGCAAGCGCCTGAAGGGTGTCGCCGCGAAGCTCGGCAAGGGCAAGGGCGGCGGCAAGGGTCCGGGAGGCGCGGGTTCGGACGACAAGGGCGGCAAGGGCGGCAAGGGCGGGGACAGGAAGACCGACGAGGACCAACCCGCGAACGCCCCGAAGAGCGCGACGCCCTCCTCCCCGGGCAAGGGCACGGACCCCAAGAGGCCCGCGGGCGCCGACAGGACCACCGACGCTCCCGGCAAGCCGAAGGACAAGACCGACGACAAGTCGGACACCCGCCCGACCCCGTCCGCGAAGCCCCAACCGAAGCCGGAGCCGCGCCCGAGGCCGAAGCAGGACCCGGAGCCCTCCGGGCCCCGCCCGAAGAACGACGCCCCGGCCCGCCCCAAGGACGACAAGGACACCCCCGCCAAGCCGAAGGACGGCGAGCACGGCCCCGCCCAGCCGAAGGACGACAAGCCCAAGGGCGGCAAGGACGGCACAACCCGGTCCAAGGACGACGGCAAGGACACTCCGGCCCGGTCCAAGGACCACGGCCCGAACAAGCCGAAGCCCAAGGAGAAGCCGGACAAGGATGGCCCGGTCAAGCCCAGGGCGAAGAGGAAACCTGATCGCCGAGGCGCCGGCAGGACCGGCCCCACGCACGACAAGAGCGGCCCGGGCAGGCCCAAGTCCAAGCCGGACAAGGACAGACGGAAGAAGGACGAGGACTCGAAGGAGTCCAAGGATGCGCGTCTCCAGAAGATCATTGCCCGTCTGCGACCGAAGGTGCGGAGCCTGCTCGAAAAGAAGCGCAGCCGCCCCGTGGTGGGCCTGGTCCTGGCCGCGCTTCGTGCCTGGTACCGCCTGACCGGTCTGACGGCGCAGGGCCGGGGCAGGGGCGCCGTCGAGGCGGTCCTGAACCCCTCCGGCGAGGTCGAAAGCACAAGTGACGTCAAGATCGCCCTCGACAACAAGCTCAACGAGAAGCCCGGACGGAGGAAGCGCCTGGACGAGGCGCTGAACTTCACTCTCGACGAGTGGATGCTCTTCCGAGGAAATTCCAGCATCCCGGCTTTCATGGCCGACATGGAAGCACAGCTCAACAAGCTCGATGCCGCCTACTCGGACACTTACCGAGAGGAGATGCTGATCATCCGGGAGGCGGAAAGACGAGTGAAACAGGAATACGCAAGGCGCGAATCTCTCGGCCAGTACGGTTTACTGGGTCCGGATCATTGGCAGGGATGGCCGGGAGGAAAGTACGAACGCCCGGAGGACACCCAGGCTGCTCTGGCAATCACCGGCTCACAAGTACAGAAACAGAAGTCGACGCCCCCGGCGGACCGCACACAGTCGACCGAGGTCGATCTCCCGTACGACGAGAGCAAGATGCCCGACTACGTGGCACTTTCCCGGAAAGCGGCCGACATGGCCAGCGCTTCACAGCGGGGCGAGCTGTCCAGAAGGAGCACCACACGCGAGGAAACGGATCAGGAAAGAGGGGAGAGGGAAGAGCGGAGCAGAAAGAGCGGGAAGGCCATCAAGAACCCGGGGAAGAACCGGAGCAAGTCCTTGAAGGCATCCTTGGAGTCCGGAGAGAAGCCGAACGTGAGATCCGTCGCCGAGTACGCCCAACGCCCCTCCATCGCGGAAGCGGTACGCATCTCGAACATCACGAGCGGCTACAAGAACAGCGTCCGAGCGGCTCTCTACAACCAACTGAAACAGATGGGTTCACCTCGGGGAAGCGATCTGCACACGCGCGTCATGAAACGGTTCGAGTCCATGGATCCCGATCACGTCATCGAGATCCAGACAGGTGGCGGGGACTGGTGGCAGAACCTGCGGATGATGGACGGCCCCACAAACAGGAACATGGGCAGCGAACTACACTTCGAACTCGACCGAAAGAACGTCGGCGAGGGAACACTCATCGTCGTCAACATCACGGGGCTCATCAAACCGTAGAGACATACCAAGCCAATCCGAAGGACGTATCGCACATGCTCTCGCGTGACATTCTCGTCGACGTTTTCGACGAGGAGAACATCATCACTCTCGATTTCGATGATGCAGTGAGTCTCGGGCTCTCGGAACTCGACGCGCTGCTTCTTTCCCATGTGGGACTGCCTCGTGACATCGGAACCGCGTTCACCACCGAGCTCGAAGGGTCTCCTGGGCTGTTCAGCGTTCAGCCACTCGACACACCGGATGGAACCTCCAACGCGGCCATTTTTCTTGGGGCGCCGGGGCGCAAACAGATGATGCGTTACTTCCTTGACGTCAAGAACAGTCTGGTCGTGCTCTGCTCGCTGGATGACGCCAACCCGGCGGCCGAGGTGATCAACAGCTCCTTCAGTAATTTCGTTGATTTCATTCACCACATCGGGGTCTTCTACCAGGCGGAGGGCATGAGCCCGGACGAGGAGAGGCGATCCGCCGATGAACTCGCCGAGCATCTGCGGGAACGAGATCCCTACGCATTTCGCGAGCCCAAGACCTGGTGGTCCATGGCGATTTCGACGATCGTCGACCAGACGAAGGGCGGCTCATGACCCGCTACGCAGACATCCCCAAACCCATCCGCTCCGGAATAGTCCTCATGGACCCCGAACGCGGCACCCCCCGACGCATCATCGTCCTCCAGTTCAACCCGGACACCCTCGAACGCAGTCTCTCGCCCCAGTCGGCAGGCGGCAGCGGTGACTCCGGCGGAGGCGGCAGCGGAAGCGGGGACAGGAACGAGGCCCTCCGGCTCAAGGGCCCCGCGCAGGAGACCTGGAAGTTCACCGCGGAGATCGACGCCACCGACCAGTTCGAGATCGCCGCGCCGGACGGCATCCACCCCCAACTGGCCGTCCTCGAAATGCTCGTGCAGCCGACCTCGGCCCAACTGCGTGAAGCGAGCCGCCTGTCCAAGACGGGGACCATCGAGATCAGCCCGATAGAAATGCCGCTGACCCTCTTCACCTGGGGCAGCAAACGCGTCATGCCCGTGCGGCTCACCGAACTGTCCATCAATGAATCCGCCTTCGACGTGAACCTCAACCCGATCCGGGCCTCGCTCAGCATCGGACTGAAGGTGCTCACCGTCAGCGATCTGCCGGCCGGACACCGCGGCGCCGAACTGTACTTCGCGCACCTCGCTCAGAAGGAGCGCCTGGCCGGTGCCGCGCCGGCGGGGAGTCTCGGCACGCTCGGGCTGAACCCCGGCGACATCGGCATGGGAAGGGGCTGACCGAAGACCATGGCCGGCACGGAACCGTACGAGAACGCCCTGGACGCCATACCCGGCGCCCACCCCTATCCCCGGTCCAGCCGCTATCACGACGCCGACATCGGCGTGCACCGGCAGCCGGACGGCACCGAAGTCCGCTACACCAAGCGTCGGTTACTTCCCGCGATCACGGCCGACGCCGACGACACCCAGCCTCATTCCGTGAACGCCGGCGACCGCCCCGACCTCCTGGGACAGCGCTACTTCGGCGACCCCCGGCAGTGGTGGCAGATCGCCGATGCCAACCCGGTGATCGACCCGCGCGATCTCACCGCCGAACCCGGCATCGAGATCGGGATTCCGCTCGCCGGCAACTTCCCCCGGGGGGACCGGCGTGTCTGAACTGCCCGTGGGGCAGGGCCCCGTCCACATCACCCTCTCCATGGGACCGCAGCTGGTCCGGCCGGTCCCCGCCGAGGTGGCAGAAGCACTTCTCTCCGCGCAGATCACCGCGACCGCAGGCGAACGGAGCGGGTTCCAGCTCGCCTTCGACCTGACCAAGAACGGGCTCATCAGCAGCACCCTGCTCCCCGAGGGATTCTTCGACCCGAAGACCCGCCTCATCGTCACCGTCACGATCAGGGGCACACCCGAGGTCCTCTTCGACGGGCTGATCGTGCGCCAGGAAGTCGGCACCAGCAATCAGCCGGGACACTCCACCCTGACCGTCACCGGCGAGGACCTGACGCTGCTCATGGACCTGGAGGAGCGGACGGACAGCTATCCCAACCTTCCGCCGTCCGAGCGTGTGCTCGCGATCCTGCGCCGCTACTCGGACTACGGCATTCGTCCCGACGTGTACAAGGAGAAGATCTCCCAGCCACCGCACCAGAACCTGCGCGTGCACTACCAGACGGGCACGGATCTGCAGTACGTGACCGAGCTGGCCCGTGCCAACGGGTACACCTTCTATCTGGATCCGGGCCCGGCACCCGGCCAGTCGTCGGCCCGCTGGGGCCCCGAGGTCCGTCTCGGCATCCGCCAGCACGCCCTCAACGTCAACATGGACGCCAACTCCACGGTCGACCAGCTGACGTTCGCGTACGACGGAACGGCCCGCGAGGAGCCGCAGGCACGCTGGCAGGACCCCGGGACCCGGCAGTCCACCCTGCTCCCGCAGCCGGTCATCAGCCCCTTGCGCCCACCGCTGGGCAAGCGGGCCACCCCCGCGCTCAAGCGCAGGACCCTCTCCGGCACCGCCAAACAGCAGCGGGAAGCCGCCGAGGCCGAGCTGCTGGCGCGCGCGGCCGTGTCCGCCGACGTGATCTCCGGGTCGGGATCACTCGACGTCAACCGGCACGGCTACATCCTCCAACCGCGCCAACTGGTCGGCGTGCGCGGCTCCGGGCGTTCCTATGACGGCGACTACTACGTCAAGTCCGTGACGCACAACCTGCGGCCGGGCTCCTTCCAGCAGAACTTCACCCTCTCGCGAGAAGGGCTCGAAGCACGCAGCCCGTATGTACGGCCCTGAGGAATCAGCGGGCACCACCCAACAGATCAGGAGCAGTTCAGCATGGCGGCACCCAGCAACCGCTACCTCGGCAAGTTCCGCGGCCGAGTCGTGGACAACAACGACCCGCTGCACATCGGCCGCGTCACGGTCGAGGTCCCGGACGTCCTGGGCGATGAGCCGTCGACCTGGGCGCTGCCTTGTCTTCCGTTCACCGGACCGCAGGCGGGCCAGTTCGTGGTGCCGCCGCCGGGCACGGGCGTGTGGGTCGAGTTCGAGCAGGGCGATCCGAGCTTCCCGGTGTGGACGGGCTGCTGGTACGGGTCCGAGGCCGAACTGCCGCCGGACGCGCGTGCCGCCGTGCAGCAGAACTCGCCGAACAAGCCCGTCGTCGTACAGACCCCGGGAAACCACAAGGTCGTGATGAACGATGCGCCCGACCAGGGGATTCTGCTTCAGGCGCAGGACGGCGCGTACATCCGTGTCACCAAGGAAGCCGTGGTCATCGCGACCGGTGGCGGGGCCAAAGTCGTGCTGCGCGGCAATGAAGTGACCATCAACAAGGGCCAGTTGAACTTGGCCGCCAAGCGATAGAAGACGGGGGATCAACAGGATGTCCGGGATGTCCGGCAATCTGCTCACCATCGGCTCGGGCGGTGGCTCCGGCGCCGTGATCAGCTGCCCGCACGGCGGTCGCGCCACCGCGACGACGGGCCCGTCGGGCCGGGCCGTGCTCATCGATGGCACGCCCGTCGCGACGGCTGCCCACGGTTACGCCGTGGTCGGCTGCCCCCACACCGTCGACGGCGTGCCCGAGCCGTGTGTCGCCGTCCGCTGGACCGGAACCGCCACGGGCATCACGATCGACGGCACACAGGTGCTGCTCGACACCTCCGCCGCCCAGTGCGTCACGGCGTCGTTCGTGCCGCAGGGCCCGCCCTTCGTGCAGCCCTCGCAGCGAGAGGTGACCGTCCGATGAACCCACGCACCCGGGTCCGCAGCGACCTCGCCTTTCCGTTCCGGGTCGACCGGCGGGGGCGGACCGCGCACGCCGACCGCGACGAGCATGTGCGCGACCTGATCGAGCAGCTGCTGTTCACCAGCCCCGGCGAGCGCGTGATGCGCCCCGACTTCGGCTGCGGCCTGCTCGATCTGGTCTTCACACCCAACAGCCCCGAGTTGGCGAGCGCGTTGGAGCTCTCGGTACAGGCGGCGCTGCAGCGCGTGCTCGGCGACCTCATCGAGGTGGCGGCCCTGGACGTGGTGAGCGAGGAGAACGTCGTCCGCGTGCGTCTGTCGTACACCGTGCGCTCCACGGGGAGCCGTCGTGACGACGTCTTCGAAGGGAGGGCCGAGGCGTGAACGGTTCCGTGTCCACCCGCCGGGCCAAGGTGAGGGCGGCGCAGCTCAACGGAGTCGATGCCGTCGAGGTCGGTGACGACGGGCTGTTGCTGACCGTCTCCTTCCTCGGCAAGGCCCCGCACGGCCTGCGCGCCCAGAACGTACGCATCGACGGCGGCCGTCGGATCACCGGCATCGAGGCCGTCGACGTCAGTGTGGAGCGCGAGGAGGATCCCGAGCTGGACGACCGTCTGTATGTCACCCTCGACAAGGCCGGCGACACCTCCCGCTACCGGCTCCGACTGGTGGAGACCGATCCGTACGGACGGCCGGGGACCGAGCCCTTCCGCGGCTTCGACCAGCGCTACCACAGCGCGACGTTCGCCTTCGGGCCCGATTGCCCCACCCCCTTGGACTGCGAGGACGAGACGGCTCCGGACCCCGTCCTCCCCCGGACGCCGGTCGTCGACTACACGGCCCGCGACTACGACACCATCCGCAAGCTCCTCCTGGACCGTCTGGCCCTCACCACGCCCGACTGGATCGAGCGCAACCCGGCCGACCTCGGCATGACGCTCGTCGAGCTGCTCGCGTACACCGGCGACCAGATCAGCTACCAGCAGGACGCGGTCGCCACCGAGGCGTATCTCGACACCGCGCGCCGCCGTGTCTCCGTACGACGTCATGTGCGGCTCATCGACTACGCGATGCACGACGGCTGCGCCTCCCGCGCGTACGTGACGGTGGAGGCGGCCGGTGAGCACACGGTGCCGGCGGGTACGTTCCGCTTCGCCTCGGTCGACGTGCGCGTCCTCGATCCGCACGATCGGCCCGCACCCGGGACGGTCGTCGACGACCGTGACCTCGCCGATCTCGTGGAGCGGGGCACCGTGGAGGTGTTCGAGCCGGTGGCGGCCGGTGATCCCCTTGAGCTCCGGGCCGCGCACAACGCGATCCGGCTGTGGACCTGGGGCGGCGACGTGTGCTTTCTGCCGAAGGGGGCCACGTCGGCCACACTGCGTGACGAATGGCGGGACACGGAGACCTGCGAGGGTCGCCGACTCGGCCTGCGGGCGGGCGACTTGCTGATCCTGGAAGAGGTGAAGGGGGCGAGCACCGGGACACCGGTCGACGCCGATCCGACGCACCGGCAGGCCGTCCGCCTCACGTCCGTCACACCCGGCGTCGACCGCGTCGAGGACCAACCGGTCCTGGAGGTCACCTGGGCGGCCGAGGACGCGCTGCGTTTTCCGCTCCGCCTGACCACGCGCGGCGGGCGCGACTGCGCACCCGTCGAGGACGTCGCCATGGCACGCGGGAACGTGGTCCTCGTCGACCACGGCCGTACGCTGCGATGGTCCGGGGACGCCCCGGCGGAGACGACGGTCGTGCCGCCCGCACCCGCCGTCGTGCCTCCCTGCGGCCCCCCTGCGTTCGGCTGCTCGGATCGCGACGAGGGCAACGCGACGGCGAGACTCGTCAACTCCCTCACGGACAAGGCCGAATGCGGCGAGGCGCTCATCGCGGACGACATCCGCGAGCTGTTCGACGTGGTGGGCGAGGACGCGACCGTACGCGCCGGGCTCGGTCTGGAGTCGGCGGGGCAGCGGCAGGAACGCGTCGTGCCCGGCACCGCGTACGCGCAGTCCGCGGCGTTGCGCATGCTGCTCGCGCAGTCCGCCTACCCGGGCATCGCACCCCGGTTCCGGCCCCGGCTCGGCCGCTCCCCCGTGGCGCAGACGGTGCCGTTCCCCGACCCCCGTGCCGTTTCCGCGGGGCAGGCCGAGCGGATCGGCGCCATCCCGGAACGGGTGAAGCAGCGGCTGGTGGAGCTGTGGCGCAGCGCCCGCGACCGCGACGGACTCGGTGACGAGGAGATCGCCGAGCTGGCCGTCATCTACGGGCTGAAGGTCCTCGACCGTCTCGAACTGCGCCTGCATCCGGTGCGCGCTCTGCGTGAACTCCTGCACCGCAGCGATCGGTTGCTCGATGCCAAGCTTCGCCGTGTCGAGGTGCTGACCGCGCGCGCCCGTGCCGGGACGGTACTCGACGGCCACATCGCCTGGGAGATCGCGCACAGTTGGGGTGCGGCCTACGCCCGGGGACTGCACCCGGACGAGCCGGTCCTGCGGGGCTCCGCCTCGGCGGGGCTGGCCCAGGACCCCCGCCGCGCGCTTCCCGCCGTGCGCCTCCATGAGGACGGGCTGCGCTGGACACCGCGCCGCGATCTGCTCGAAAGCGGTCCCCGCGACAGGCACTTCGTGGGTGAGCTGGAGGACGACGGGCGGCTCGCGCTGCGCTTCGGCGACGGGCGACACGGTGCGACGCCGACGCCCGGCTCACGGCTGGAGATCCGCTACAGGCTGGGCGGTGGTCTCGCGGGCAACGTCGGCGCGGAGGCCATCAACCATCTGGTGCTGCTCCGCGACGACGCCGCGGACCGGACCGACGGGCCGCTGGTGACCGGAATACGCAACCCGCTCCCCGCCGTGGGCGGGACGGATCCCGAACCCCTCGAACAGGTGCGTCAATTGGCTCCGCTGGACCTGCGCCGCACCCGGCTCCGCGCCGTGACCGCCGACGACTACGCGAGTCTCGCCTCGGCCCTGCCCGGGGTACAGCGGGCGGCGGCGGAGCTGCGCTGGACGGGCAGTTTCCAGGAGGCTCACATCGCGATCGACGCCCGGGACACCGGCGACCCGGCGCCTGAGCTGCTCGACGCGGTGGCCCAGTCCCTGGAGGCCTACCGACGTATCGGACACGACGTGGTGGTGGGACCCGCGCGTCTCGTACCGCTCGACATCGCGCTGTCGGTGTGCGCGAAGCCCGGACACCAGCAGGGGCAGATCCTGGCCGAGCTGTACCGCGTGCTCGGCCGTGGCCGGCTCGCGGGCGGACGGCTCGGTTTCTTCCACCCGGACGCGCTGACGTTCGGCGAGCCGGTCAGGCTCAGCCGCCTGGTGGCGGCCGCCGCGGCCGTACAGGGCGTGGAGAGCGTGCATGTCACCCGTCTGCGGCGGCTGTTCGAAGAGGACCGAGGAGAGAGGGAGGACGGCGTGCTGCGGCTCGGCCCGCTGGAGATCGCCATCTGCGACAACGACCCCGACCGGCCGGAGAACGGCCATCTGGCGATTTCCCTGGGGGGTGCCCGATGAGTGCAGCCGACCGTGGTACGGCCGACGCCCGTACCACGGCGCGTACGGGCGGGTGCGCCACGTCGCGCCCCGTCCCGTACGCCGTCCGCGACCATCGCCACCGGCCCTCGGCGGCAGACCCTGGAGGTGCCCGATGAGCGACGAGCCCACCCCCGACTGCGGCTGCGGCTGCGCCGGTACCCGCACCGGCGGTCACGACGAGCGGGTGGCCCCCGCGGCGCCCCACAACCCGCCGGGCCGCACCGCCCTCGACTACCGCGTCGGCGAGTACGGCTCCTTCCTCTCCGCCCTGCTCGACCGGCTCGCCTCCCCGGCCTACCCGGCGCTCGGCGGGCTGACCGTCCGCACCCCCGACGACCCGGCGATCGGTCTCCTCGACGCGACGGCCGTCCTCGGTGACCTGCTGACGTTCCACTCCGAGCGGATCGCCGACGAGGCCTATCTGCGTACCGCGAACGAGCACCGCTCGCTGGTGCTGCTGGGCCGCCTGGTCGGTCATCGACCGCGCCCCGGTGTGGCGGCGGACACGCATCTCGCGTACACCCTCGATCGCGACCCCCGGGCCGAGACCCTTCCCGTGCTCATCCCGCGCGGGGCTCGCAGCAACAGCGTCCCCGCATCGGCCGACGAGGAGTCGCAGACGTTCGAGACCGGCCGGGACCTGACGGCGCGCTGGGACTGGAACGAACTGGCACTCCGTCGCCGGCGTCCCTCCCTGATCACCCCGCAGGACCTCACCCGCCGCTCCGAACTCTTCGTCGAGGGCACGGCGAACTCCCTCCGGACGGGCGACCAGCTGCTCTTCGTCTTCGGTGAACAGGCCGGGGGCGAGCGGCTGCTCCTGCCCGTCACGCGCGTACGCGTCGACCGCGAGGACGGGATCACGGCGATCGGTCTGCCGCGCTCGGCCCCGCCGACGCTCGAGGAGCTCGTCGACGAGGTGCGCCGCTGGACCGCCGAGCCCACGGCTCCGGGCGAGCCGGGTGACGAGCCGCCCACACCCGAGGTCCCCGATCCACGCCCGGTGAGCCGTCTGATCGACGACTTCGACGACCAGGTCCTCGCCCCGCTGCGGGAGAGCCTCGACGAGGTGCGGACTGCGGACCAGCTGGCCTCCGCACTCACCGAGCCCGTGGACCGCCTCGCCGAGGCGCAGGTCCTGGCGACACCGTACGAGGACGTGGCCCAGTGGTTCGCGCGGCTCGAAGCGGTGTTGGCGGAACTCGCGGAGCGGGCGGGCGAACTGGCTCCGTCCCGGCCTGTGCAGGACCCGCCCGTAGCGGCGGCGTCCCCGACCCGACCGGAGGACACTTTCTCCCCGGCAGGGACGGCCGCCCCGCGCCCCCGCCCGCAGGAGGCCGCGCTTCAGGCGCTCACCGACCTCCTCCCCGCTCTGGGCGGAAAGGCTCCGGCTCCGGGCGGTGGCGGCACCTCCGCCGCCAGGCCCGGCGCGGACACCGCGCGCCTGCTCGGAACCCTCGACCCGTCCCTGGGCACCCTCTATCCCGCCTGGCGGCAGGCCGCGGCCCCGAGTGCTCCCCACCTTCTGCGTGAACTGCTCGCGCTGCGCGCGCGGGCGGCCCCCTTCGGGGCGACGGCCCCACTGAAGCCTGTCCAGGACGACCGGGGCCGGGTGATCCGTACCGCCGACTGGCCGCTGACCGGCGCTGTCCTCACCACCATGCGGGTGGTGTTCGACCCGGCCGGCAAGGTGCCCCGGACGGCCGAGTTCCAGCACGTCGAAGGCAGCACCTCCGACCAGCGGGCGAGGCCCCTCCCGGTCCCCCAGCCGGTGAACCTGCCGCTCGGCCCCGGCCAGGTCGAACTGTCCACCCGCAGTGGTCAGGACCGCGAGCTGAACTGGCTCGGCCGGCGTCCCACCGATTCCCAGGAGCCGGGCGTCACCGCCCGCCTCCACTCGGGGCTGCCCGAGCGCACGCTCTTCGTGCCGCGCCCGGACGCCAACGGCGTGATCAACGTCGGTGTGTACAACGGCACGGCCAAGGAGGTCCCCCTCCGACCGGGCGTCCCGGTGCATTTCTCGCACGGCGAGTACGAGGTGGCCCTCCGGTACACGGTCGGCACCACCGCGCCCGATGTGGAGATCGTCATCGCCACGAAACCGGCCCCTGCCGACCGTCGTGTGGTGCAGCTGGACACCGTGCACGACAGCATCGCCGTCGGCAGCTGGGTCGCGATCGAGCGGCCTGCCAAGGGAGATGACGACGCCCACCCCGGCGACAAGGCATTCAAGCTCGTCACCACGAAGGTGGTGGCCGTGCGCACGGCCGGGTACACCAACTACGGCATCACGGGCCGCGGCACCGAACTCGTCCTGGCCGATCCCTGGCTGGACGACAAGGACGTCCTGCTCTCTCACATCCGCGACACCACCGTGCATGCCGCGGGTGAGCCGCTGCGCATGGCGGACGAGCCCCTCGGCGAGGACGTGCACGGCAACGAGCTGGAACTCGCCGAGCTCTACGACGGGTTGCGCCCCGGCCGCACCCTCGTCGTCAGCGGCATGCGCAGCGACGTCCCCGGTACCGCAGGGGTCGGCGTCGAGGCCACCGAGGTCGTGGTGATCGCCACCGCCGAGCCCGCGCTGGATCCTCGGCTGCCGGGCGACCACGTCCATACCAGGCTGAAGCTGACCACCGATCTCGCGTACCGCTACCGGCGAGAGACGGTGAAGGTCCTCGGCAATGTGGTGGAGGCGACGCACGGCGAGGGGCGGGACGAGCCGATCGGCAGCGGCGACGCCGACCGCACGAGCCAGACATTCGCGTTGTGGCAGTCGCCGCTCACCTGGACGGCGTCCGACGCCCCGTTCGGCGCCGCTCCCGTCCTGGAGATCCGCGTCGACGGGCTGCTCTGGCAGGCGGTCGACAGCCTCGCGGGGCGCGGGCCGGGCGAACGGGTCTACATCACGGGCACGACCGGCGACGGCCGCACGACGGTGACGTTCGGCGACGGCGTGCACGGCGCGCGCCTGCCCAGCGGCCACGAGAACGTGCGCGCCCGATACCGCTTCGGCACCGGCAGCGCCGCGAACGTCGCCGCGGACCGCATCACCCAGGCGATGACCCGTCCGCTCGGCGTCACCGCGGTCACCAATCCTCGCCCGGCGTCGGGCGGTGCGGATGCGGACGGGCCGGCCCTGACCCGGCGCACCGTGCCGCTCGCGGTCGCGGCCCTGGACCGCCTGGTGGCCGTGTCCGACTACGAGGACTTCGCTCGTTCCCGCGCCGGGATCGGCCGGGCCGTCGCGGGTGAACTCTTCGACGGGCGACGGCGCGTCCTGCATGTGACGGTCGCGGGCACGGACGATGTCCCGCTCGCCGACGCCGTCGGGGATTCGGCCGTGCTGCGCGCGCTGCGCGGCTCGCTCACGAAGTACGGTGACGCGAGCCTGCCCGTCCGGGTCGACGTCCGCGAACCGGTGCTGCTCCTCATCTCCGCGAAGGTGAAGCTCGAACCCGACCACACCTGGGAAGTCGTCGAGCCGCGGCTGCGCCGGGCCCTGCTGCACCGGCTCGGTTTCGAAGGAAGGGAGTTGGGCGAGCCGGCGCGCCTCTCGGAGGTCCTCGCGACGGCGCATTCGGTGCCGGGGGTCGACTACCTGGATGTCGATGTCTTCACCGGCATCTCCGCTTCCGACGTCGCCGGCGCCACCGCACAGGAGCTGACACGGCTGCTCGGCACGCCCGGCGAGCCGCGGTCCACGGTCCCGGCGCGCGCGGCGACGTTCGACGAGAAGATCCACACCGTGCGCGAGAAGGGCGGCGAGACGCTGTCGGAGGTCTGCGCCCGGCACGGCGTGCCGCTCGCCGAACTCCTGCGCCTCAACCCCGACATCACCGATACGCGACGCCTCGCCGAGGGCCGTTCGGTGTTCGTCTTCCGCGGCATCCGCCCGGCGCAGCTCGTGATGCTGACGCCGGCGGCCGCGGACACGCTGATTCTGACGGAGGTCAAGTGATGTCCAGGGAGCCGGACGGGCTCGCTCAGCTGCTCCCCCCGTGGCACCGCCTCAGGGACGCCGAGGAGGGCGAGCCGCTGCGCGCACTCCTCGCGGTGATGGCCGAGCAGATCGATGTCGTACGCAACGGGGTCGAGCAGGGGTATGAAGACCTGTTCGTGGAGACGGCGGCACCCTGGGTGCTTCCCTACCTGGGCGATCTGGTGGGCTACCGCACTCTGCCCGGCTATGAGCGCGTCCTCACCACCGGTCTGCGGGGCGGCAGTTCGGCCGCCGCGCTGACGGAGGCGATCGCACCGCGGCGGGACGTGGCCGCCACGGTCGCCGATCTGCGCCGCAAGGGAACGCTGCACCTGCTCGAAGAGCTCTGTGCCCAGGTGACCCGATGGCCGTCCCGGGCGGTCGAGCTGTCCCGGCTGGTCTCGCACCACCAGCCGGTCAAGCTGTACGGATCCGGGGTCTTCGGGTCCGTGCACGCGAGCCGCTCGGAGCGCGGGCGTCTCGCCGATCTGCGCGACGGGTCCGCTCTGGACCTGGCGGGCTCCGCCTTCGGTGCCGTGGCCCGCTCGGTCGACGTCAGGAGCGCTTCCTCCGCCCGCAGGCAGGGCGGTTCGACGCCTGCCGGGGTCGGCCTCTTCGTCTGGCGGCTGAAGGCGCACTCGCTGACGTCCTCACCCGCGTACTGCATCGACCGGGCCCGCAACCTGTACACCTTCTCGATCCTCGGCAACGACGGCCCGCTGGTGACCAAGCCGGTCCCCGAACCGTCGGCGACGCACATCGCCACGATCGACAACGTCCCCGCGTTCATCCGGCGCCGCCGACTGCACGACCGGCTCGCCGATCACTACGGTCCCGGCAAGAGCTTCGTCATCCGGCGTGACGGCGAGGACAGGCCGGTGCCTTTGTCGGACATCGTGGTGGCCGATCTGTCGGACTGGCGCTACCGGCCC
The DNA here is from genome assembly GCF_044740965.1 of Streptomyces sp. NPDC088252. NCBI lineage: Bacteria > Bacillati > Actinomycetota > Actinomycetes > Kitasatosporales > Streptomycetaceae > Streptomyces > Streptomyces sp. NPDC088252. Next base: position 281,669 of record NZ_JBIURS010000009.1, on the reverse strand, counting down.
AAGCACGGACAGGTGGCCGTCGATCCGGAACTCGGGCGGATCGCGTTCGGGTCGCGGTCCGCGCCCCGGCAGGGCGTCTGGGTCGACTACCACTACGCGTCCGGTGCCGACATCGGCGGCGGCGAGTACGCACGGGACTGTCGGCCCCGCCCGGACGCCACGGTCTACCGGGTCGGGCCCGAGCAGTCGTACCGGCAGATCATGGACGCGTACCGGGCCTGGCAGCACGACCGTCGGGCCGGGACCTGCGGGCCCGGGGGCATCATCGAGATCACACACAGCGGCGCCCATCAGGAGCAGCTGGACTTCGACCTCGACCCCGGCGACCGCCTCGAACTGCGGGCGGCGGAGGGCACCCGCCCCGTGATCCGCCTGCTGGACTGGTACAGCAACCGTCCGGACGCGCTCAACATCCGGGCCGTGGACGGGGATGGCGCACCGGGCGAGCGTCCGCGGATCACTCTCGACGGGCTGCTCGTCGCCGGACGCGGCATCAATGTGACGGGGCCGATGGGCGCGGTCGTCGTGCGCCACACCACACTCGTGCCCGGCTGGTCCCTCGAACCCGAATGCGATCCGCACTCCCCGCAGGAGCCGAGCATCGTGCTGGAGCGCACCACGGCATGCCTGCAGATCGAGGACAGCGTCCTCGGCACGATCGAGGTCATCGGCGACGAGGTGACCGAGGAGCCTCTCGACATCCACATCCGCGACAGCGTCCTGGACGCCACCGGAAACGAGCGCCCGGCCCTGTCCGCCCCGGACTGCCGTCATGCCCACGCCGTACTGCACGCCCACCGCACCACGGTGATCGGCGAGGTGCACACGCACGCGGTGGCGATCGCGGAGGACTCCCTGTTCACCGGCCGGCTCCACGTGGCACGTCGCGGCATCGGCCGCCTGCGCTTCTCGTACGTTCCCGCGGGGTCGCGCACGCCGCGCAGGTACCGCTGCCAGCCGGACCTGGCCGGTGCCGACGAGGCCTCCCGCGTACGGCCCCTGTTCACGTCCGAGCGCTACGGCACGCCCTGGTACGGGCAGTTGGCGGACCGCTGTGCCCGGGAGATCCGGCGCGGGGCGCAGGACGGGGCCGAGATGGGCGCCTTCCACGACCTGTTCCGGCCGCAGCGCGAGGACAGCCTGCGGGCGCGGCTCGCGCAGTACACGCCCGCGGGCACGGACGCCGGGATCTTCTACGTCACCTGAGCGGGCCGTTCCGAGCCCGACGACACCCACGACCCGCACCTTCCTGAACCAGGGGGACTCCCTTCATGCACGCTGATCTCTCCCGCTCCACGTTCCGCCCGGAGCGGCACTATTCCGCGGTCATCTCCCAGCAGGGCCGCGTCCAGCTCGACGCCGACGCCAACGAGCAGGCCGCGATGGAGCTGCACCGGGTGCGTACGCTCGCCGCCGATCTGATCGGCCGGCACGGAGCCCCGCGCGACGCCGCGGGCTTCCGCATCCAGTACGTGGGCGGCAAGCACGACATCGACACCCTGAACATCTACGGCGGCCGCTATTACGTCGACGGCATCCTGTGCGACGCGGACCGGATCGCGCCCGGTGTGCCGGTTGCGGACGAGGGCGCCACGGACAACGATGCCGAGGCGAGCGCGGCCTCCGCGTTCTGGACGTACTGGGACCAGCCCGACGGCTTCCGGGATCCGGAGAGGCCGGGCGACCGGCTGCCGTCGCCCGCTCAAGTGCCCTTCGTGGTCTATCTGCAGGTGTGGGAACGATCGGTCACCGCGGCCGAGGACCCGGCGCTGCGCGAGGTGGCGCTCGGTTCGGCGATGCCGGACACGGCGGCGCGCGCGAAGGTCGTCTGGCAGGTCCTCGCGCTGACGCTCGCCGAGCTCGGCATCGAGGAGACCGATCCGTCGAAGGAGGAGGTGAGCGAGAAGTTCACCCAGTGGGCGCTCGCCCGGAGCGCCCCCTCGGCGCACCTCGCGGCCCGCGCCGAGCGGCCCGACCACGCGGACGGGGACCCGTGCCTGGTCAAGCCCGACGCCCGGTACCGCGGCCCGGAGAACCAGCTGTACCGGGTGGAGATCCACGAGGGGGGACCGGCCGGGGACGCCACGTTCAAGTGGTCGCGCGAGAACGGTTCGGTCGTCTACCCGGTGGACGAACTGGACGGCACCTGGGTGCAGTTGGCCACTCTCGGTCAGGACGACAAGCTGGACCTGGACGTCGGCGACCAGGTGGAGTTCACCGACACCGCGTACGCCTCACGTCTGGAGGCCCTGCCCCTGCTGCGGGTCGAGGAGCTGGACCTTCCGGCCCGTCGGGTGCGACTGTCCGCCGAACCGGAGCCGGGTGTGGGGCGGCTGCCCCACCTGCACCCGTTCCTGCGCCGCTGGGACCACCGGACGGGCCCCGGACGCCGGGGCCGTACCGCCGGTCTGCGGCGGGGCGCGATCGCTGTCCGGGAGTGCGAGTGGCTGTCGTTGGAGGATGGCGTCGAGGTGTACTTCGCCAAGGGCGGCACCTATCGCACCGGCGACCACTGGATCATCCCGGCCCGCACCGCGACCGGTGGCGTCGAGTGGCCCACCAACGACGCCCGCAAACCGCTGCTCCAGGCCCCCGCGGGCATCGCGCGGCACTTCGCGCCCCTGGCCCTGGTGAAGGGCGAGGACGCCCCCGTCGATCTGCGTCTCGTCTTCGCCCCGCTCGCGCACGTCGCGCCGGCTGCGGACGAGGCGGCGCTCGCCGCGGAAGCGCTCGCGGCCGACGAGGAGTACGCGGCGGAGGCCGCTCAGGACGCCCCGGCGGGACCCCGGTCCCAGACCACCGCCGAGGCGGAGACCGCAGTGGAAGGAGACAAGTGATGGCCACGCCACTGAGCGCGTCCAAGCTGGTGGAGATACTGCGCGCGGAGGGCCTGACGGTCCATGAGGTTCGCAACTGGCGCACGCACAACCGCAATACCAAGGGTCCGTGGGGTCCGATGAACGGTGTGATGATCCACCACACCGTCACCTCGGGCACCGATGCATCCGTGGACATCTGCTACAACGGCTACTCGGGCCTGCCGGGCCCCCTGTGCCACGGTGTGATCGACAAGCAGGGGCACGTCCACATGGTCGGCAACGGCCGCGCCAACCACGCCGGCCTCGGCGACGGTGACGTCCTGCGCGCCGTCGTCGACGAGCGGAAGCTGCCGCCGGACAACCAGGCCGACACCGATGGAAATCGCCACTTCTACGGCTTCGAGTGCGTCAACCTCGGCAATGGCAAGGACCCCTGGCCGGAGGCCCAGAAGGCGGCCATCGAGAAGGTCTCGGCCGCGATCTGCCGGGCCCACGGCTGGAGCGAGCGTTCCGTCATCGGCCACAAGGAGTGGCAGCCGGGCAAGCAGGACCCGCGCGGCTTCACGATGGACGGCATGCGTGCCCGTATCGCCGACCGCCTGCGGAACCACAAGCCGGGCGGTGGTGGAGGCACCCGGCCGCCGACCGGACCCCGGCCCTCGTACGAGCCGTTCCCCGGCACGGCCTTCTTCCGGGCCGGCCGTCGCGACCAGCTGATCACCGCCATGGGCAAGCGCCTGGTCGCGGAGGGCTGCGGCCGTTACGAGCAGGGCCCCGGGCCCGAGTGGACCGACGCGGACCGCAAGTCGTACGCGGCGTGGCAGCACAAGCTGGGCTTCAGGGGCAAGGACGCGGACGGGGAGCCGGGAAAGGCCAGTTGGGACAAGTTGAAGGTACCGGCGTCGCGTTCGTAGGAAGCCGAGGGTCTGCCCGCCGAAGGGCGGGCGGACCGGTGCACCGGTGGCATCCGACGGTGCCGGCCCGCACGAGCGGCTTCGGGCCGGCCGCTCCCGTGCCGACCGCCACGGGGTGGGACGTCGTCGTGGACGCGCTGCGCACCGTCGTCCGAGTCGTTCGTGACCTCGGTCAGGGCGATCGCCTCCGGGCCCGATGCCGCGTCGCCCGGAACGGGGCCGTGGCGGGAAACGGTGCTCAGCGGGCGGCGAGGTCGCGGGCGGTCCGGGCGATGTGGGTGCGTGAGATGCCCGCGATGTCGAGGAGCTCGGAGGAGGTGCCGGAGCCCGGCAGGTTGCGCACGGCGAGGTGGACGACGGTGGGCGCGAGTCGCTGTGTGGCGAGTGCGGACAGCACGGCCTCACCGATGCCGCCCTCCGGGTGGTGGTCCTCGACGACGACCAGCGCGCCGGTCTCCCGGGCCGCGTGGGCGAGTGTGTCGAGGTCCAGTGGCTTGACGGAGTACAGGTCGATGACCCGGACGGGAATGCCGTCGTCGGCCAACCGGTCGGCGGCGGCCAGGCATTCGTGGAGGGTGACACCGGCACCGATGAGGGTGACCCGGTCGCCGTCGCTCGCACGCAGGGTCTTGGACCCACCGACGGGGAAGGTCTCGTCGGGGGCGTAGAGGACGGGGTAGGCGCCCCGGGTGGTGCGCAGGTAGGAAATGCCGTCCAGGTAGGCCATGGCGGCGGTCAGGGCCGTGGCGGAGGTGGCGTCGCTGGGGTAGAGCACGGTGGAGTCGTGGACCGCCCGCATCATGGCGAGGTCTTCCAGGCCCATCTGGGAGGGGCCGTCGGCGCCGATCTCGGTACCGCAGTGGGTTCCGCACAGACTCATGGAGATCTGCGAGACGGCGGCCATGCGGATGAAGTCATGGGCTCGGGTGAGGAAGGCGGCGAAGGTGGTGGCGTAGGGGCGGTAGCCCCGTACGGCCATGCCGACCGCGCTGGCGATCATCTGCTGTTCGGCGATGTAGGTCTGGAAGTACCGCTCGGGGTGCGCCTTGCCGAAGTCCTCCGCGTGGGTGGAGTTGCCCACCTCGGCGTCCAGGGCCACGATGTCTGGCCGAGCACCGATCGCGGCGAGCGCCTTGCCGAAGGCGACGCGGGTGGCCACGGTGTCACCGACCCGGAATTGCGGCAGCGTCACCGGTACGGGAAGGGCCTGGGCGGCGGCGGGCGGGGCGGGCGGACGGGGTCCGCGTACGGTGAGGTGACGCACGCCGCCCAGTTCGTCGACGGCGCGCGCGGCGAGGTCGGCGGGCAGCGGTTTGCCGTGCCAGCCCTCGGCGTCGGCGACCTCCCGGACGCCCTGCCCCTTGACGGTCTTCGCGACGACGACGGTGGGGGCCTGCCCGTCGGCCGCGGCGGCCAGGGCCTGTTCGACGGCGGCGAGATCGTGGCCGTCGACCACGAGGGCGCGGCAGCCGAAGGCTTCGGCTCGACGGGCGTAGGCGCCGGTGTCCCAGCCCAGCTCCGTGGGGCCGCTCTGGCCGAGACGGTTCACGTCGATGATCGCGACGAAGTTGGCCAAGCGGTGACGGCCCGCCTTGTCCAGGGCTTCCCAGACCGATCCCTCGGTCATTTCGCTGTCGCCGCACAGCACCCACACCCGGTACGACTCGTGTTCCAGGTCGCGTCCGGCCAGTGCGATGCCGACACCGTAGGCGATGCCCTGGCCGAGAGAGCCGGTGGCCACGTCCACCCAGGGCAGCACCGGAGTGGGGTGGCCCTGCAGACGGGCACCGTCGCGGCGGTAGGTGGCCATCAGCTCTTCCTCGCCGATCGCACCGGCCGCGAGGAACATCGCGTACAGGAGCGGGGAGGCGTGCCCCTTGGAGAAGATCAGGTGGTCATTGCCCGGGTTCTTCGGGTCCTGCCAGTCGTAGCGCAACTGGCGTGTCATGAGAACGGCCATCAGATCTGCGGCGGACAGGCTGGAGGTGGGGTGCCCGGACCCGGCGGCCGTGCTGGCGCGCACGGAGTCCACGCGCAGCTGCTGAGCCAGCTGGAAGACCTGGTCCAGGCCGCTGTCGGGCCCGAGGGAGACAGTGGTGGTGTTCTCGGCCGACATCGCGGCCTCCTCTCTCGTCCTGCCTTCCGATCCGGTCGTTCCTGTCCCGACTGCTGATCCGGCCGTTCGGCAGTTGCGGTGCGCGAGCCGCGCACCGGGCTGTGCGTGGCACCTGTGCCCCTGCCGACCGTATGTCCGTGGCGCGAGCGCCGCGATTCAACCGCGTGCGGGTCCGATGGTGCGGTCCAGCAGCGCCGTCAGCGCCGTCCAGTGGCGTTCGTCCGCCGTGCTGTCGTACGCGGCGGTGTCGGCCTGGGTGAAACCGTGGTGCGCCCCCGGGTAGACCTCGCTGCGGTGGCGTACACCCGCTGAGGTGAGGGCGTCGTCGAGGCGGTCGATCTGTTCGGGGGGCAGCGAGGAGTCCTGGTCGGCGTGGCCGAAGTACAGCTCGGCGGTGATCCGGCCGGCGAGCAGGTGCGGGCTGTCGGCGGAGTCGGTGGCCAGGCGCCCGCCGTGGAAACCGGCCGCGGCCGCGACCCGATCCGGGTACGTGCCCGCGGTGCGCAGGGCCAGTCCGGCGCCCATGCAATATCCCGTGACGCCGACCGGCCCGTCAGTGGTCAGGGGCGATTCGGCCAGCCAGGTCAGGTAGGCGTCCGCGTCGCGCATCGCCGCATCGGGTGTCAGTGACTGCATCATCGGGCCGATGCGCTCGAAGAGCTCGGGGCGTGCGGCCGGGTCGATGAAGTCGGGAAGTTCGACCACCGGCGCTCGCCCATGACGGTGGAAGACATTGGGCACCAGAACCACGTATCCGGCCCCGGCCAGACGATCGGCCATCTTCTTCAGCCGCGGACGGAGCCCGAAGGCATCCGAGTAGACCAGCACAGCGGGGTGGGGACTGCTGTCGTCGGGGTGGGCCAGGTAGGCGTCGGCGACACCGTCCTGTGTGGGAATGTCCACGGATGTTCCGCGCACGGAGGTCATGGGCGGCTCTCCTCTCCTGTCGCGGTCAGTGATCGTAGACGGCCGGTGATCGCTCCGCCGGTCACCGGGCCGCGACCGGGCGCGTTGCCGGGCTGCGACCGGCGACGAAACTCGGGCAGGAACCGTCACGTCGTGGGTGCTGTGCCGGGCTTCCGACTCGGTATCGTCGTCCGGCGGCCCGGGTGAGCGAACAGGGACCGAGCAGGCAGCAGGTGCCGTTCCCGGCAGGGAGCCAAGACGGTGAAGGATCCGTAGCCCCGATGACAGACAACTCCGAGATGATCGACTTCGTTCGGGCGCGCCTCGCAGAGGAGGAACAGATCGCACAGGCGGCGGGCGGCGAGAGCTGGCGGTGCCCGGCCGACGTGACCGGTGAGGTCCACGACCGCTCCGGCGGCATCGCGTTCGTCCTGCGCGGGCGCGGCTTCGACCGGCATATCGCTTTCCAGGATCCGGCGCGTACGTCCCGGCGCATCGAGACGAGCAGGGTTCTTCTCGATGAATACGCGGAGATCGCCGACAGGGACACCGACCGACCCGAGCACGACTTCCCGTCCGGCCGAGCTGTCGGCCTCGGCTTCGCCGTCCGGCAGATGGCGGCGGAGCACGCCGGCCACCCGGACTACCGGGCCAAGTGGCTGCCACGGTTCATGCAGTAGTCACCGTCGCCGTCGGCCGGTGCCCTCGCCGGTGGCGTGCACGCCGCTGTGCCGCGGCCGGTCGTTCATGCAGGACGCCGCGGCGAGCTGGGTGACGACGTCCTTGCAGTCGCATCCGGCCTCCACCATCGCGATGACAGCCGCCAACTGCCCCTGGGCCCGCCCGAGTCGGTACAGGAAGGGTCGCACGGTCTCTTCTTCCACCTGCACGGAGTCCCTCCTCCAACCATTCCCGAATACCCCAGGGGGTATACGTTACTTCTTTCCGCCCGTCTCGTGGTGTCCTGCCGCGGCAGCCGGACGCGTCCGGGACGTCTCGGCGGAGCGTCGGTGCGGTGCGCGTCCGGCCTGCCGTGTCCGTGTCGCGGCGGCAGCGAGAAGCGCGATGCCGAGTCCGGCCCACGTGACGGGGTGGGTCCGGATGGCGGTGCTGAGCTGCTGGGCGAGGACGAAGACGCCCATGACGACGACGAACCACCCGAAGGCCGTGCGCAGGGTGTCCTGCGGAATGCGACCGGCGAGGCGCGCGCCGAGGAGACTGCCGACGACGGCCGCCGCGGTGACGGCCAGGGCGAGGCCCCAGTCGATCTGCACGTCCGAGAGGTGTCCGGCCAGTCCGGCGAAGGATTTCATGGCGATGACGAGAAGCGAGGTGCCCACCGCGATGCTCATGGGCAGCCCACCGAGGATCGCGAGTGCGGGCACGACGAGGAAGCCACCACCGGAGCCCACCAGGCCCGTGACGGCGCCGACGACCAGACCCTCGACAGCGATGTGCTTCAGAGGGAGGTCACGGTGCCGGGGCTTCGGTTCGGCGCCTCTGCGCGGCTTGCGAAGCATCGCCACCGCCGTGGCGAGCATCATCAGGGCGAACGCGACGAGGAGAGCGGTACCGGGGACGTACTCGGCGACCCGGCCGCCGCCGTAGGCACCGGCCATGCTGAAGGCACCGAAGAGCAGGCCGGTCCTCCACCGCACCCGGTGGGCACGCGCATGGGGGATCAGGGCGACCACGCTGGTCACACCGACGACGAACAGAGAGGTGGCGATGGCCTCCTTGGTGCCCTGTCCGGCCAGGTAGACGAGGATCGGCACGGTCAGGATCGAGCCTCCGCCGCCGAGAACGCCGAGGCTGACTCCGACGAACAGCGACGCCGCGACGACCAGGACGGTCATGACGTGCCCCGCAGTTCCGTGATCACCTTGCGGATGTCGGTGCGCGGTCCGCGGTTGTAGGGGAGCTTGGACAACAGGACGCCCATGGCACAGGAGTTGCTCAGAGCCGCGTACGTCAGGCCGGCGCCGACCGCGGTTCCGACGAGGTGCGCGCCGGGAACGAAGAGGCCCACCACCCCGGTGGCGAGGACGATCGAGCCGGCGACGAGCCGGACCTGGCGCTCCATGTCCCAGCGGTCGGCGCCGCGGTTCGTGGGAGCGCCTGCCATCTCCCAGGCACTGATGCCGCCCTCCAGCACACGGAGGTTCGGCAGGCCGGCCTCGGCCAGAGCCTTCTCGGCCTGGGCGGCACGGGCCCCGGAGCGGCAGACCAGGACGATGTCCTCGTCGAGGTGGGCCAGCAGTTCGTTCCGGTGCTCACGCAGGGTGTCGAGGGGCACGTTGCAGGCGCCGGGGATGTGGACCGTGCGGAACTCACCGGACGTGCGCACGTCGAGGATGCGCGGCGCGCGTTCCTCCTGCACGAGGCGGTGCAGGACGGCGGGGGTGATCGAGGAGGTCCGGGCGGACTTCTCAGTCATGAGGGGCTCCGTTCGAAGAGTTCATATGCGTGGGTGGTGGTTGATGGCCCGAGCAACCGCCCTGGGCAGGGGTTTCCCCGCCCAGGGCACGCCGGGAGACTGCGGGAGCAGAGCGGTCAGACGTCGGCGGGTTCCGCCGACAGGGCCCAGGCGGAGTAGCCGCCGAGGATGTCGGAGACGTCCTCGAAGCCGCGCCGGCGCAGGAGGCTGGCCGCGATCGAGGAGCGGTGGCCACCGGCGCAGTGCAGGACGAGGGGGCGGTCGGCGGGGATCTCGTCCAGGCGCTCGGGCAGTTCGCTCAGGGCCATGTGCAGGGCGCCCTCGATGAAGCCGTTCGCGCTGCGCTCTCCGCAGGTTCGCACGTCGATGACGAGCGGAGGGTTCTCTCCTCGCAGGGCGGTGCGCAGTTGCGCGGCGGCCAGGCGGCTCGCGGGAGCGACCTCCCCGGTCAGCGCCTTGAGGGAGTCCTCGGGGTTGCGCAGGTAGCCCACCGCACGGTCGAAGCCGATACGGGCGAGGCGGGTGACGACTTCCTCCTCCCGGTTCTCCGGAGCCATGAGAATCAGCTCGTCGGCCGGATCGAGGACGGTGCCGGCCTGTTCCGCGAACCGGCCCTCGACGGGGACGTTGACCGCCCCACGCAGGTGGCCGTTGGCGAATTCCTGCGGGGAACGGGCGTCGACCACGACCACCCCCGCCCTGCGCAGTTCGGTGAATTCGGCCAAGGACAGCGGCCGTGGCGCCGCGGCCGAGTCGAACAGGAGACGGTCCTTGCGGTTGAGTTCCGCGTCGAAGGCGAAGTAGCCGGGCGCGGCGGACTGGCCGGCGGTGACGAGTGCGACGAAGTCCTCACGGCTCATCGGCACGCACGCGTAGTTGGTGGCGCGCTGCTCCCCGATGGTGGACTGCTTCTCGGTGGAGAGGTTCTTGCCGCAGGAGGAGCCGGCGCCGTGGGCGGGAAAGACCCGGACCGCGTCGGGCAGTGCCATCAGTTTGTTCTGGACACTGTCGTGGAGCATCGCACCGAGTTCGTCGGCGGTCACGCCCACGGAAGCGAGCAGATCGGGGCGGCCGACGTCGCCGATGAACAAGGCGTCGCCGGTCAGCACCCCGTACGGAACCGTGTCATCGGCGTGCTCGTACACGAGGACGCTGATCGACTCGGGCGTGTGCCCCGGGGTCTCCATGATCTGCAGGGTGACATCGCCGAGGGAGACACGTTCGCCGTCGGCGAGCTTGCGGATGGGGTACTCGGTCTCGGCACGGCGGCCGTAGCCGATCCAGGCGCCGGTGCGGTCGGCCATCTCCAGGTGCCCGGCGACGAAGTCGGCGTGGAAGTGGGTGTTGATGACGCCCACGACGGTGAATCCGTGCGCCCGGGCGTCGGCCAGGTACTCCGAGACGTCTCTGCGTGGGTCGACGACCACGGCCTGGCCGGTCGTCTCGTCGGCGATCATGTACGACGCCTGCGACAGGCAGTCGAGGTAGTACTGGGTGAAGAGCACGGTGGAACCTCCGTCGGGGGACGCGCACCCGGCCGGGTGCGGAGTGTTGGCCGAAGGCGCGACAGCGCCTTCCGAATGGGTCCGGGGTCGAGGCTTCAGGCCGACTCGGCGGCCGCAGCGCCGTGGTCGAGGGAGTGACCTGCCCGTACCCCTGCGGCGGTGCCGCCCGCGACCGGGACGGCGCCCGCACCGAGAGCCTCGACGTGCTCGGTGGCCCGGCGGCTGCGGCTGCCGCTCGCGCAGATCACGGAGACGCTCCGGTCCCCGGGCAGAGCACTCACGACGGCGCCGAGCGCGGACGGCGGCGCGGGGTGCGCGCCGGGCACATGGCCGGCCCGGTACTCGTCGGGCTCCGGGACATCGATCACGAACGCGCCGTTCGCAAGCTCCGCAGCGAAGACGATCAGATCCACTTCACGCATGAAGATCTCCTGCTCTCGGATACCCCCATAGGTATTGATTGCTCCGACCGTAGGCAGTCCGGCAGCGGAAAGTCAAATACCCCTGGGGGTATTCTGGCTCACACGAAAAAATACCCATAGGGGTATTCTGGCCTGCGGGTTTTCTGATCCTGATCGGAATGGAGGAGCGATGGAACAGCGGACCGGCGCGGTCTCGCCCACACCTGGGGTGCGGCTGGGCCTCCGGGAGAACTGGGCTCAGTTCACTCTGCTGGTGATCGTCACAGCCGGCGTCGGTTCACTCGTCGGCCTGGAGCGCACCACGGTTCCACTCATCGGCACCGATGTCTTCGGGCTGACGAGCAATCTGGCCGTCTTCTCCTTCATCGTCGCCTTCGGCCTCGCCAAAGCCCTCACCAACCTCGCGGCAGGCGCCCTCACGGCCCGCTTCCGACGTCGGCAGATCCTCCTGGCAGGGTGGCTCGTCGGCGTTCCGGTGCCCTTCGTCCTGGCGTGGGGCCCGTCCTGGTGGTGGATCCTGACCGCGAACGTCCTGCTGGGCGTCAACCAGGGCATGACGTGGTCGATGACCGTGAATATGAAGATCGACCTCGTGGGGCCGGCGCGCCGGGGTCTGGCCACCGGACTCAACGAGGCCGCCGGTTACGTCGCGGTCGGGACGACGGCGCTGCTCACCGGCTACCTGGCAGCCTCCTACGGCCTGCGGCCGGCCCCCGAGGCGATCGGCATCCTCTTCGTCGCTGCCGGACTCGGTCTCTCGCTCCTGGTGCGGGACACCAGCGCCCATGTCGCCCTCGAACTGTCCCGGACGCCGCCCGCCCGGACCCCCGAGGAACGGAACCCCTCATTCGCAGCAGTGTTCGCGCGCACATCGTGGCGCGACCGCTCCCTGCGCGGCGCGAGCCAGGCCGGCCTCGTGAACAACCTCAACGACGGCCTCACCTGGGGCGTCTTCCCGCTGCTCTTCGCCGACCACGGGCTCGGCATCGCCGCCATCGGCCTGATCAAGGGGCTCTATCCGCTCCTGTGGGGCATGGGGCAGATACCCGCCGGCCACCTGGTGGACCGGATCGGTCGCAAACCTCTCATCGTCACGGGCATGCTCGTCCAAGCCGGCGGCCTCCTCACCGCTTTGGCGATCCTCGACCGTCCGCTCCTCGCGGGTGTCCTCTCCGCCGTAGCCCTCGGGATCGGCACCGCGATGGTCTACCCGGCGCTCATCGCGTCCGTCTCCGACCACGCCCACCCCGCCTGGCGGGCGAACGCGCTGGGCACCTACCGATTCTGGCGCGACCTCGGTTACGCGGCCGGAGCCCTCGCCGCGGGCATCCTCGCCGACGCACTCGGCCTGCGGACGACCGTCCTCACCGCCGCCGCCCTCACCGCGTCGTCCGGCCTGCTCGCCGCGCGCTGGATCACGGAACGACCGGGCCGGTGACACCCGCGGCGCAGCCTGAGACGGCGAGCGAGCGCGGGACTCCTGCGCAGCCGGTCCCGTCGCCGACGTGGCACACCGGAACGCCGCATCGGGTCCACCGTCGCCCCACGGGCCACACCTTCGAGCAGGAGCCCGCCGCGGACCCGACCGTCATGGTCGGACGCCAGAGCCGTCGGGGCCGCACCGGCAACGGCAGCGAGCACCGCTCACCGTCCGCCCGAGGGCACGGCCGGCCCCGCGGACGGGAACGTCCTCCTCACCGGGCCCCGCCGACAGGTACGTGACGTACGGGTCCCGGGCCGCCGCATGCACCTGGGACTCGCCACTTGCGTGGACTTCCACCAGAACCGGCCACAGCTCTGACTCATCGTCAGGCGCACTCGGTCCCAGGGTCATTCTCCGGTGATGCGCTGGTCCCGCCCTGCCGTGAAGGCGGCGTCCGGTGATTGGCCGAGCACGGCCCCCGAGCACCGTGCCGCAACCGTCGTCCCGACCTCATTCCGACTGCACGTTGATGTTGATGCAGCGGGATCGCCGCCTGCCCTACGGGTGCGTCGCGCTCGCACAGGACGCGACCTCGCTGCGCAAGCGACCGAGTGCGCCGCTGAAGTGTCCGCACGGCGAGGAAGGCGACCGGTTCCGCCGGGATCAGCCCGACTTCGGCGGCATCCGCGCGTCGAAGGCGAAGAGAGTGTTCTTGGCCGCGGCCACGATCACCGCACGCCCCGCGACGGTCACGCGCGGGCTTGCGCCCTGCTCCCCCGTCAAACCATCGGCCTGCGGATCCGTTGCCCACAGAGGTTTGCCATCGTGCGGCGACAGCGCGACCACCCGGCCGGTGGCCGAGCTGAAATACAGCGCGTCGGTTCCCGCCACGGGACCCGACGCGCCCTCCACGCCCGTCTGCCGGAACCAATTCGTCCGGCCGGTCGCGGGGTCGAGCGCCGTGACGAGACCGGTCTGGCTGCTCACGTAGAGGGTGCCGTCCGTCATTCCCGGCGTCCCCGAGTATGTCTCGGCCAGTCGGGAGTACGTGACCTTCCGCGAGGCCGGGTGGACCCGCGCCACCCCGTCGTAGCCGGCCAGGGCCGTTCCCTCCATGTGCACCTGAAGGAGTACGAGCCTGCCGTTGGCGACGCCCATCGGCACGGCGGGGCCGTTGACCGCGATGGGCCTGCCCAGTGTCCCCGAAGCGCGGTCGACCGGGTACAGGGTGGGGTGGCGCACCTCCAGGGCATCCACCTCCGCATCCGTCGCGCACATCGCGAAGAGCTGCGTGCCCACCGGGACGGGAGCGCACTGTGTGCCCACGGGGAACGGCGTCTTCCAGGCAACCGCACCGCTGTGCGCGTCCCGGGCCTCGAAGCGGGAGTTGGAAGCGTCGACCGTCACAACCGCGGAACCGACCACAAGGGCGTCCTGAGTCCGACCCGTGACAGCCTTCGACTGGGCGCCGGACGGCACGGACCACAGCTCCCGGCCATTGTTCGCGTCGATGGCCACCACCTCACTGCGAGGGTCCTGCGGGGCGTCCTGGGCGGCGAATCGGTAACCGAGCACCGTGTCGTCGGTGGCGCCCACCAGATGCATGCCCTGGACGGGGACGCCCGGACTCTTCGCCGTCCACACCCGCGAGCCGTCCGAGGCCCTGATACGGGTCGCGACAACACCGCCGCCCCCGCAGAACAGCGCGTCGCCGCGTGCGACGCAACGCAGTTCGTCGGGGATGTCCTCGCGACCGCCCGGCACAGTCCTGCGCCATGGCCCGAAGCCGTCCGGAAGTGCGGCACCCGGCGCCGCGACGCTGTTGCCCTTGTGTCCGCCGCTGTTCCCCCCGAAGCCGCCCGCCTTCAGCGTGGCGACTCCCCCACCGATCGCTGCCACCGCGACCGCGGCCGCGAGTACGGGGCGCCATCGGCGACGCAGACGGCGGCCGATGGGTGTGCCAGTGCTCCCTGTGTCGGGACCGGCCGGGGCAGTCGGCGCCGGGGTGGCCCGCATCGCGAAGTGATGCTGGGTGATCATGTCGCGGGTGCGGCCCGCGCCAACCCCCTTCGCGTCGGTCCCGCCGAGGTCGGCAGGCAGGTCCCGCAGCAGCACGAGGAGTTCGTCCGCCGAGGGGCGTCCCTCGGGCTCCTTGGCCAGGCACGACTCGACGACCGCGCGCAAGGCCACCGGCACGGCGTCCAGCAACGGCTCCTCGTGCACCACTTGATACGCCGTCATGTAGGGGCTGTCCGCGTCGAAGGGTCCGTGGCCCGTCGCCGCGTACACCAGCAGCGTCCCCAGCGAGAAGACATCGGACCGCGGACCCACACCACGCGGCGCCTGCAACTGCTCCGGCGACATGAAGGGCGGCGTACCGATGACCCGCCCTGTCATCGTCAGCGTCTGCTGGTCCACGGCACGCGAGATGCCGAAGTCGATGACGCGCGGGCCCTCGGGCGAGAGCACGACGTTCGAGGGCTTCAGGTCACGGTGGACGACCCCCGCCCGGTGGATGTCGCGCAGCGCCTCCGCCAGCCCGATGGCGAGCCTTCTCAGCTCCGCTCCGTTCAGCGGGCCTTCCGTCGCGATGCGCTGGGCGAGCGTGTGCCCCTCGATATAGGTCGTCGCCATCCACGGCTGCTCGGCCTCAGGGGCGGCGTCGACCACGGCGGCGGTGAACGCGCCGCTCACCCGCCTCGCCGCCGCCACCTCCTGCCGGAAACGGATGCGGAACTCGTCGTCCCCCGCGAACTGCTGGTGGATCAGTTTGATCGCGACAGGTCGCCCCGAGCTCGTACGGGCCAGAAAGACCGTGCCCATGCCCCCCGAGCCGAGTCGCGCCTCAAGCGGATAACCGCCGATCTCGGCTGGATCACCTCCGCGCAGCGACACTCTTCCCGACCTCCCGTCCCCCGTGCACCTCTGCCGCCACGGGCCTGCGTACCTGTCCTGCACACAAACTAGCCGCAGGGCAGTACGGCAGAGCAAAGCGGGTGACGAACAGTGAGCCCAGGGCTGCTCCCGTGCCACCCACGACGAAGCCCCGCCAAGAGGAGCAGGGCGGGCTTGGTCGTGTCGTGGAACACCGCACGGTACGGCCCATCACCACACGCCCCCGGATCAAGATCCGGGCCATTGCCGGACCATCGCCGCACCACATGGCTCGGAAGCCGCCGACCTGGCCGGCCAGCAGGGCAATGCCCCGCGCACCACGAGCGGACGAAGAGCCTGCCGGCCGCCATCGCCCACCATTCTGCATCCACACGCGCTGCTCATTCGATGCGGCCGGAGTTCGCCTCCGCAGTCCCACCGGGGCGACCGGCCAACCAATGAAACTCGGCCGCACCTGACGGTCCGTATTGCTGATGTTCGCATCCATCGGCCTCCGTCAAGACAGCCCCGACCCTACCGACAGGCCCGCCGCAGCCCCAATGGGTGATCCATGGCAACGATCGGAGGCTGCGGTCCCGGGGTCGGAGGCCGCTGGGTGTTCAGGTGGTCGCCGGGGCGGATGGAGCGCTGGCAGGTCATGGCGCCGTGGCCGAGCACCAGGTACTCGCGGGACGGGATGGGCCCGGGCCGCCATCGCCGCCACTGCTCAGCGCCCTGTTGTCCCTGCCCGCGGCCTGGCGGTGCTGGACGGCCTGGTCACCGCCACCATGCTCACGATGGGCCCGCTGCTGCCGGCCGGCGCCCGTCCGCCCCGCGTTCCGCACCGCTTTGCGCTGGTCGGGCTCCATCGGCCCCCGGGGCGCGCATCATCGAAGGAGGGGAGACGGAGACCATCGACGAGGAGTGGCGATGAGGTTGTCGTTTCTTGAACCCCTCTACGCGGAGCCGGGCCCGTTCGCCTCCGTGTACGTGGATACCTCCCGAGACGTCGAGCATCCCGAGCGGGCGATCGCGCTGCGCTGGCGGCGGCTGCGCGAGAGTCTGTCCCGTCAGGGTTCGGACCGGGCGCTGCTGAACGTACTGGAGGAGGCGGTCGGTGCCGACACAGAGGTGCCCGGGGTGCACGGTCAGGCCATCTTCGCCGCCCACGGCACACTCGTCCTGGACGGGGAACTGCCCAGGCCGCCCGAACGCGACTCCGCGCGCTACAGCACCCTGCCGGACGCGATGCCCCTGGTCACCCAGCACGTTCCGGAGATCCCCTACATGGCCGTAGTCGTCCACTACGGCGGCCTTCCGACCGCCGAGACCCACGGCTGGGTGACTCTGGAGGCAGAGACCGGCACCTGGCCCGCGTCCACCGTCACCCCGGGTGAGCGGCTCCACCGCAGGGTCGCGGTGGCGACCTGGCACCGCACCTCCCTCCGGCTCGGCCACCGGCTGGACGAACGGGCGCGGCGCGCCCATGCCGACGCCGTCGTCGTGGGCGGGGACGAGTGGGCGTGCAACGTACTGATCCGCCGCCTGCCGCACTCCCTGCGGGACAGGGTCGTACGCGTGGGCGGCCGGACCCCCACCGACACCGGACGCGCCCTGCTGGAGCCGCAGCTCGACGGCGTCTTCCGCGGCCGCATGGCCGCGCACGACCGGGAACTCGTGGACATCTTCATCGGTCGGCGTGCCCTGGAGGGACCCATGACGGAGGGGCTGGCCGCGACCGTCGCCGCCCTCCAGCGCGGCCAGGTCGCGGCACTGCTGCTGAACCGGCCGCCAGGTTCTTCGCTGCGGCTCTGGGCGGGCTCGCAGCCCACTCAGCTCGCCCTGACCGAGGCGGAGCTGATGTCCTTCGGCGTTCGGGCCCCGCGCGAGGAACGCGCCGACGAGGCCCTCGTCCGGGCCCTCGTCGGCACCGGTGCCGAGCTGGTCGTCGTACCGGAGAACGAGCTGAGGCTGTACGAGGGCGTGGGCGCCCTGCTGCGGTACACGGACCCGGGGACCCCGTCCTGACTCCGGCGCGCCGCGTCTCCCGGTTCACGGGTCGCCCCTTGCGCCCGACCGTCCCGGATCGCGCCGCGCGCGGAACGTGCCGACACTGGGCTGGAGCGGCAGTGCGGCGGATGAACGGCGGGTCGGGCGCATGGACAGGAGCAGGTGCGGCGCGGAGGAGACGGACGTCTTGATCACCCCGCCCAAGACCTGGACGGTAGCGTTGCCGGCGTCGGCCGACGCGCTGGGGTACTCCCTGGAACAGACGACGGTCCGCCGCCCGGTGGCTCGATCAGCAGGGCCGGCTCACCGAGCCGACGGCCGAGCGGCCCGGCTCGGACCACTACGAACCCATCGGCTGTGACGCGGCCCCGCGGTCCGATGCCCCATGAAGGGACCTCCGAGGACCTGGTCCGCGCGGCCCGCGCCGTGGGCGTGACCGACGACCGTCTCCTGGAGGCCGTACGGAGCGTCCCCCGGGCGGAATTCGTCCCCGCGGACGAGGTGGCATCCGCGTACCGGGACACGCCTGTGCCGCTCCCCCACGGGCAGGTGACCACCCAGCCCTCGCTGATCGCCATGATGGTCGCCGCTCTCGGCCTCACCGGAGGCGAACGGGTCCTGGAGGTCGGGACCGGATACGGCTGGCAGACCGCGCTGCCGGCCCGCTTGGCCGCGTACGTTGTCAGCGTCGAGCGCCGGCCCGACCTGGTCGACGAGGCCCGCTTGCGGCTGGCCGGGCAGGGCGTCCGCAATGCCGAAGTCGTACTCGGCGACGGGACCCTCGGAATGCCGGCCCGTGCCCCGTACGACGCCGTCATCGTCTGCGCGGCCTTCCCGCGAGTGCCTGAGCCGCTCGTGGACCAGCTCCGGTCCGGTGGCCGGCCCGTCCAGCCGATCGGGCATGGTGGGCAGGAGCACGTCCAGCTGTACGAGCGGCGGGCCCGCGGCCTGGTGCACCGCAGGATGGTCACCGCGGCCCGGTTCGTCCGGCTGTACGGCGCCCATGGCTACGACCAGCACTGACGCGTCAGCGCTGATAGGTCCCGACCAGGGTGCCGGAGGCCAGCTCCCTGCCCTTCAGGGCACGGTGCACGTCCTCGGCGCCCGGGTGGTCGTGCAGCGGCAGTGGCTCGGACAGGGCGTACAGGCGGAAGAAGTAGCGGTGCGGCCCGTGCCCCGGTGGAGGCATCGGCCCTCCCCAGCCGACGCGGCCGAAGCCATTGGGCCACGGAAGGCCCCCCTGGGGCTTCTGGCCCTCCGCCGCCCCGGCGGTCCTCGGATCGATGCCGGTCACCAGCCAGTGCAGGAAGGTCGCCCCCGGCGCGTCCGGGTCCTCGCACAGGAGCACCAGCTCCATGGCCTCGTGGGGCACCCCCGACCAGGTCAGGGGCGGTGAGATGTTCTCACCCTCCCCGCTGTACCGACGGGGGATCACCGTTCTGTCGTCGAACGCGGTGCTGCTGAGTTCAATTCCGCTCATGCGCGCCGCCATACCCGCAACGGCGGCACCGGCACCGGTCCGCGCCCCGAATCCCCCGTTCGGCCGAGCCCACCCGGGCCGCTTCCGGAAGCGGGGTGAAGATGGCAGTGTGCCCACAAGGATCCTGCTCGAAGGCCGCCCCGGCGCGGGCAAGACGACCGCCCTCCGCCGACTGGCCGCGCTGCTGCCCACTGACGCGGCCACCGGCTTCACCACGGAGGAGATCCGGCAATCAGGCGCCCGCGTCGGTTTCGCCCTGGAGACCCTGGCAGGCCGGCGGGAGGTGCTCGCCCATGTCGACCTGCCCGGTCCGCCACGGGTAGGAAAGTACGGCGTCGACCTGGGCGTCATGGAAGGACTGGCACTGACGTCGCTTCGGCCGGCAGCGACCGAGGAGACAACAGGGCGGCTGGTCCTCATCGACGAGCTGGGGCGGATGGAACTGGCGTGCACGGAGTTCCGGCACGCGGTCGGCGCGCTGTTCGTCGCAGAGGTCGACGTCGTCGCAACGGTCCACACGCACCGCGATCCGTTCACCGACACCCTCAAGCGGCGCGCCGACATCGAGGTCGTCCGGCTCACTCCGGCGAACCGGGACGACCTGCCGGGAGAGCTCGCGGCCCGACTGCAGCAGCCCCGGACGCACGGGAGGCCTCCCTCTCACGGATGAGAGAACCGCCTCCGCCCCCTCCTCGGTCGTGCGGATCACGGTGGCCCGGTACTCGGCGACGCGCTCGGCGAAGAGGGCTGCGGGATCGTTTCCGGCGTGGCTGCTCCGGTAGTCGCGGGGGGACGGGGACGCCAGGACGGACCTCCTCGTCCCAGCGGTGGCCCGCGCCGGCACCGCCGCGGCGCTCGCCCGCGCCACCACCCCTGACGAGAGCCTGCACTTCCTGCTGTGCTCGTACATCGAATTCGACTTCCAGCACAGCCACTTGATCGATCTGCTCATCGGCGGACCCGACCAGCTGCCGGAGAGGGGACGCAAGGCGTCGAAGCAGGCACAGCGCGACTGCCTCGCCCTCCGGCTCCGCGTCCTCGACGAGGTCGAGCCGGGCCTCGACACGGCCGGGGCCGAGATCACCCTGTGCGCGGTCCTCACCGTGGTCGACCACGCGGTCCGCAGCGGCTGCCTGGGCCGGCCCCGGACCTCGCGGACCGGCCGGCGGAGATCGGCTCGGCACTGCTCCTGTCACGCCGACTGCCACGTGGCACGGCCGGATATCGCGCCTGCCGTGCCGCTACCCGAGGAACGACAGCCGGACCTGACGCTCCGGATTATCCCTGTTCGTATCGACCAGGCACACCGACTGCCACGTCCCCAGTTCCAGCCTGCCCCCGATCACCGGCAGTGTCGCGTGCGGTGGGACGAGGGCGGGAAGTACGTGGTCGCGGCCGTGACCGGGGGTGCCGTGACGGTGCTGCCAGCGCTCGTCGGCGGGGAGCAGGGTGTGGAGGGTGGCCAGCAGGTCTTCGTCGCTGCCCGATCCGATTTCGAGGAGGGCGATGCCGGCGGTTGCGTGCGGTACGAAGATGTTGAGCAGACCGTCCCTGGCGGCGGCGGTCCGGGCGAGGAACTGCTCGCAGTCGTGCGTGAGGTCGGTGACGGTCTCCGTCGCTCCGGTGGTGATGTGCAGGACGCTCGTCGTGAAGGCGTGGGGCATGGGTCCATCCTCTCGCTCTGGCGGCGAGATCGCGCGTCCACGTGCCGAGACACCATTGACCGCTTCAGTCATGGATCGCTACGTTCGGCGCCATGTTCCGTTCAGCCCTGCTCACTTCGCGCGGTCACATCGACCTGCTGCGGGTGGCCTCCGCCGCCTGTCGCCGCGGTTGCTGACGTTCTTTCGGATCCTCCCTCTTCGGTGACCGGCCGCCCGTCCCCTCAGCTGTACGTGCTTGTTCGCACGTGCCCCGGCACAAGCCGCACCATCGACCGCGAGCCGTAGCCGCCGTGCCGTGATCACGGCAGCGGTTCACATACGCGTGCGGCCGGGTGTGGCTCCCCCGTCCGTGGACTGCTCAATGGAGCCCTCATGACCACCGGCCATGCTCTCGTCCCACCGGATATGTCCTCAGAATGCGATGGACAATCTGTGCTGTCCGCTCGCCGGTCGCTCGATCTGGAGCCGCTCGTACCGGCTTCCGCCCGAGGTGTACGCCTGCGAGCGGTACCCCGTTGGATACGGCGTGCCGTAGGGCCGCTGTTGCTTCTCGCGCCGTGGCAGGTGCTCAGCGCCACCGGAGTCCTGCACCCCGATGTGCTGGCGTCGCCCGGCGCCATCGCCCGTGCCGGATCGGATCTGATCGCCGACGGGACGCTGCCGTCGGCGATGGGGATCTCGTTGCAGCGGGTGGTGTTGGGCTGGCGCTCGGGGGTGTTGCCGGAACGGCGCTCGCGCTGGTGTCCGTCTCACGGCTGGGCGCGGCACGTGGTGCTGCCGGGCGCACTGCCCGGGGCGATGACGGGGCTGCGCCATTCACTCGCCACAGCATGGCTGGCTCTGGTCTTCGGTGAGTCCGTCAACGCCGATGCCGGGATCGGCTTCCTGATGAATCAGGCCGGGAGTTCTTCCGTACCGATGTCGTCGTCGTCTGCCTGGTCGTCTGTGCCTTCCTCGGTCTCGCCGCCGATGTCATCGTCCGCGTTCTCGAAAGGCTGCTGCAATGGCGACCGACGTTCACGGGCCAGTGAGTTCGAGCGCTCCGGCCACCAGCCCGGAGATCGCCGTGCGGGTCGAGGGACTGACCCGTTCCTTCGACGGCCGGGCCGTCATCGACGGGCTCGATCTCAGCCTGCACGCCGGCGACTTCACCGCGCTCCTCGGCCGCAGCGGCTGCGGGAAGTCGACTCTGCTGCGGGTACTCGCCGGGCTGGACCGGGAGATCGAGGGCACCGTGCTCGTACCGAGGCGGCGGGCGGTCGCCTTCCAGGCACCTCGGTTGATGCCGTGGAAGCGGGTGTGGCGCAATGTGCTGTTCGGGCTGCCCGGAAGGCCCGAACGGGCGCTGGAGGAACGTGCGTTGATGGAAGTCGGCCCCTCGGAGCGGTCCGGCGCATGGCCCAGGACGCTCTCCGGGGGAGAGGCGCAACGCGCCTCTCTGGCTCGGGCGCTGGTCCGCGAGCCCGATCTGCTGCTGCTCGACGAACCGTTCGGCGCGCTGGACGCGTGGACCCGGATCAGGGCTCAGCGACTGGTGGCCGAACTCTGGCAGCGGCGCGGCTGCGCCGTCCTGCTGGTCACGCATGACGTGGACGAGGCGCTGCTGCTGGCCGACCGTGCGCTGGTGATGCGGGACGGAGTCATCGCATACGAGACGCCCGTCGCCCTGGACCGGCCGCGCGCCGTCGGCGGCCCCGCGTTCGGTGCGCTGCGCTCCCGGCTGCTGACCGAGCTGGGCGTCGACAGAGCAGCCCCGCCCACTACCAGCTGGTCGCCTCGCTGCGGAAGGCGGGACTCGGAGTCACGGACGTGAAGCTGAAGTACCTTCAGCCGACCGATGCGCCGGCCGCGTTCAGCCGGCGCAAGGTCGATGCCTGGGCCATCTGGGATCCGTACACCTCTCAGGTGCTCCGTGGCGCGAAGGCCCGGGTGCTGACCACCGGCGAAGGTGTGGTGAACGGCCTCAGCTTCCAGGTGGCCTCGCCCTCCGCGTTGAAGGACGGCAGGAAGTCCAAGGCCATCGGCGACCTGCTGCTCCGCCTGCAGCGGGCGCAGGACTCGGTGTTCACACACCCAAAGGCGTGGGCGAAGGAGACCGGGCTGCCCTACGAGGTGGCCCTGGACGCGGTCGAGCGCAGTCACGGGACCAGGGTGCCCGTTGCCGTCGACCCTGACGCGATCGCTTCCGAGCAGGCGATCGCCGACATCTTCTTCGATCTGAAACTCATTCCTCGGCGCTTCTCCTTCAAGGACTACGTCGACACCCGCTTCAACCGTGATCTGCCCCCGTCCTCCACGACTCCCCGCTCGTACCGAAAGGCCACGTCATGAATGTTCATCTGCACTGGTTCCTGCCCACCGGCGGTGACGGCCGTACGCTCGTCGACCGGCACGCATACAACGACGGCGGGATCAAGCGGAACCGGATCACCCCGGTGAGCGGGGTGCGCGCGCCCGACATCGAGTATCTGACGCAGATCGCCAAGGCCGCCGAACAGCTGGGGTTCGAGGCTGTGCTGACACCCACGGGGACCTGGTGCGAGGACGCCTGGCTGACGACGGTCGCCCTGGCTCAGCACACCGACCGGCTCAAGTTCCTGGTGGCGTTCCGTCCGGGTGTGATCTCGCCGGTGCTCGCCGCGCAGATGGCGGCGACGTATCAGCGGATCACCAGGGGACGGTTGCTGCTCAATGTGGTGACGGGTGGCGACTCGACGGAGCAGCGGCGCTTCGGCGACCATCTGGACCACGACCGGCGCTATGCGCGGACCGCGGAGTTCCTCTCGGTGGTGCGGGGTGCGTGGAGCGGACGGCCTGTTGATTTCGACGGTGAGCACTACCGGGTGGAAGGCGGACTGACCGCGCTGCCGCCGGACCCGCTGCCGGACATCTTCTTCGGTGGGTCGTCGGCGGCTGCGGGGCCGGTGGCCGCCGCGCACGCCGATGTCTATCTGACCTGGGGCGAGCCCCCGGCGGCGGTGAAGGAGAAGATCGACTGGATCCGTGGACTGGCGCGGGAGCAGGGCCGAACGGTCCGTTTCGGTATCCGGCTGCACACCATCTCCCGCGACTCCTCGCGCGAGGCGTGGGCGACGGCCAACCGGCTTCTGGGCGATCTCGATCCCGAGACGATCGCCGCCGCTCAGCAGGCGTTGGGGCGGAGCGAGTCGGTCGGGCAGCAGCGGATGCTGGCGCTGCACGGCGGCTCACGCGACAAGCTGGAGATCGCGCCGAATCTGTGGGCGGGTGTCGGTCTGGTACGGGGCGGTGCGGGCACCGCGCTGGTCGGAAGTCATGCGGAGGTCGCCGACCGCATCGAGGAGTACCACGCGCTGGGTGTGGAGCACTTCGTACTGTCCGGATACCCGCATCTGGAGGAGGCGTACTGGTTCGGCGAGGGCGTGACACCCGAGCTGGCGGCGCGCGGTCTGCTCTCCACCGTCCCGGCGTCGCCGCTGCTAGGGGTGCCCGCCGCGAACGGCCGGCCCGCGTCCGCGCCGGGCGGGGCTCCGCTGCTGGTCGCCGGCGGCCGGTGAGCCCGGTCGGGGTGGTGAACCGGTCGGGAGTTCGTCGGAGCGGTGAGCCGGCCTGCCTGTGCGGTCGGGCGGCCGAAGCGGTCGGGGAGGTGAATCGGTAGGGCGGTGTCCCGGTCGGCGGGCCGGGCCGTGGGAGCCGGTGAGCTGGAATCGTGGCCGCTCCCGGGAAGATCCGCACCCCCGGACAAGTTGGTAGAAGCGTGAACAACTTCGGGGCGGCTTCAGCACGGACGGTCGATGTCGTCGTAGTGGGCGCCGGGCAGGCAGGATTGTCCGGCGCCTACCACCTGCGACGTGTCGGCCTGGAACCCGACCGCGACTTCGTCGTGCTCGATCACGCCCCGCGCCCCGGCGGGGCCTGGCAGTTCCGCTGGCCCTCACTGACGTACGGCAAGGTCCATGGCATGCACGCCCTGCCCGGCATGGAGCTCACCGGAGCCGATGACGGCCGGCCCTCGTCCGAAGTGATCGGCGAGTACTTCGACACCTATGAGCGCACCTTCGACCTGCGGGTTCACCGGCCGGTCGAGGTGAGCGCGGTGCGTGAGGGCGGGGGCGGGCGGCTGCTCGTCGAGACGTCCGAGGGTACGTATGCCACCCGCGCCCTCATCAACGCCACCGGCACCTGGGACCGGCCGTTCTGGCCGCGCTACCCGGGCCAGGGGACCTTCCGGGGGCGGCAGCTGCACACCGCGAACTACCCGGGGCCCGACGAGTTCGCGGGGCAGCGCGTGGTGGTGGTCGGTGGCGGAGCCTCCGGTACGCAGCATCTGATGGAGATCGCCGAGGTGGCGGCGGAGACGTACTGGGTGACCCGTCGGCCGCCGGTCTTCCGGGACGGGCCGTTCGACGCGGACCAGGGGCGGGCCGCCGTGACCATGGTGGAGGAGCGAGTACGGCGCGGGCTGCCGCCGCGGAGTGTGGTGAGCGCGACCGGGCTGCCGCTCACCGACGCAATCCGGCGCGCCCGCGAAAAGGGTGTCCTCGACCGGTTGCCGATGTTCGACCGGATCACGCCGACCGGGGTCGCCTGGGACGACGGCCGTACGGTCGAGGCCGATGTCATCGTCTGGGCGACCGGGTTCCGGGCGGCCATCGATCATCTCGCGCCGTTGAAGCTGAGGGAGCCGGGCGGCGGCATCCGGGTCGAGGGCACGCGGGCGGTGCGGGACGGACGGATCCACCTCGTCGGGTACGGGCCGTCCGCCAGCACGATCGGCGCCAACCGGGCCGGGCGGGCAGCGGTGCGTGCGATCACACGGCTGCTGGACGAGCCGGAGGCGGGGAGGGGCACAGGGAGAGGGACGGACGAAGAGTTCGCCCCCGCCGTGGTGTGACGGCACGGGTGCCGACCGCGCCGACGTGACAGCACGGGTGCCGACCGGACGTGGGCGACAGCGGCGGGTATCGACGGCCCGGGTGCCCAGGTACCGAGTTGCTCGGCCCTCAGGTCCTCCGGAGCTCAGCCGCTGGACGCGCTGCGGCGGTTGCGGTTGAACTCCGCCACGTTCCTCTGCTGTTCCGCGTAGCTGCTGGTGAAGCGCGTGTCCCCCGGCGCGACCGTGACGAAGTACAGCCACGGTCCGGGTGTGGGGGTGATCGCCGCCGTCGTCGCCTGCTCCCCCGGATTCCCGATGGGTGTGGGCGGCAGCCCCCTGCGCTCATAGCCGTTGTACGGGCTGTCGATCTTCGTGTCGCCGGTGGTGGTGTCCAGGGAGCTGCGGTTCAGGGCGTAGTTGAGCGTGGAGTCCATCTGGAGCGGCATGCCCCGGTCGAGCCGGTTGCAGATGACTCTGGCGACCTTGCCCATGTCGTGGTCGGTGGCCGCTTCGGCCTGCACGATGCTGGCGATCGTCACCGTCTGGTAGACGGAGACCCCATTGCGTCGCGCACCCGTGGTGATGTGGTCCGCGCCGAATCGCTCGACCGCCGTGTCGACCATGTACCTGAGCAGTCCTTGCGGGGTGGTGCGGGAGGTGACGGGGTAGGTCGCCGGGAAGAGGTAGCCCTCGGGGTTGCCGTTCGCCTCGGCCGGCAGCGGCAGATCCGCCGCCGCGGCGGCCTTCTCCGTGGTGCCGGACGCGACGGACAGGGCCCGGTCGACCGCGGCGTACACCTGGGACGCCCGCCGGCCTTCGGGGATCACGAGGGGGCGCGCCCGCTCGACCTTGGCCCCCGTGTCAGCAACGGTACGAGGATCGCTGCCGCCACGACGAGAACGAGGACGAGGACGATGAACAGCGCCAGGCGCCCGCGGCGCGGGGCAGGGTGCGTGTGGTGCGGCGGGCTGTCCGGGGACTCGTTCACCATGCGGGCACGCTATCCCGCCGCCCGGAATCCAGAACCGGTCGACACGGCCCCTGCCACCCGCGACAGAACACACGAACAAGGGATCGGATGTTCGCTGGAACGCGTGATCGTTTCGCTATTCGTTGCTCAACTCCCCCGCGAAAGATGATGATTACGGGGCGCAAGCAACGGGCTGCAGACCGCGACTGCGCTGTCCCACAGATTGCACCACGTACAAGGAGAAACACCGGATGAACCTCATCACCAACCTGCTCGCCGGCATCGTCCACTTCGTGGGTTGGCTCGTCTGACCATTGCTCCGCACGACGCCGTCGCTCCCTGTCCCACGGGAGCGGCGGCGTCGCCGCGTGTTCAGGCCTCGGCCGGGGTGCGTCTGGGCCCGCCGATCAGCTTGCCGCGGGAGCCAGTTGGGTGTCCCGCCGCACCAGGGCGGCGTAGCGGCCGTCCCGGTGAAGGAGTTCGTCGTGGCTGCCCCGCTCCGCCGTACGGCCGCCGTCCAGCACGATGATCTGTTCGGCGTCGCGGACGGTGGAGAGCCTGTGCGCGATGGTGATGGTGGTGCGCCCCGCGGAGAGGGCGTCGATCGCCTCCTGCACGGCGAACTCCGTTCGGGTGTCGAGGGCGCTCGTCGCCTCGTCGAGCACCAGGACGGGAGGGTCGCGCAGGATCGTACGGGCGATGGCGAGACGCTGCTTCTCACCGCCGGAGAAGCGGTAGCCGCGTTCACCGACCAGGGTGTCGTAGCCGTCGGGCAGTGAGGCGATGTGGTCGTGGATCTGCGCCGCACGGGCGGCCGCCTCGATCTCGGCGTCGGTCGCATCGGGTTTGGCGAAGCGCAGGTTGTCGGCGACCGAGGCGTGGAAGAGGTAGGTCTCCTGGGAGACCACGCCCACGGCTCGTGCCAAGGTGTCGAAGTCGAGGTCGCGCACGTCGACCCCGTCGAGCGTGACCCGGCCGCCGGTGACGTCGTAGAGCCTGGGAACCAGGTAGCTGAGCGTGGACTTTCCGGAACCGGTGGGCCCGACGACCGCCAGGCTGCCGCCGGCCGGCACGGTCACATCGATGCCGCTGAGCGTCGGGCCGCTCTTCTCGTCGTAGCTGAAGTCGACGTCCTCGAAGCGGATCTCACCGCGGATCTCTTCCAACCGGACGGGGTTCTCCGGCTCGGTGATGTCCACATCGAGGTCGAGGTACTCGAAGATCCGCTGGAAGAGCGCGAGGGACGTCTGCATCTCCACCCCGGTGGAGAGCAGGCTCACGGCGGGGCGGAAG
Source organism: Streptomyces sp. NPDC088252 (assembly GCF_044740965.1). Classification (NCBI taxonomy): domain Bacteria; kingdom Bacillati; phylum Actinomycetota; class Actinomycetes; order Kitasatosporales; family Streptomycetaceae; genus Streptomyces; species Streptomyces sp. NPDC088252. The sequence goes on along the minus strand of NZ_JBIURS010000009.1, from coordinate 253,981 downwards.
AGGCCCTGCTGGAGCGAGACGAAGGCGACGAGCGTGCCGATGGAGACGGCGGGACCACCGGACTGCAGGGCGAGTCCCGCCGCCCAGTAGATGACGGCGGGCATGGCGGCCATGACGATGCCGATCGTCGACATCCGCCACCGCCCGGCCATGCTGGAGCGCACTTCGAGGTCGACCAGCTTCTCGGACTCCTCGGCGAAGCCCTTGGTGAGGGAATCCGCCCGGCCCATCGTCCGGCCGAGCAGGATGCCGCTGACGGAGAGCGACTCGGTGACCGTGGCCGCCATGGCGGCCATCTGCTTCTGACGGCGAGTGGTGATCTTCTTGCGTTCGCGGCCGACCCGGCGGCTGATCCAGACGAAGACCAGCAGCAGGAGCAACGAGACCAGGGTGAGCCGCCAGTCGAGCGCCAGCATGGCGACGACCGTGGCGACGACCGCGGTGAGATTGGAGACCAGCGACGTCGCCGTCGACGTGACGGTCGCCTGCATGCCGCCGATGTCATTGGCGATGCGGGACTGCACCTCACCGGTGCGGGTCCTGGTGAAGAAGGCGAGCGGCATCCGCTGCAGCTGGGCGTAGACCGCGGTGCGCAGATCATGCATGACGCGCTGGCCGACCGTGGTGGAGATCAGGGTCTGCAGGACGCCGAAGACGCTGTTCATCACGGCGGTGAGGATCATGCCGAGGGCGAGCAGCGACAGCAGTCCCGTACGCCCCTGCGGGATGGCGGTGTCCAGGATCTCGCGCAGCAGGAACGGCGAGGCGACCGACACCAGCGACGAGGCGCCGACGAGCAGTCCGACCAGGGCGAGCCGGCCTCGGTAGGGATGGAAGAGAAGCAGGATGCGGCGCAGCTCGGCGGGCGGGCGGCGCTCGTCCCGGGGCGGTGGTGTCCAGGTGATTTCGTCGGGTTTCATGGGCTCCTTCGTCGGGCTCGACAGCGCGGCCTCGATGCCGGGTGATCGGATGCCACGACGCGGATCCGGCACTCGGATTTTGAGAGCATAGCTCATTGTTACCTATACTCACAATGCACAAGATCCTGATATTGTTCCTCCATGGACTCCTCCGACGCCGACGGCGTGCTCGCCGAACAGCTGCTGCGGGTGACCCGCAGGCTCCAGCGGATTCAGAGCCGCCAGCTGGAGCCGATCGGTATCACTCCCGCGCAGTTCCGACTGCTGCGCACCGTCGCCCACTACGACGGTCCGCCCCGGATGGCGGATCTCGCGCAGCGCCTGGATGTCGTCCCGCGCGCCGTGACCAGCCTGGTCGACGGCCTGGAGGCGAGCGGACGGGTCCGTCGCGCCCCCGATCCGGACAGCCGCCGGGTGGTCCGGATCGAGATCACCGAGGAGGGCCTCGCCACGCTCCGGTCGCTGCGCGACGCGCGCCGGGCCGCCGCAGAGGAGATCCTGGCTCCATTGACCGCCGATCAGCGCGAGGTGCTCGGCGGGCTGTTGTCCGCCCTGGTCGACGGGATGCCGCAGCGCCGCTGCTGAACCGCGCGCCCGCGCGCACCCGAGGGGTGTAGCGCGTGCCGCCGCTGTACCGAACCGAACAGAACAGCCGAGGAGAGCCCGACATGCCACTGCTGGAGCCGAAGCCGGAAGCACTCCGCCCCGGTGCGGTGCGTACTCCGTCCCCGGACCGGGTCCCCGACCGACAGGCTCCGGGTACGCCGGAACCGCTGCGCGGCGAGCTGATCGACCTGCTGGGGCCGGAGAAGGTGCTGTGGAAGGTCTCCGACCTGGTGAAGTACGCCTCCGACGCCAGCCCCTACCGGTTCGTCCCCCAGGTCGTCGTGGTCCCGGAGGACATCGACGACATCTCGGCGATCCTGTCGTACGCGCACGGCAAGGGACGCGAGGTCGTCTTCCGGGCGGCCGGCACCAGTCTGAACGGCCAGGCCCAGGGTGAGGACATCCTCGTCGACGTGCGCCACCACTGGGCGGGAATCGAGGTGCTGGACGACGGCGCGCGGGCCCGCATCCGGCCGGGGACGACGGTCCTGCGGGCCAACGCCGCCCTCGCCCGGCACGGACGGCTGCTGGGGCCCGACCCGGCCAGCGCGATCGCCTGCACGATCGGCGGAGTCGTCGCCAACAACGCCTCCGGAATGACCGCGGGAACGACCCGCAATTCATACCGAACCGTCTCCTCCCTGACCTTCGTGCTGCCGAGCGGCACGGTCGTCGACACGGCTGACCCCGCGGCGGACGAGGACCTGGCCCGTGCCGAACCGCAGCTGTGCGAGGAACTGCTGGCGCTGAAGGCGGAGATCGAGGGCGACGCCGGGCTCACCGCCCGGATCCGCGCCAAGTACGAGATCAAGAACACCAACGGCTACCGGCTCGACGCCTTCCTGGACGGCTCGACGCCCGTGCAGATCCTGCGTGGCCTGATGGTCGGCTCCGAGGGCACCTTCGGCTTCATCTCCGAGGTCGTGTTCGACACCCTGCCCCTGGACCGCCGTGTCTCCACCGCTCTGCTCTTCTTCCCCTCCCTCACCGCGGCGGCGGCCGCTGTGCCCCGGTTCAACGAGGCGGGGGCGATCGCCGTCGAGCTGATGGACGGCAACACGCTCCGCGCGTCGGTGAGCGTCCAGGGTGTGCCTGCGGACTGGGCCGAGCTGCCCAAGGAGACCGCGGCGCTGCTGGTGGAGTTCCGTGCTCCCGACGAGGCGGGGCAGGAGGTGTACGAGCGGGCGGCGGCAGCCGTGGTCGAGGGGCTCGACCTGGTCGCCCCCGTGGCCTCGGTGACCAATGGGTTCACCCGCGACGCCAAGGTCATCTCGGGCTACTGGAAGGCCCGCAAGGCGTTCGTCACCGCGGTGGGCGGCTCCCGTCCCTCGGGCACGACGCTGATCACGGAGGACTTCGCGGTGCCGCCCTCCCGGCTGGCCGACGCCTGCGAGGCCCTGCTCGCGCTCCAGGCGGAGCACGGCTTCGACGCCGCCGTGGCCGGTCACGCGGCGCACGGCAATCTCCACTTCCTGCTCGCCTTCGACGCGGCGAAGCCGTCCGACGTCGATCGGTACGCCGCGTTCATGGACGACTTCTGCCGGCTGACGGTGGAACGCTTCGACGGCTCCTTGAAGGCGGAGCACGCCACCGGCCGCAATATCGCCCCCTTCCTGGAGCTGGAGTGGGGCCCGAAGGCCACCGAGCTGATGTGGCGCACGAAGCAGATCATCGACCCCGACGGGGTTCTGGCGCCGCGGATCGTCCTGGACCGCGACCCGAAGGCCCATCTGCGGGGGCTGAAGACCATCCCCGAGGTCGAGCTGATCGCCGACCCCTGCATCGAGTGCGGCTTCTGCGAGCCCACCTGCCCCAGTCATGACCTGACCACCTCACCGCGACAGCGCATCGTGCTGCGCCGGGAGATGATGCGACAGCCCGGCGGTTCACCGGTGGAGGAGCGGCTGCTGGACGCCTACGGCTACGACGCCGTCGACACCTGTGCCGGCGACTCGACGTGCAAGCTCGCCTGTCCGGTCGGCATCGACACCGGTGCCATGATGAAGGACTTCCGTCACCAGCGGCACTCCCCGCGCGAGGAGCGGATCGCGGCACTCACGGCGAAGAACTTCAAGGCGGTCGAGGCGGCGGCACGGCTCGCCGTCGCCGCCGCCGACCGGATCGGCGACCGGATCGGCGACGGGCCGCTGGAGACCATCACCGGACTGGCCCGTAAGGCCGTACGCCCGGACCTCGTGCCCGAGTGGCTGCCCGAGATCCCCGGCGCCGCCGCGCGGAAGCTGCCCCGCACCTCCCGCGTCGGGGCGAGCGCCGTCTACTACCCGGCGTGTGTCAACCGCATCTTCGGCGGTCCCGAGGGCCATCGTGGCCCGTCGCTGCCGCAGGCCGTCGTCGCCGTCTCCGCTCGTGCCGGGAAGCCGGTATGGATCCCGGACGACGTCGCGGGGACCTGTTGCGCAACGATCTGGCACTCCAAGGGCTACGACGAGGGCAACACCGTGATGGCCAACCGCATCGTGGAGGCGGCCTGGGGCTGGACTGCGGGTGGAAAGCTGCCGCTGGTCGTCGACGCCTCGTCGTGCACACTGGGCATCGCGCATGAGGTGGTGCCCTATCTCACCGACGACAACCGCGAGTTGCACCGGGAGCTGACCATCGTCGACTCCCTCGTCTGGGCGGCCGACGAACTGCTTCCGAAGCTGACAGTTCTCCGCAAAATCGATTCGGCAGTCCTGCACCCGACGTGTTCCATGCAGCATCTGAACGACGTGGAGCAGCTGCGCACGGTCGCGGAGGCCTGCGCCGAGGAGGTCGTGATCCCCGACGACGCCGGGTGCTGCGCCTTCGCGGGTGACCGGGGCATGCTGCACAAGGAACTGACGGCCTCCGCGACGGCGAAGGAGTCGGCCGAGGTCAACACGCGGGAGTACGACGCGTATCTCTCGGCCAACCGCATGTGCGAGATCGGCATGGACCGGGCCACCGGGCACTCGTACTACTCGGTGCTGATGGAGTTGGAGCGGGCCACGCGGCCGGGGGCCGTCGTTCGGTGATCACCGTGGTCGTCCGGTCGACCGGCTCGGCCACGGTCGGCCGCCGGGCCTGACGAAGTCCGCAAGCGCCGGGTGGGCTCGGATTCCGAGCCCACCCGGCGCTTGCGTGTGCACGAAAGTCCATGGTTTCGGAGCAGGAGTCCAATCACTCCCCTTGCGCATCAACAGCCTCGACTACCAAGGTCCTTGGCGAGGTTCATTCACCAGCCGCGCACGTCAGACCCCCCTTCTGGAGGATCGATGAACGACGCAGCACAGCAGAACGACGGTACGCAGGACGGCGACGAAGGCTCGATGAGCCGCCGCTCGGTCCTGTGGACGACCGCCTCGGTGGCCGGCGCCGGGCTCGGACTCGGCGGTCTCGGCAGCGGCACCGCAGCCGCCGCCACGCCCGGTCGGGGCCCGGAAGCCGCTGTCACGGAACAGGCGGCCGCTCCGAAACGCCAGGGGCGCACCATGGTGGGAGTGCCGTTCGACCGGCGGTCCACCGTCCGGGTCGGCATGGTCGGCCTCGGCAACCGTGGCGGCAGCATGATCGACCTCTTTCTCGCCGTCAGCGGCGTACAGGTCGTCGCCGTCTGCGACCCGGTCAGGGCCAAGGCCGAAAGGGCGGCGGCGAAGGTGACCGCCGCCGGTCAGCCGGCACCCGCCGTCTACACCAACGGCGAGGACGACTACGAGAATCTCTGCAAGCGCGGGGACATCGACTTCGTCTATGTGGCGACGCCCTGGGACTTCCACTTCGAGATGGCGAAGACCGCCATGCTGAACGGCAAGCATGTCGGCGTGGAGTGTCCGATCGCCCTCCGGCTCGACCAGCTCTGGGAGTTGGTCGATCTCTCCGAACGCACCAGACGCCACTGCATGCAGCTGGAGAACTGCTGTTACGGGCAGAACGAGATGCGGGTGCTCCGCATGGCGCACGCCGGGCTCTTCGGTGATCTGCTGCACGGCGCGGGCGCGTACAACCACGATCTGCGTGGCCTGATGTTCGACCCGAAGTACTACGAAGGTCCCTGGCGCAGGCTGTGGCACACCAGGTTGCGGGGCGATCTCTACCCCAACCACGGCTTCGGTCCGGTCGCCAACTACATGGACCTCAACCGCGGCGACCGTGCGGTGAGCATCACCAGCGTCGGTTCACCGTCCCTGGGGCTCGCCGAGTACCGCGAGAAGAACATGCCGGCCGGCGATCCGAGCTGGAAGGAGACCTATATCGAGAGCGACCGGACGATCAGCCTCGTCCAAACCGCCAAGGGACGGGTCATCCGTCTGGAGCACGACGTGTCCACTCCGCATCCGTACTCGCGGATCAACAGCCTCGGCGGTACGAAGGGGGTCTTCGAGGACTACCCGGCCCGCATCTACATCGAGCCCGACCACACGGACGACAACTGGGGCGACTTCTCCAAGTACGCCCAGTGGGACCACTGGCTGTGGAAGGAGCACGCCAACCCGCCCGGCGGACACGGCGGCATGGACTACATGCTGGTGTTCCGGCTGATGCAGTGCATGCGGCTCGGCCTCGTTCCCGATTTCGACGTGTACGACGCGGCGACGTGGACGTCGCCCGTGCCGCTCAGTCATCAGTCCATCAAGGCGAAGGGCGCCCCTCAGCAGATCCCGGACTTCACGCGCGGTGAGTGGAAGAAGGCCCGCTCCGGCATGGATTCGGAGAATCCGGAGAAGGGCTGACCGGCCGGCACCACGGGATGCGGGCCCGGCTCCAGCGAGCCGGGCCCACATCCCGACGGTCTCACGGCCATGGCGCGATTCACGCCGTTCACGGAGAAAATCAATTGCTCCGACGGACGTCCCGGAGAGAGCCTTGCACGGTTTGAGTCATTCAACGAACAAACCGACACATGGGACGTCATGCACATTCGCGATCTTCCGTACTCGGATCCTGGCGATCCCGACGTCCGGTCGGGGCCACGCTTCCTGCTCTGGCTCGGCCGCAGCCAGCTCGGCGGTCAGTTCAAGGCCATGTCCTGGGGCCTGTTGCACCAGTGTTCCCTGGCCGGACTGCCACCTGCCATCGGCTTCGCCGTACAGGCCGTCGTCGACCGGTCGGGCAGCCGGCTCGCGTGGGCGGGCGGCCTGATCGCCGTCCTGGGTGTGCTGATCGCACTGGGCGACACCATGCTCCACCGGACCGCCATCACCAACTGGATCACCGCCGCCGCGCGTGTTCAGCAACTGCTGGCCCGCAAGACCGCGGAACTCGGCTCGGCGTTGACCCGCCGGGTCGCCGCGGGCGAGGTCGTCGCGGTCTCCACCGGCGACGTCGAGAAGATCGGCTGGTTCGTCGAGGCGCTGTCCCGCTTCGCCGCGGCCGCGGCCGCCCTGGTGCTGATCTGTGTGGGGCTCATCCTCTATCTGCCGTCGCTGGGCATCCTGGTGACACTCGCCATGCCGTTGCTGGCCCTGGCGGTTCTGCCGCTGCTCCCCCGGGCCACCCGGCGCGCCGACCTCCAGCGGGAGAAGGCGGGCAAGGCGACCGAGTTGGCCTCGGACACCGTCGCCGGGCTGCGGGTGCTCCGCGGGATCGGCGGTGAGGAGCTGTTCCTCGGCCGCTACCGACGCGCTTCCCAGGAGGTCCGCAAGGCCGCGGTGCGCAGTGCCCGGATGTGGTCACTGATCTCCGCGATCCAGGTGCTCCTGCCCGGCGTGCTGCTCATCTCGCTGGTCGTGTACGGGGCGACGCTGGCCCGCGACGGCAGGATCCAGGTCGGTCAGCTGGTCACGGTGTACAGCGCGGCGACGCTGTTGCTGTTCCCGCTGCGCCACTTCGAGGAGATCGCGATGGCGTACTCCTTCTCGCGCCCCTCCGCCAAGCGTGCGGTACGGGTGCTCTCGCTGCACCGCACGGACCGGCCGTCGACCCTCGACGCCACCCCGGTCGGCGACCTGTACGACCCGGTCACCGGGCTGATGGCCCCGGCCGGTCTGTTCACCGCGGTGGTCTGTGGCGATCCGGACGAAGCGGGACGGCTGGCCGAACGGCTGGGCGGACACGCTCAGGCGGAAGCGGACCGGGGCACGGACATGGTCACGACGGAGGACGGAACGCGGAGCGGACCGGCTGCCGGAACGGACGGCGCCGAGGACGACATGGCGGCGGCGCAGCACCCCCCGTCCGTCCTCCTCGGTGGAGTGCCGCTGGACGAACTCCCGCTGTCCTCCGCCCGGACGGCGGTGCTGGTCCAGGACAAGGACCCGGTCCTGCTCTCCGGCACACTGCGTGAGCTGCTCGATGTTCCCTCGTCCGGCCGGGTGAGCGCCGAGGACGCGCTGTCCGCCGCCCAGTGCGGTGATGTGCTGGACTCGTTGGCGCAGGCGTCCGTGACCACGGACGGCGGCCCGATGACGACACGCATCACCGAGCGCGGGCGTTCGCTCTCGGGCGGTCAGCGCCAGCGGCTCGCCCTGGCCCGTTCGCTGGTGACCGACCCGGAGGCGCTGATTCTCGACGAGCCGACCTCCGCCGTCGACTCGCACACGGAGGCCCGGGTCGCCGCCGGAATCAAGGCACTGCGCCAGGGGCGTACCACGGTCGCCTTCGCCTCGTCGCCGCTGCTGCTCGACCTGGCGGACCGGGTGGTACTGGTGCACGAGGGCGTCGTCGCCGCAGTCGGCGCACACCGTGAACTGCTGCACACGGACGCCCGCTACCGGGCGGTCGTGACGCGCGAGACGGACGACGAGATCGCGGCCCTGGCCTCCCAGGGCACGCTCAGGACGATCGAGGAAATCGAGGAACGGGCATGATCGGCGTCGCAGAACCGACGTACGACCCGGCCGCGCCGGAGTCGGCGACGACCCTGCCGGTCGGCACTCCCGCGACCGTACGAGGCTATGTACGGGATCTGCTGGGGCGCCATCGCAGGCCGTTCGCCGTGCTGGTCACGTTCAACGCCATCGCGGTGATCGCCTCGATCGTCGGCCCGTATCTGCTGGGCGGACTGGTCGAGGACCTCTCCGACGGCGTCACCGACCTCCATCTGGAGCGCACCGCCGGAGTGTTCGCGCTCGCGCTGATCGTGCAGACCGTCTTCACCCGGATGATGCGTCTGCGCAGCGCGATGCTCGGCGAGGAGATGCTGGCCGATCTGCGCGAGGACTTCCTCGTACGGTCGGTGGGTCTGCCACCGGGTGTGCTTGAGCGGGCCGGGACGGGGGATCTGCTCTCCAGGATCACCACGGACATCGACCGGCTGGCCAACGCGATGCGCGAGGCCGTGCCGCAACTGGCGATCGGCGTGGTGTGGGCGGGGTTGCTGCTGGCCGCGCTGACGGCGACGGCTCCGCCGCTGGCCCTGTCGGTGCTGATCGCCCTGCCCGTCCTGATCATCGGCTGCCGCTGGTACTTCGAACGGGCGCCGTCCGCGTACCGTTCGGAGGCCGCGGGGTACGCGGCGGTCGCGGCGATGCTCGCGGAGACCGTGGACGCCGGGCGGACCGTGGAGGCGCACCGTCTGGGTGCGCGCAGGGTGATGCTGTCGGACCGGCGGATCAAGGAGTGGACGGCTTGGGAGCGGTACACACTGTTCCTGCGTTCCGTTCTCTTCCCCGTCATCAACACCACCTATGTGACGATTCTCGGTGCGGTGCTGATGCTCGGCGGCTGGTTCGTCATCGAGGGCTGGCTGACCGTGGGGCAGTTGACGACGGGTGCGCTGCTGGCGCAGATGATGGTCGATCCGATCGGCCTGATCCTGCGCTGGTACGACGAGTTGCAGGTCGCTCAGGTGTCACTGGCGCGGCTGGTCGGCGTGCGGGACATCGAACCGGACGCGGGCGACGCGGAGGTGATCCCGGACGGCCGGGACGTTCGGGCCGACCAGGTGCGCTTCGGCTACCGCGCCGGGGTCGACGTTCTGCACCGCGTGTCGCTGGACGTGGCACCGGGTACACGCCTCGCGCTGGTCGGCCCGTCCGGGGCCGGCAAGTCCACGCTGGGCCGGCTGCTGGCCGGCATCTACGCGCCACGGACCGGTGAAGTGAAGCTCGGCGGTGCGGAGTTGTCGCACATGAAGGCCGAGCACGTACGTACGCATGTGGCACTGGTCAATCAGGAGCACCATGTGTTCGTCGGTTCGCTGCGGGACAACCTCCTGCTGGCCCGAGCCGGTGCCGAGGACGCCGAGCTGTGGGCGTCGCTCGCGGCGGTCGACGCGGACGGCTGGGCGAAGACGCTGGAGAAGGGATTGGACTCCGAGGTCGGCTCCGGCGGCCTGGCACTGACGCCCGCTCAGGCACAGCAGATCGCACTGGCCCGGCTGGTACTGGCCGATCCGCACACCTTGGTACTGGACGAGGCGACGTCGCTGCTGGACCCGCGGGCCGCCCGGCACCTGGAGCGGTCGCTGGCCCGGGTGCTGGACGGTCGTACGGTCGTGGCGATCGCCCACCGGCTGCACACCGCGCACGACGCGGATGTGATCGCGGTGGTGGAGGGCGGCCGGATCAGTGAACTGGGCAGCCATGACGAGCTGGTGGCGGCGGACGGCGCCTACGCGGCGCTGTGGCGGTCCTGGCACGGCTGAGGCGCGATCACGTTCGATGTGCCGTACGGAGCCCCGCCCGCCGAACCGGTCCCGGCGGCCGACCGGTCGGCCGGTCCCTCGCTCCCGGTGACCTCGCCGCCGTGACGGTCGGGCCCGTGCGCCCCCGCCGACGAGGTCCTCGTCGGCGGGGGCGCGAACCGGTTGCCCCGGGCGGCCCGGTCGCTGTCCTGCGCGGTGCGAACGGCCGGGGGCCGTACCACCGGGAGCACCGGCCGAACCGGCCACGGCCGCATCGCTGCCGGTCCCGCCGCGCCCGGCGGCTGGTGCTCAGTCGCGCCGGGAGGCCCGGACGATGCGGGCGACGATCTCCTCCGCGACGGCCTCCATGTCGGCGTCCACGACGAGGTCGACGTTTCCGTCCGGGTCGGCCGTGAAGACGGTCAGCCCTTCGTCGGTGACCTCGACCGTGCCGCGCCGGGTGGTGTAGAGGTCGGGACGCAGCAGGGAGAGCACCGTGATCGGGTCGTGCGGGACGCTCCACGGTTCGCCGGTGAAGCCGGTCCAGGCGTCGATCTCGCGGGCGAGTGCGGCACCGTAGGCGCCGGCTTCCCGGATCGCTTCGATACCGGGCCGTTCGACGCGCAGCCGGGTGGTGATGTCCAGGCCGGTGACGACGGTGCGGATGCCGGAGCCGAACACGATGCGGGCGGCCGTGATGTCGCTGACGATGTTGTGCTCGGCCTTGGCCCCGGGCCCGAAGCTGCCGCCCATCATGTACAGGGTGCGTACGCCTGCGGCGAAGCGGTCGTCGAGGCGGATCGCGCGGGCGATGTTGCCCAGCGGGGCGATGGCGATGACATCGGTCGCGCCGGGCCGCGCGAGGACGGAGTCGACGAGGAAACGGTCCGCGGCCACGGTGTCGCGTACCGGTTCGGTCTCCAGGTCGGTGAAGGCCCTGCCCTCGTGCCCGGCCCACCAGACCTCCTTGCCGGAGAGGGTCTCGGTGGCTCCGGGGACGACGGTGAGGTCGTGGCCGGCGAGGGCGCCGAGCCGGTGTGCGAGCCGGGCCCGGAGCAGGGTGTCGCCGTAGACGGTGGTGATGCCGGTGATGCGGGCCTCGGGCGAGCCGAGCAGCACGCCGAGGGCGAGTGCGTCGTCGACGTCGCTGCCGATGTCGGTGTCCAGGAGGATGTGGGCGAGGGGATGGGTCATGGTGTTCCTCGGGTCGTGGGGATGGGTTTCGTCGGCCGGCCGGTTCGGCCGGAGGTCACTTGAGGCCGCTGCCCGCGATCGACTGTGTGAAATACCGCTGCAGGCGCAGCAGGACGACGAGCGGGATGACGGTCAGGACGACGGCGGCGGCGAACACCTGGCCGTAGTCGACGACCATCTGGCCCTGGAGGGTGCCGAGTGCGATCGGGCCGAGTTGCTTGTCCGGTTCGGTGCCGACGAGCAGCGGCCACATGTAGGACTGCCACTGGAAGGTGAACAGGGTCAGTCCGGCGCCGATCAGCGCGGGCCGCGACAGGGGCACGTGGATCCGCAGGAGGATGCCCCACCAGCCGAGCCCGTCCATGCGGGCGGCCTCGACGAGTTCGCGCGGAATCGCGAGGAAGAACTGGCGCAGCAGGAAGATCGCGAGGCCGTTGCCGATGCCGGGCAGGACGAGTCCGGCATAGGTGTTCTGCAGACCCCAGTCGCGGAAGACGTCCGAGAGCGGGATCGCTATGGCGTCGAAGGGGATCATGAAGCTGAGCAGGATCACGGCGAAGACGAGCCCGCGGCCTCGGAAGGTGAAGACCGAGAGCGCGAACGCGGCCATCGCCGAGAGCAGCAGCCCGAGCAGGACGGTGGCGGCGGCCACGCCGATGGAGTTGAGCACGGCGCGGCCGAAGTCGCCCTGGAAGAGCGTCACATAGTTGTGCAGCGTGGCATCGGTCGGAATCAGGCTGCTCCAGGAGAGCCGGTCGAGTCCGGCCAGGACCTTGTCGCCGGGGCGGAGCGATCCGGTGAGCACCCACAGGAGCGGGAGGGCGAAGAGCACGCCGATGACGACGGCGGTGACGAGCGGCATGTGTCTGAGCGCGAAGGGGCGGCGCCCCGTCGGCTGCTGGGAGGCGGTGGTTGTCTTCATCGGTTCACTCCTCGCCCTTGCCCCGCATCATCCGGAACTGGACGGCCACGACCGCGAGGGTGATGGCGACGAGCACCACCACTTCGGCCTGGGCGAAATTGATGTCGCCGACGCTGTAGGCGCGGCGGAACACGTCGTACATCATGAGATCGGTCGAGCCGTCGGGACCGCCGCGGGTCAGCAGTTGCACCGGGGCGAACACCAGGAAGTTGGCGACGGTGTCGGCGACCAGGACGAAGGCGATCGGGCGGCGCAGCAGCGGCAGTGTGACATGGACGAACCGCTGCCAGGCGGTGGCGCCGTCGACCGCGGCCGCGTCGTAGCACTCCTGCGGGATGTCCTGGAGTCCGGCGATCAGGAACATCATCCAGTAGCCGACGCCGACCCAGGACATCAGCACGATGACGGCGAAGAGCGCCTGTTGCGAGCTGGTGAGAAAGGGCTGTGGCGGAATGCCCATCGTGCCGAGGACGGCGTTGAGCGGCCCTTCGGGGCGGTAGAGGATGCCCCAGATGACCGCGGAGACGGCCGGCGGTACGGCGATGGGTGCGAAGACCAGCGACCGCCAGAAGCGGACGCCCGCGAAGCGGCGGTTCAGCAGGACGGCGAGGCCGAGTGCGATGAGCACCTGGAGCGGGTTGATGACCAGGCTGAACAGCAGCGTGACGCGGACGCTCTGCCAGAACTGGCTGTCGGCGAAGAGGTCCGCGTAGTTGTCGAAGCCGACGAAGGTGGTGGCGTCGTCGACGAGGCTGTGGTGGCGCAGGCTGCTGATGACCGCCATCGCGGCGGGCAGCAGTCGCAGTACGACGAGGGCGAGCAGCGCGGGTGCCAGGAAGTACAGGGCGGTCCGGCCCTGCGAGGCGGGGCGGCGGCGCGGGGAGCGCTTCTGGGGCCGTGGGGCCGTGGTGGTCATCGCAGTCGCTCCCAGGTACGCACCAGTTCCCCGGATGCCTTGACCAGCCGGGGTTCCACGGCCGAGCCGTTGCGGATGTCGGAGAAGGCGGAGCCCATGACGGTCTCGAACTGGGTGTAGCCGATGCTGCGAGGCCGGCTGACGGCGGTGTGCGCGAGTTCGTACCGCATGATCGTGGCCACGCCTGCGGTGCTCCTGGTGGCCTTGTGCTCCAGGTCCGCCGCGTAGCGCTCGAAGGCCGCGCGGTTGGACGGGATGAGCGGGGACGCCTCGACGGTTTGCAGGCTGCCGCCGGTGGTGAGCGCGGCGTACTCCATGAACCGCAGCGCCGCGTCGGGGTGTTGGGCGTACGGGTTCACTCCCCAGGACCAGGAGTCGGTGGGGGTGACGGCACGTCCCTCGGCGAACTTCGGCTGCGGCGCGGTGCCCCAGGTGAAGTCCTTCAGTCCGGCGAAGGCGCCGAGGTTCCAGGGGCCGCCGACGAAGAACGGCACCCGGCCGGAGGTGAAGAGCGAGGAGAGCTGATAGGAGGGGATGCCGCGGGGTGAGGAACCGTCGGCGAAGAGCGTCCGGTACCAGTCGAGGGCGTCGATCCAGCCCCGGGTGGTGACGGCGGGGGTGAGCATGTCCTCGCCGGTGATGCCCGAGCCGCCGTGCAGGGACTCGACGAGCGGCTGGAGCCCGTAGTAGAGGTCGGTCTGTTCCAGCAGCAGGGCGTGGTCGGCACCGGCCCGTTCCATGGTGCGGCGGCCGACGCTCTTGGTCCGCTCCCAGCTCCAGCGGTCGGCGGGGGCCGCTCCGGGCAGGGGTGCGCCGGCCCTGGTCAGCAGGTCCGCGTTGTAGAAGAGGTACTGGGTGGACGTCCAGATCGGCAGCGAGCGGAGCCTGCCCTGCCAGGAGCTGACCCCGTACTGCTCGTGGGTGACGGCGGCCCTGGCCCGGTCGGCGATCGGAGTGAGGTCGGTGAGGAAGCCGCGCGCGCTGAGTGCCGGTACGCGGGGCTGGTCGACGGCGTACACGTCGATCGCGTCGTCCTTCGCGGAGAGCCGCAGCTGGAGGACGTCACCGAGTTGGTCCGGCGGTACGGGGGTGTAGTCGATCCGCAGGTCGGGATTGGCCCGCTCGAAGCCTCGGATGACCGCCCGGAACGTCTCGGGGGTCTCCGGGCCGAGGAACCGTACCGCTGTTCTGCCGTCCGCCGGACGACCGCCCGAGCAACCCGCCAGGACCGCGGCCGACGCCGCGCCGAGCGCGGCACCGAGCACGGTTCTGCGGCTTGGAGAGCTCGTCATACGGCTCTCCGGCCTGCGATGGACATCAAGCCTCCAAAACGTTTTGCATCCCTGACACGGCGCATGCGCGGCGCGATCGCAAGCACCATACAAAACGTTTTGCACAATGGATAGAGTGACCTCGAACACCAGGACAACATTCCTGGACGACAGCGGGAGGCCGATGGTGCAGGGCGGGAGCCGGGTCAAGATCGTGGATGTCGCGTCCGAGGCGGGCGTCAGCGTCACCACGGTCTCCCATGTGCTGAGCGGCCGACGCCCCGTGTCGGCCACCACCCGCGCCCGGGTCGAGGACGTCATACAGCGCCTCGGTTACCAGGCCGACCCGTCGGCGCGCGGCCTGCGCACCCAGCGCACCCGCACCCTGGGGCTGGTCGTCCCGGACATCACCAACCCGTTCAACACCTCGATCGCCGCGGGCATGCAGGAGATCGCCCTGGCCCACGAGTACCTGACGGTGGTCTGCGAGGCCCCCATGGACGGCCCGCACCTGCCCGCGGTGATCCGGCAGCTGGTGGCGCGCCGCATCGACGGCATCGTGATCGGCCGGTACGGCGCCACCAAGCGCGACCTGGACCGCGTCGTGGCGTCGGGATCCAAGCTCGTGCGGCTCGGAGGGCGGCTGGAGCCGGCGCTCGGCGATGTGGTCAGGGCCGCCGAGACCGAGGGAATGCACGACCTGGTCAGCCATCTGGTGGGCCGCGGCTACCGGCGGATCGCGTTCATCGGCGGCACACCGGGGGTGGAGCCGGGCGGCGAGCGGTTCACGGGCTACCGCAAGGCCCTGGAATCGGCCGGGCTGCCGGTCACGGACGAGCTCGTCGTCTGGACCGGCTTCACCCGCGAGGGCGGGCGAGCCGGGGCCGCGGCCGTGCTGAACGCGGCGCAGCGCCCGGACGCCGTGGTGTGCGCCAACGACCTGATCGCGATCGGCGCACTGGACACGGCACGGGCCGCCGGGCTGCGCGTGCCGCACGACGTGGCGATCACCGGGTACGACGACATCGAGGCGGCCTCACTGGTCTCCCCCGCGCTCACCACCGTGCTCAACCCGGCCCGCGAGATCGGGCGTTCGGCCGCACAGCTGCTGGTCGACCGCCTCGACGGGGACGGCGCGGGGGCGGCCAGGGAGATCGTCCTGGCCCACCGGCTGGTACCGCGCGAGTCCGCCTGAGCGCACCGGGTGCCGGACGCGGCGGTCAGATGAAGTTCAGCGCCGCCGCTCCGCCCAGTCCCCCGAGCACCATGAAGGCGGGCATCAGCACCTTCAGCTCCACCCAGCTGCCGGCCCTGAACCGCATGCCCTTCGGCGGCCCGATCGGGTACCAGCGCTTGCGGCCCAGCGGTATGGGCCACAGGATCGGGCAACCGGAGACGGTCAGCGCGTCACCGATGTCGTGGACGAGCGCCCCGAGCACGATCGGCAGCCCGAGCCACAGATACTCCTGGCCCGGGGCGCTGAACAGCCAGTCCGAGCCGTTGCCCGGCTTGTCCAGGACACCCGCCAGTATCCAGGCGCTGGTCGCGCCGAGCAGCCACACCAGGACATCGCTGGACATCCGGGCGGCCCGCCACAGCAGCCCTTCGACAGCGAGCACCAGGTGGACGAAGAGGATCGCCAGAACCGCCCACCGACCACCGGTGATCGCCGCGCCGGAGGCCCCGGCACCGATCAGGACCGCCCAGAGCCAGGTGTGGGTCAGCGTCCGGTGACCGCCGTTGCGGCGCGGATCGCCGGACCCCCGGGTCGCCTTGTAGACCGCGTGCGAAAGCTTGTCGACGATCTCGCAGAGCCCCCTGGAGACCGGCCCGAAGGCGCGCGAGATCGTGGCGGACTTGTGGTCGAGGTCCGGTGCGAGCGCCGCCCCGGCGGTGATCAGGGCGCCGACGACCAGGACGGGCCACGGCATCGCGTGGCCGGCGGCCGCCGCCGCCGCGCCCACCCCCAGCCAGGCCGCCGCCCCTGACAGAGAATGTGCCGGTCCCATCATGGTTCTTCCCGCCCCCAAAGTCGTCCTGCCGCCATTGCCGCCCAGGCACGGCCGAGTTGAGTGGGCAGCGTATCGTCCGTGATCTTCGTGCGGTCGTCCGGTTCCCTCATCCGGACGGAAGGCAGGCAAGATGGGGGCGTGACCCTTATCGATCAGCTGCCCCCGACCGACGACCCCGACGCCCTCTTCGAGGCTTTCTCGTCCTGGACCGAGACACGGGGCATCACCCTCTACCCCGCTCAGGAGGAGGCGCTGATCGAGGTGGTCTCCGGCGCGAATGTGATCCTTTCCACCCCGACCGGCTCCGGGAAGAGCCTGGTCGCGGCCGCTGCGCACTTCACGGCGCTGGCCCAGGACAAGGTCACCTTCTACACCGCGCCGATCAAGGCACTGGTCTCGGAGAAGTTCTTCGACCTGTGCAAGCTGTTCGGTACGGAGAACGTCGGCATGCTCACCGGCGACGCCTCCGTCAACGCCGATGCCCCGGTGATCTGCTGCACGGCCGAGGTGCTGGCCTCCATCGCGCTGCGTGACGGGAAGTACGCCGACATCGGCCAGGTCGTGATGGACGAGTTCCATTTCTACGCCGAGCCGGACCGCGGCTGGGCCTGGCAGATCCCGCTCCTGGAGCTGCCGCAGGCCCAGTTCGTCCTGATGTCGGCGACGCTCGGCGACGTCAGGATGTTCGAGGAGGACCTGACCCGCCGCACCGGCCGCCCCACGTCCGTGGTGCGCTCCGCGACCCGGCCGGTGCCGCTCAGTTACGAGTACCGGCTGACCCCGATCACCGAGACCCTCACCGAGCTGCTGGAGACCAGGCAGTCGCCGGTGTACATCGTGCACTTCACCCAGGCCGCGGCCGTCGAGCGGGCACAGTCGCTGATGAGCATCAACATGTGCACCAAGGAGGAGAAGGAGAAGATCGCCGATCTGATCGGCAACTTCCGCTTCACCACCAGGTTCGGCCAGAACCTCTCCCGCTACGTGCGCCACGGTATCGGGGTGCACCACGCGGGCATGCTGCCGAAGTACCGGCGTCTGGTGGAGAAACTGGCCCAGGCGGGTCTGCTGAAGGTGATCTGCGGTACGGACACCCTCGGTGTCGGTGTCAACGTACCCATCCGCACCGTGCTGTTCACCGCGCTCACCAAGTACGACGGCAATCGCGTCCGCACGCTGCGCGCCCGGGAGTTCCACCAGATCGCGGGCCGCGCGGGCCGGGCCGGATTCGACACGGCGGGCTTCGTCGTGGCGCAGGCGCCCGAGCACGTCATCGAGAACGAGAAGGCCGTCAAGAAGGCGGGCGACGACCCCAAGAAGAAGCGCAAGGTGGTCCGCAAGAAGGCCCCCGAGGGCTTCGTCGCCTGGTCGGAGACCACCTTCGACAAGCTGATCCAGTCCGATCCGGAGCCGCTGAATTCCCGCTTCCGCGTCACGCACACGATGTTGCTGTCCGTGATCGCGCGTCCCGGCAACGCCTTCGAGGCGATGCGGCGCCTGCTGGAGGACAACCACGAACCGCGCAGGGCACAGCTGCGTCACATCCGCCGGGCCATCGCGATCTACCGCTCACTGCTGGACGGCGGTGTCGTGGAGCAGCTCGACGAGCCGGACGCGGAGGGCCGGATCGTCCGGCTCACCGTCGATCTCCAGCAGGACTTCGCGCTCAACCAGCCGTTGTCCACCTTCGCGTTGGCCGCGTTCGACCTGCTGGACCCCGACTCCCCCTCGTACGCGCTGGACATGGTCTCCGTCGTCGAGTCGACGCTCGACGACCCGCGGCAGATCCTCGCCGCCCAGCAGAACAAGGCGCGCGGCGAAGCGGTCGGGCAGATGAAGGCCGACGGCGTCGAGTACGAGGAGCGCATGGAGCTGCTCCAGGACGTCACGTACCCGAAGCCGCTGAGCGAGCTGCTGTGGCACGCGTACGACGTGTACCGCAGGAGCCACCCGTGGGTGGGCGACCATCCGGTGTCGCCGAAGTCCGTGATCCGTGACATGTACGAACGCGCCATGACGTTCACGGAGTTCACCTCCCACTACGAGCTGGCCCGCACCGAGGGAATCGTGCTGCGCTATCTCGCGAGCGCGTACAAGGCCCTGGAACACACCATCCCGGACGACATCAAGTCCGAGGACCTCCAGGACCTGATCGCCTGGCTCGGCGAGATGGTCCGCCAGGTGGACTCCAGCCTGCTCGACGAATGGGAGCAGCTCGCCAACCCGGAGGTGGAGACCGCCGAGGAGGCGCAGGAGCGGGCCGACGAGGTCAAGCCGGTCACGGCCAACGCCCGCGCCTTCCGGGTGCTGGTACGCAACGCGATGTTCCGCCGGGTGGAGCTGGCCGCACTGGACAAGGTCGGTGAACTCGGCGAGCTGGACGGCGACGCGGGCTGGGACGAGGACGCCTGGGGCGATGCGATGGACGCCTACTGGGACGAGTACGACGATCTGGGCACGGGTCCGGATGCCCGCGGGCCGAAGCTGCTGAAGATCGACGAGGACGCCGCGCACGGTCTGTGGCGGGTCCGGCAGACCTTCGCCGACCCGAACGGCGACCACGACTGGGGCATCAGCGCGGAGGTCGATCTGGCCGCGTCCGACGAGGAGGGCCGGGCCGTGGTCCGCGTCACCTCCGTCGGTCAGCTGTGAGGGCGTACGCCGTGGGGGCGGCGCCGCTGCGAGAGTGGAGACGAACCGCATGACGAACCCGGCCGAGCGCCTGGTCGATCTGCTCGACCTGGAGCGGATCGAGGTCAACATATTCCGTGGCCGCAGCCCCCAGGAGTCCCTGCAGCGGGTCTTCGGCGGGCAGGTCGCCGGACAGGCCCTGGTGGCAGCCGGCCGTACCACCGACGGGGACCGGCCGGTGCATTCGCTGCACGCCTACTTCCTTCGTCCGGGCCGGCCGGGTGTACCGATCGTCTACGAGGTCGAGCGCATCCGGGACGGCCGGTCGTTCACCACCCGCCGGGTCACGGCCGTCCAGCAGGGCCGGACGATCTTCAATCTGACGGCGTCCTTCCACCGGCCGGAGGAGGCGGGCTTCGAGCACCAACTGCCGCCCGCCCGCGAGGTCCCCGACCCCGAGGAGCTGCCGACCGTCGCCGAGGAGGTGCGCGAGCACCTCGGGTCGCTCCCGGAGGCGCTGGAGAGGATGGCCCGTCGGCAGCCCTTCGACATCCGGTACGCCGACCGACTGCGCTGGACGGAGGAGGAGGTCAAGGGCGCGGACCCGCGCAGCGCCGTCTGGATGCGCGCGGTCGGCCCGCTGGGCGACGACCCGCTCGTGCACACCTGCGCCCTGACCTACGCCAGCGACATGACGCTCCTCGACGCGGTCCGCATCCCGGTGGAGCCGCTCTGGGGTCCGCGCGGCTTCGACATGGCGTCGCTGGACCACGCGATGTGGTTCCACCGGCCGTTCCGGGCCGACGAATGGTTCCTCTACGACCAGGAGTCGCCGGTCGCCACGGGCGGACGGGGGCTGGCGCGCGGCCGGATCTACGACCGCGGGGGAAATCTGCTGGTCTCCGTGGTTCAGGAGGGGCTGTTCCGCCGCCTGGGCGCGTAGCCGCGCGGAGGCTCAGATGCCGGGGAGCGGGTCCTGCTCGACCTCGTGGCGGCGGGTGCGGATG
The DNA here is from genome assembly GCF_044740965.1 of Streptomyces sp. NPDC088252. Lineage (NCBI taxonomy): Bacteria > Bacillati > Actinomycetota > Actinomycetes > Kitasatosporales > Streptomycetaceae > Streptomyces > Streptomyces sp. NPDC088252. The sequence goes on along the minus strand of NZ_JBIURS010000009.1, from coordinate 233,960 downwards.
TCCGGGGGCGCCGGGTGCAGTTTGGCGTCGCAGGCGGGGCCGAGGCCGGTGCGGCGTGAATCCGTGCCGGTGAGCGGGCGGCCGCACATGCGGCAGCGCACCACCCGCCGACGGGTGGTGCGGTCGGCCGGGCCGTCGTCGGGCAGGGGATCGATCCCGGATCCGGGGAGGGGTTCGGCAGAGTCCACGGATCGATCTTCGCAGGACGCCCGTCTACCGTGCGACTTCCGAACGGCACACGACGGAGGAGTTCACGGGTGAGCAGCGTGCTGACACTGGAGTCGGTCCCCCGGCCGAAGAAGGACAGGAAGGCGGAACCGCAAGGCGTTCCGGACGCGGTCGATCCCATCGGTCATGTCGTCAGGTTCGCCGACGAAGTCGGTGGCGAGTCCCGGGTGGTCGCCCATGTGGAGCGCGAACTGCCGCCCGGCGGGATACCGGCGTACCTCGCGGCCCGCAAGACGGGTGCGCGTTCCTTCGTCCTGTGGGCCGATCCGGAGCGCCGGACCAGGCTGGCCACCTTGTCCACCGCGTCCGCGGCCGACGGCGTCACCACGTACCAGGTGTGGGGCGCGCAGGGCGAACTCATCGGCACACTTGTCCGTGAGAAGGCCCTCTGCGGCAAGGGGCTGCGGACCCGCTGGACGGTCGCCCAGCCCGGTCGCCCCGAGGCCGTCGGCCTCAAGGGACGGATCTTCTGGTGGTACGTGTGGTGGCTGCTGTTCCCCGTCCAGGTGGCCATCGGCGTGGGCAGTGTCCTGAGCGGCGGCGGCGATGTGGCGCGCGGGCCGCGGCGCATCATCTGGCGGGCCCGCGAGGAGATCCCACCGGAGTTCTGGTCGGACGGCGACGAGATCCACGTCCACGCGCCATGGGTCGACCAGCGGCTCGCAGCCGCGCTGACGGCGCTGATCCGCACCTTCGACAGCTGGCTGGGCACTCCGTGGGACGACGGGCAGAAGTGAGCCGGACGCGGCCCCGGTCCTGCGGCCCGACCGGTCAGGGGGCGAGGACTCTGGCCTTCTGGGCCTCGAACTCGCTGTCGCTCAGCACTCCTTGGCTCTTGAGGTCACCCAGCACCTTGAGCTGAGCGATCTTGTTGCTCATCTCGTCCTCCTGCGCGAGGGACGTGGGCACGGGGGACGGGGGCGCTGCGGGGGCGGGCCGGGCCTGCGACCGCACGGCGTCCTGCTGCGCCCAGCGGCCCGCCTGTCGCCGGGAGACCCGGTTGGAGACCGAGGTGGCTGTTCCGGCGATCACCGCTGTACGGGCGACACCGCGAAGAAGGCCTGGCATGGTGCATCTCCTTTGACTGGCTCCACGGGAACGGTCGACCCGGCCGAGCCGCGCGGGGACGGTCGGTCCGACGGGACCGCGGACGGCTCAGGCCCTGGCCTCGGCCGCGTCGAGCGAGGCCAGGACCTCCTGGATCGGGATACGGCCGTCGGCGACCACTCGGCCTCCGGAGCGGCGCAGGGCGGCCGCGAACGGTCCCGCCCACACGTTCTCGTAGATGAGGATTCCGGCCGCGCTGCCGGGTTCGAGGATCGCGCTCGCCTCGTCGATGTCCTCCTGGCCGAGCAGGCCCGAGGACGCCCCTTGGAACACGGTGAGTGCGTCGCCGCCGTCCCCGGTCAGTTCGGAGAGCTCCACTCCGTCGACCGTGCCGTCCTGGTTCTTCCTGACGAAGGTCAGATCCAGGATGCGGATGATGCCCCGGTCGACGAGGTCGACCAGCATCGGCAGTCCTTCTCCCGTCATCCGTCTGCCCGCCGGAAACTCGACCACCAGGTAGTCGATCGGTCCCGTCTCGTCGCTCTCGCCGCTCACACCCGCTCCTCAGCATCTCGACTGTCCCGGGTCCGCCGCAGACCACGGCCTCCGCCATTGCACCAGCGGGTGGGCCGGAACGCATCTCGGTCAGGGACGCGGGTGGGCGCGGGCCCGGGTGTGCCATCGGACGGACAGCGGGTCGCCCCGATGGGCGATCGGCGCAGGCTTTGCCTCTCCTGTCCCGCGCCGCCACGGCCGGTCGTCGCGCCCGGTCTGCCTGCCGGGCGGGCCCGGATTCCGGCCGCCGGAGCGTCCTCCTCGTGTCGACGCGTCCCCTGGCTCGGATCCTGCCGGTCCCGCGCCGCCGGGCGGGTGAAGGACGACGATGTCGCGGGAGCGCGCGGGCGTGCGCTCTTCGGTACGGGGGCCGACAGGACGGGAGCCGGCCCGTCGGTCCTGCTGAGTCACCCGTGACGTACCTGAGCAACTTGTCGAAGGTGTGGCGGGCCGGGGCATCGACGACGGCAGGTCGGGCGCGGCCTCAGACCGCCTTCTTCTCCTGCGGACTCGCGCACAGCGCCCAGAGGATGAAGACATTGATCGCGATGAGCACGATCGACCACAACGGGTAGAAGGGCAGCCATACGAAGTTGGCGAGTGCGCCCAGGCCCGCCAGCACGATGCCGACGACGCGTGCCCACTCGGCCCCGGTGAACAGCGCACAGCCGGCGAGGAGGATGACGATGCCCAGAACGAGGTGGATCCAGCCCCAGCCGGTGAGGCTGAACCGGAACACGTAGGTGTGCGTGGCGAGGAACACTCTGTCTCTGCCGATGGCGGCGATCCCTTCGAAGATCGCCATCGCCCCGCCGAAGATCATCAGAATTCCGGCGAAAGCGGTCCATCCGTATCGGAAAGGATGGTGCGAACTCGGGACCGTGTCACGCGCCACACTCGGCCCGCTGCTGGTACTGGCCATTTCGGCCTCCTCGGGTAGCAGAGCGATCCGGCGGACCCGAGTGGGCCCGCCCGAGCGTCTCCGCACCAGCGTGGCACGTCCGTACCGGGTCAGCAGAACGACCACGTCCGGCCGTCCCCCTGACAGGAATTCTCCAATCAGGGATATCCTCTCCATTATGAGAGAATCTGGTGCGGCGGAGCCCGGCTCCGTCGACGCCCGGCTCGCCGCGCGGCTGGGCGAACTGCGTACCGAACGCGGCTGGTCGCTGGACGAGCTGTCCCGGCGCAGCGGGGTGAGCCGCTCCACACTGTCCCGGCTGGAACGGGGCGAGTTGAGCCCGACCGCCGCTCTGCTCGGCACGTTGTGCACGGTCTACGAGCGGACCATGTCCCGGCTGCTGAGGGAAGTGGAGGCGGAACCAGCGCAACTCGTTCCCGCCGCGCGGCAACCGGTGTGGCGGGACGAGGCGGCAGGCTTCGTACGCCGCTCGGTCTCGCCTCCGCACACCGGCCTGCGCGCGGAGATCATCGAGGGCACGCTCGGCGCGGGGGCCGCCATCGCGTACGAGAACGCACCCGTGCCCGGCGTGGAGCAGCACGTCTGGGTACTGGAGGGGACTGTCGAGATCACCGTCGACGGCATCACGCACACCGTGCGCAGCGGTGACTGTCTGCGCTTCCGACTGGCCGGCCCTTCTCACTTCCACTGCCCGGGACCGGAGCAGGTCCGCTACGCACTGGTGATCGTCCTGCCATGAGAACCGCAAGAACCATGAACGCCGTGAACGCCGCGAGAGGACTCGCTTCATGATCGAGATCGTCCCGGTCTCCGGACCCGAACTGATCACCTACGCCGACGAGTTGGCCGCCCTGCTGGTGGAGACCGTGAACGGCGGATCGTCGGTGGGCTTCCTCGCTCCGCTGGAGCGCGACACGGCCGCCGCCTGGTGGCGGGAGAGGGCCGGGGCCGTCGACGCCGGACACCTCCGGGTGTGGATCGCCCGGGACGCGGAACGGGTGACCGGAACCATCGGCCTGGTCCGGGCTCCGCTGCCGAACGCCCGCCACCGCGCCGAGGTGGCCAAGCTGATGGTCCGTCCGTCGGCCCGCGGCCAGGGGGTGGGCCGGTCGCTGCTCGCCGCCGCCGAACAGTCGGCCGCGGAGTCGGGGATCACGCTGCTGGTGCTGGACACCGAGAGCGGCAGCCCCGCCGAACGGCTCTACCGTTCGGCGGACTGGACGGAGTGCGGATCGATTCCGGGCTACGCCGCCGATCCGGCGGGGGTCCTGAAGCCGACGACCCTCTACTGCAAGGCGGTCGGATCCGCGCCGGAGAGATCCGATCGCGCGGCGGGCCGGGCCACGCCGATGCCCTCGCGTTCATAGACGGCGACATCCCCCTCACCGGCAGGATGCTCCCGGGCCCGCGAGGGCCTGGATCTCCTGGGCGAGGCACAGGAGTTCGATGGCCTCACTCGTACCGGCGCTCGGGACCGCCCCTCGGGATCGACGGTGCGCGCGGGCGGGACAATGACCCTGGAAGCCCGACTACGAGGAGACCTCATGGCGCTGTACGACATTCCCCTGCGCACGCTCACCGGCGAGCCCACCTCCCTGGCCGACTATCGCGGCCGGGCGGTCCTGTTGGTGAACGTCGCGTCGAAGTGCGGACTCACCCCGCAGTACGCCGGCCTGGAACGGCTCCAGAACGCGTACGAGGACCGCGGCTTCACCGTTCTCGGCGTGCCGTGCAACCAGTTCGCGGGGCAGGAGCCGGGGACGCCGGAGGAGATCCGGACGTTCTGCTCGACGACGTACGGTGTCAGCTTCCCGCTGCTGGAGAAGACCGACGTCAACGGGGAGGGGCGCCACCCGTTGTACGCCGAGCTGACCGGCCTCGCGGACGAGGACGGCGAGGCCGGTGACGTCCAGTGGAACTTCGAGAAGTTCCTCATCTCGCCGACGGGTGAGCCCGTCGCGCGACTGCGCCCGCGCACGGAGCCGGAGGACCCGGAGCTCATCGCCGCCATCGAGTCCCAGCTGCCCGCCTGACCGTTGCCGTCCTCGGTGCCGGACGGCCGCTTCGCGCCCGATCGCCGGACGGGCTGGACTTTCGGCCTGTCCGGCGAGCGAGGACAGCCGGTGCCGGGGCGCGGGCGGCGCGAGCATGAACGGTGCACACCACCGCCCCGCGCCAGTGCCGCGGCCGGAAGGTGAACCCTTCCGGTCACAGCACTAACGGATCGGCATGCCCGAGAGGGTGCGGGCGATGACCAGGCGCTGGATCTCGCTCGTGCCCTCGAAGATCGTGTAGATCGCCGCGTCGCGGTGCATCCGCTCCACCGGGTACTCACGGGTGAAGCCGTTGCCCCCGAGGATCTGGACGGCCTGCGCGGTGACCTTCTTCGCCGTCTCGCTCGCGTACAGCTTGGACATGGAGCCCTCGGCCGAGGTGAACGGCTTGCCGGTGGTCGCCATCCAGGAGGCGCGCCAGACCAGCAGCCGGGCCGCGTCGATCCGGGTGCGCATGTCGGCGAGCTGGAAGGCGACGCCCTGGTTGTCGATGATCGGCCGACCGAACTGGGTGCGGGTCTTCGCGTAGTCCAGCGCGACCTCGTACGCCGCACGGGCGGTACCGACCGCCATGGCGCCGACCGCGGGGCGGGATGCCTCGAAGGTGGCCATCGCCGCGTTCTTCACCCGCTCGCCACCGGACGCGGCGCGCTCACGGGCTCGCGCCAGGCGCTGGTCGAGCTTCTCCTTGCCGCCGAGCAGGCAGTGACCGGGAACCCGGACGTCCTCCAGGACCACCTCGGCGGTGTGCGAGGCACGGATGCCGTGCTTCTTGAACTTCTGCCCCTGAGAGAGGCCGGGGGTGTTCGGCGGCACGATGAACGAGGCGTGCCCCTTGGAGCCGAGCTCGGGGTCCACCACGGCGACCACGACATGGACGTTGGCGATGCCGCCGTTGGTCGCCCAGGTCTTCGTGCCGTTCAGCACCCACTCGTCCCTCGCCTGGTCGTACACCGCGCGGGTGCGCATCGAGGCGACGTCGGAGCCCGCATCCGGCTCGGAGGAGCAGAAGGCCGCGACCTTGACATCGTCCGCGTCGCCGTACATCTGCGGGATCCAGGTGCCGATCTGCTCCTCGGTGCCGTTGGCGAGGACGCCCACGGCCGCCAGGCCCGTACCGACGATCGACAGGGCGATGCCCGCGTCGCCCCAGAAGAGCTCCTCCATCGCCATCGGGATGCCGAGGCCTGTCGGGTCGAAGAACTGCTGGGCGTAGAAGTCGAGGGAGTAGATGCCGACCTTGGCCGCCTCCTGGATGACGGGCCAGGGTGTCTCCTCACGCTCGTCCCACTCAGAGGCCGCCGGACGGATCACATCCGCGGCGAAGCCGTGAAGCCAGTCACGGACCTGCTTCTGGTCGTCGTTGAGTTCGAGCGTGAACTCGGCCATGTTCCCCTCCACGTACTGCCCTGAAAAAACCACTCGTTACTTGCGGTAACCGCAGTCTGTTACCGACAAGTAGCCCCTGTCAACCGCCCGGGTGCCGATCCGCACACCACAGGGCAGGGTGTTACGTTGCGCAGGCAGGACGCAATGTGCACGGCAGGGGCGGGGAGAGGGCGACATGGAGACCACACGACAGGCCGAGCGGCAGCGGACAGCGGCCGAGACCCGCCGCCGCGAGCTGCTGGAGGCTGCCGACCGCGTGGTGCTCAGGGACGGGCCGGGGGCCTCGATGAACGCCATCGCGGCGGAGGCCGGAATCACCAAGCCCATTCTCTACCGGCACTTCGGCGACAAGGGCGGCCTCTACCGCGCTCTGGCCAAGCGCCACACCGACGCCCTCCTGATCGCCCTGCGGGCCGCGCTCGACGCCCCCGCCGAGCGCCGCAGACGCGTGGAGTCCACGCTCGACACCTATCTCGCGGCGATCGAGGCCCGACCTCAGGTCTACCGCTTCCTGATGCACCCGTCCGACGACTCGGCCCCCTCGACCGAGCAGGGCTTCGATGTCGGCCGGCACTCCGCGCCGCTGCTGCGGCGGCTCGGCGAGGAGCTCGCCCTGGTGATCGCCGAGCGGGTGGACCTGGGTCCCGACAGCGAGGCGATGGCCCGCATCTGGGGCCATGGCATCGTCGGCATGATGCATGCCGCGGGTGACTGGTGGCTGGGTGAACGCCCTTGTTCGCGCGAGCAGTTGGTGCGCAGTCTGGCGGATCTACTGTGGGGCAGGCTGGCCGCCGCGGGCGACCGGCCCGGGGGCCCCGGGTTCTGAGCGGGCGTGCGGTCAGCGACCGGGAGCCCAGGGCGCCCGGCGGACCGCGCGCAGAGCTCTCGCCCGGCGCAGCCCGGTCAGCCGGTCCGTGTAGACCGTGCCTTCGAGGTGGTCGCACTCGTGCTGCAGGCAACGGGCGAAGAAGCCGGTCCCGGTGACCCGCACCGGCTCGCCCGCCACGTTCACGCCCTCGACGACGGCGCGGTCGAAGCGCGGGGTACCGGCCTCGATGCCGGGCAGCGAGAGACAGCCCTCCGGGCCGCGCACGGTGATGCCGTCCGCCTCGACCAGCTTCGGATTGACGAGATGTCCGAGATGCCGGACGTCGTCGTCGTCCGGACAGTCGTAGACGAACACCCGCAGCGGAACGCCGACCTGATTGGCCGCGAGCCCGACCCCCTGGGCCGCGTACATGGTGGCGTACATGTCCTCGACGAGGCGTGCGAGCGAGGGACCGAAGTCCGTGACGGGTTCGCAGACATCGTGCAGGACCGGATCACCGAGCAGACTCATGGCACGAATCAGTCCGGAACTGCCGGGGATCGGGCGGTTTCGCATGGCGGCAATCGTACGTTCCACGTGACCTCCGCGTTCCCGACGGTGCCGCCGTGCGGTCACCGTGCCGGACATCGATAGGCTGGGCGTGGACCGATGCAAGGAGGATCTAGGACGATGGCAGGCAACACGGAGCCGTTGTCGCCGCGGGCCAAGCTGGCCGTGACGGCGGGTAAGGCCGCGGCGGCGGTGTCGCGCGCCGCGGGGCGCGGCAGCGGATCGGTGATCGGCGGCCGGGTGGCGCTCAAGCTCGACCCCGACCTGCTGGGGCGGCTGGCGCAGCACCTGGACGTGATCCTCGTGTCGGCGACGAACGGCAAGACGACGACGACGCGGCTGATCGCCGAGGCGCTGCGGGCCGCGGGCCCGGTCGTGTCGAACGCGCTCGGCGCGAACATGCCGGCGGGCATCACCTCGGCACTGGCGGGCGGCTCGGACGCGAAGTACGGCGTCATAGAGGTCGACGAGAAGTATCTCGCCGGGGTCGCACGCGACACGACGCCGAAGGTGATCGCGCTGCTCAACCTCTCCCGCGACCAGCTGGACCGCGCCGCGGAGACCCGGATGCTCGCGGAGAAGTGGCGTGAGGGGCTGTCCGGCTCGAAGGCCGTGATCGTCGCGAACGCCGACGATCCGCTGATCGTGTGGGCGGCGTCCTCCTCCCCCAATGTGGTGTGGGTGGCGGCCGGCCAGGCGTGGAAGGACGACGCCTGGTCCTGCCCGTCCTGCGGCGGTGTGATGCAGCGCCCCGGCGACGACTGGTTCTGCGGCGAGTGCGGATTCCGTCGCCCCGCCCCCAGCTGGGTGCTGCACGGCGACTACGTGCTGGACCCGCACGGCTCGGCGTGGCCGATCCATCTCCAGCTGCCCGGCCGCGCCAACAAGGCCAACGCCACCAGCTCCGCCGCCGTGGCCGCCGTCTTCGGTGTGCCGCCGCAGGTGGCGCTGGAGCGCATGTATCAGGTGCAGGCCGTCGCGGGCCGCTACGACGTGGTCGGATTCCTCGGCCGTGAGCTGCGGCTGCTGCTGGCGAAGAACCCGGCGGGCTGGCTGGAGACGTTCTCCCTGATCGACCCGCCGCCCACCCCGGTGATCCTCTCCGTCAACGCCCGTGGCGCCGACGGCACGGACACGTCGTGGCTGTGGGACGTGGACTACACCCAGCTGGCCGGTCACCCGATCTTCGTGCTCGGTGACCGCAAGCTGGATCTCGCGGTCCGTCTCGAAGTGGCCGGTCTCGACTTCCGCGTCTGCGAGAACCTCGACGAGGCCGTTCAGCAGGCACCGCCCGGCCGTATCGAGGTCATCGCCAACTACACCGCCTTCCAGGACCTGCGCCGTCGTGTCGGCAACTGAACCCGGCCCCGGCCACCTCCGGAGAGGACGAAGCATGAGCAACAACGGTCTGCGTCTGGTCTGGGTCTACCCCGACCTGCTCAGCACCTACGGCGACCAGGGCAACGCGCTCGTGGTGGAGCGCCGGGCCCGGCAGCGCGGTCTCGACGTTCAGCGCGTCGACGTCCGCAGCGACCAGCCGGTGCCGACGTCCGGCGACATCTATCTGATCGGCGGCGGTGAGGACCGGCCGCAGCGTCTCGCCGCGGAGCGGCTGCGCCGCGACGGCGGGCTCAGCCGGGCCGCGTCCAACGGCGCGATCATCTTCTCGGTCTGCGCCGGGTACCAGATCCTCGGCCACGAGTTCATCAACGACCTCGGGGAGCGCGAGCCCGGTCTCGGGCTGCTCGACGTGGTCTCCACCCGTGGCGAAGGGGCCCGGTGCGTCGGTGACGTACTGGCCGACATCGACCCGCACCTCGGCCTGCCGCCGCTGACCGGTTTCGAGAACCACCAGGGCATCACCCATCTCGGCCCGACGGCACGGCCGTTCGCCCGGGTGCAGTTCGGCCGGGGCAACGGCACCGGCGACGGCACCGAGGGCGCGTACAACGACACCGTCTTCGGCACGTACATGCACGGGCCCGTGATGGCACGCAACCCGCTGATCGCGGATCTGCTGCTGAAGCTGGCGCTCGATGTCAACGCACTGCCCCCGACGGACGACCGCTGGTACGAGGCACTGCGCTCCGAGCGCATCGCCTCGGCTACCCAGCCCGCCTGATGCTCAGCTGAGCGGCGTCCAGCAGGCGGACGGCCGGTTCGGTCCCGCCACCCTGCGCCGGTAGGGTGGCGGGGAACCAACCGGACGACGTGGTCCGGTCGTCGGCCCACGTTGCAAAGGTTTCCCGGGCAATGCGAATTGGTGTGCTCACCTCCGGCGGCGACTGCCCCGGCCTCAACGCCGTCATCCGCTCCGTCGTCCATCGCGCGGTGGTCGACCACGGCGACGAGGTCATCGGCTTCCACGACGGGTGGAAGGGGCTCCTCGACTGCGACTACCGCAAGCTCGACCTCGACGCGGTCGGCGGCATCCTCGCCCGCGGCGGTACGATCCTCGGCTCCTCCCGGGTCCAGCCCGCCCATCTGCGGGGCGGCGTCGAACAGGCCAGGGGCCATGTCGCCGACCTCGGTCTCGACGTGATCATCCCGATCGGCGGCGAGGGCACGCTGAAGGCGGCCAATCTGCTCTCCGAGGCGGGCCTGCCGATCGTCGGGGTGCCGAAGACGATCGACAACGACATCGCCTCCACCGATGTGACCTTCGGCTTCGACACCGCCGTCGGCGTCGCCACCGAGGCACTCGACCGGCTGAAGACGACCGCCGAATCGCACCAGCGGGTGCTGATCGTCGAGGTCATGGGCCGCCACACCGGCTGGATCGCCCTGCACTCGGGCATGGCCGCCGGTGCGCACGCCATCGTCGTGCCGGAGCGCCCCTTCGACATCGACGAACTGACCGAGGTGGTCGGCAGGCGATTCTCGGCCGGCAAGAAGTTCGCGATCGTCGTCGTCGCCGAGGGCGCCAAGCCGCGCGAGGGCTCCATGCAGTTCGAGCAGGGCACCAAGGACATCTACGGTCACGAGCGCTTCGCCGGCGTGGCGACGCAGCTCTCCACCGAGCTGGAGCAGCGCCTCGGCAAGGAGGCCCGCCCGGTGATCCTCGGCCATGTGCAGCGCGGCGGCACCCCGACCGCGTACGACCGTGTACTCGCCACCCGCTTCGGCTGGCACGCGGTGGAGGCCGCGCACCGCGGTGAGTTCGGCATGATGACGGCGCTGCGCGGGACGGACATCGCGATGGTGCCGCTGGGCGAGGCCGTGGAGACCCTGAAGACGGTCCCGGCCGAGCGGTACGCCGAGGCGGAGTGCGTGCTCTGAGCGACACCCCGTCCCACGAACCGCCCCCGGTCGCAGCTGCGGCCGGGGGCGGTTCTACTCTGGTCGGGACAACCGGCGCGAAACGGGGATGTCCCCAGCGGGAGTGAACAGATGGATCACAGCGGGCACGGCATGAACATGGATATGCCGCCGTTCACGCTGGGACGTGGGCTCCAGTTCTCCGCGGACCCGTTCTTCCTCATCGGCTGCGTCCTCGCCATCGGGCTGTACGGGTACGCCGTGCTGCGTCTGCGCGGGCGCGGGGACAGCTGGCCGGTCGGCCGGACCGTCTTCTTCGTCGTCGGCGTGCTGAGCATAGCCCTGGTCATGTGCACCAAGCTCAATGACTACGGCATGGTCATGTTCAGCGTGCACATGGTGCAGCACATGGTGATCAGCATGCTGTCACCGATCCTGCTGCTGCTGGGCGCCCCGGTGACGCTGGCGCTGCGCGCGCTCCCGGTCGCGGGGCGTGGCCGGACCGGCCCGCGCGAGCTGCTGCTCATGCTGCTGCACAGCCGCTACATGAGGGTCATCACGCATCCGGTCTTCACGATCCCGATCTTCATCGCCAGCCTGTACGCGCTGTACTTCACCCCGCTCTTCGACTTCCTGATGGGTTCGAAGACCGGGCACATCGCGATGATGGTGCACTTCCTGGCGGTCGGCCTGGTGTTCTTCTGGCCGATCATGGGCGTCGACCCGGGGCCGCACCGGCCCGGCTATGTCATGCGGATGCTGGAGCTGTTCGCCGGGATGCCGTTCCACGCCTTCTTCGGCATCGCGCTCATGATGGCGTCGACGCCGATGGTGGAGACATACAAGCATCCGCCGGCCTCGCTCGGCATCGACGCGCTGAGCGATCAGAACTGGGCGGGCGGCATCGCCTGGGCCTTCAGCGAGATCCCGTCGGTGCTGGTACTGATCGCGCTGGTCTTCCAGTGGTACCGCTCCGAGCAGCGGACGGCGAAGCGCTCCGACCGGGCGGCCGACCGGGACGGGGACCAGGAGCTGCAGGCGTACAACGCCTATCTCGCCTCGTTGCAGGCGCGCGGGCAGTAGCGGCGGGCATGCCTCCCGGGTGACGATGGCATCCACGGCCGCGTGGCCGACGAGGAGGGTGCGGGCATGTCCGGATCCACGAAGACCATGGGAATGATCACCGTGGTGGCCCTGGTCGTGGTCACCTGCTACACGGTGGCGCTGGGCAGCAGCGGCTGGCTCTGGTTCGGGTGGGTGGTGCTCGGTCTGATCACCCTCGCAATGGCCGCGACGCGCGAGTCCTGAGCCGGGCCTCCCACCCGGCTCGGGGCGAGCGGAGTCAAAAGCGGAAGACCGGCCCGGTGAGCGTGTCCGCCTCACAGGCGCTGGGGAACGTCTTCCGCCAGGTGACGGGGCGCCCGTCCCACGCTCCGGTGGCCGTGACCGTCACCGGGTCGTACTCCTTGGTGCACAGGTGCGGGTCGCCGGGCAGACGGTCCAGGTCGCCGGACACCGCCACGAGCGCCGCGCAGGCGGTTGCCGCGTGGGGGTGGCGCGCGTCCGGGGCGGGCGGGCAGGACAGCGCGACACCACGGATCCAGGTGTTCTCGCTGCCCGAGACCGTGAGGAAGAGGCCGCGGTCCGACGCCGGGTCCTCGGACCGGGCAGCCGCGGCAGGCACCGTGGTGGTCAGGGTGAGCAGGGCAGCGACGGCAGAACTCGCGCGCAGGCGCATCGGGGGTCTCCTGTGTCCCGGGGGGCAGAGTGGTCCGGGCTCGGGCCGGGTGCGTCTCAGCCGTCCGTCCCGGCCACCCTGAGATCCCGCTTCGGGACCCCCGCAAGGTGATCCCGGAACTCCGCGCCGGGCAAGGAGCCGCGCCGCCGGTCCCACGGTCACACATACCCCTGCATCTGCACCATTCACCCGCACATGAAGGGTTCACCCGTCGTCCGGTGACGGGCACCTGTCCCCGCGCGGGCGCAACACAGGGACCGGGCCCCGACGCACCTTCCCCACCTGCGGTCGTACGCCGGGGGCGGATCCCCCGCCGGGCCTTCACGTTGCCGAACCCGTAAAGCAGTTGCGATTTGACTCTTGACAGGTGCGCATCACCACGCCACCTTGGGAGCGCTCCCACAATCAAGACTTGCACACAACGGCCGTCACGTACCTCGACGGTGAACCCTTCCCACGGCATCGGGCCCCGCACGCCGCCCGGCTCCGCTCCGCATCACCGCGCCACGCCCTCCTCCGCCCCACCCCTCCCCCACGACACCCGCCACTGGAGGATTTGTGTCGATATCTCGTAGAACGTTCAGCAGCGCCCTGGGAGGTGGTCTGCTCGCCATGAGCCTGTCCCAGGGCGCCGCCGTCGCCGCGCCGACCGGGCCCGCGGCCCTGGACAACACCCACGGCTACGGCAACAAGCCGGGCACCGGCGGGGAATCGGGCCCCGGCCCCGGTCCTTCGTTCATCAACACCTACCAGCGCGGCGCACAGGAGTCGGTGTGGGAGACCGTTCCGCAGCCCACCACCGACCTCTTCGAGTACGGCGGCACCAACGGCTGTCTCGATCTCTTCGTCGGCGACCGGAGCGAGCGCGCCCTCGCCGGACCGCACGACTACAGCCACGCCACCAACACCGCCTACGCCGACGCCTCGAAGGTCGCGGCGTACCTCGGTGGCGCCCTTGCCTGGGGCGTCGAGCCCTGAGCGGCCGCCCCGGGACCGGCGCACCGAGGCTCACCGTCCGCGTCGCCGTGGACCTGGCGGCGGGCATCGCGCCCCGACCGGGCCGCCGCCCCGCGCAACACCCCCACGAACCCGTCTGCGGGGCACCTCCGCAGACGTACGAGAGGAGCACGGAGCCGCAATGAGAATCAGAGGCACCACCCTGCACGGAGTACGCCGAAAGCTGGCCGCACTCTCCGCCCTGTCGATGGGCGCGGCGCTGGCGGTGGCCATACCCTCGCCGGCGTCGGCGGCAGCCCGGGTCGACAACCCGTACGTGGGCGCCACCGCGTACGTGAACCCTGACTGGTCCGACAAGGCGGCGGCCGAACCGGGCGGCAGCGTGATCGCCGACGAGCCCTCCTTCGTCTGGATGGACCGCATCGCGGCCATCGAGGGCGCGGGCGACGCGATGAGCCTGCGCGAACACCTCGACACGGCCCTGGATCAGGGCGCGAACCTCTTCCAGGTGGTCGTCTACGACCTGCCGGGGCGGGACTGCGCCGCGCTGGCGTCCAACGGTGAGCTCGGCCCCACCGAGCTCGGCCGGTACAAGACCGAGTACGTCGACCCGATCGCCGCGATCCTCGCCGACCCGGCCTACGCGAGCCTGCGCATCGTCACCGTCATCGAGCCGGACTCGCTGCCGAACCTGGTCACCAACGCCGGCGGCACGGCCGGGTCGACCGAGGCGTGCGCGACGATGAAGGCGAACGGCAACTACGAGAAGGGCGTCGGCTACGCCCTGCACACCCTCGGCGCCATTCCCAACGTCTACAACTACATCGACGCCGCCCACCACGGCTGGCTGGGCTGGGACTCCAATTTCGTCCCGGCGGCCCAGGAGTTCAAGAAGGCCGCGACATCGGAGGGCGCCACGGTCGCCGACGTCCAGGGCTTCATCGTGAACACGGCCAACTACTCGGCGCTGAAGGAGCCGTACTTCAAGGTCACCGACACGGTGAACGGCACCACGGTGCGCCAGTCCAAGTGGGTTGACTGGAACTACTACGTCGACGAGCTCTCCTTCGCGCAGGCGCTGCGCACGGAATTGGTGAGCCAGGGATTCGCCTCCGGCATCGGCATGCTGATCGACACCGCCCGCAACGGCTGGGGCGGTTCCGCCCGGCCCACCGGTGCGGGTCCGCTGACCGGCGTGGACGACTATGTCAACGAGGGCCGCGTCGACCGGCGCATCCACGCGGGCAACTGGTGCAACCAGAGCGGCGCGGGCATCGGCGAGCGGCCGACCAGCGCCCCCGAACCCGGCATCGACGCCTATGTCTGGGCGAAGCCGCCGGGCGAGTCGGACGGCAACAGCCAGCCCGTCGACAACGACGAGGGCAAGGGCTTCGACCGGATGTGCGACCCCACGTACACCGGTAACGGCCGCAACGGCAACAACCTGACCGGCGCCCTGCCGAACTCCCCGCTCGCGGGTCACTGGTTCTCCGCTCAGTTCCAGGAACTGGTGCGCAACGCCTACCCGCCGCTGAGCGGCAGCGGCGGTGGCGACGACACCCAGGCGCCGACCGCACCCACGGGTCTGAAGGTCACGGGCAGGACGAGTGGCAGTGTCTCGCTGTCCTGGACGGCGTCGACCGACAACGTCGGTGTGACCGCGTACGACGTCTACCGCGCGGGACTCCGGGTGGGCTCCTCCGCGGCGACCTCCTACACGGACACGGGTCTGACGGCCTCGACCACGTACAGCTACACGGTCAGGGCCCGGGACGCGGCCGGTAATGTCTCGGCGGCCTCCGCGGCGGTCTCGGCCACGACCGACCAGGGCGGCTCCACCGGCGGCGGCACGCTCAAGGTCCAGTACAAGAACACCGATTCCTCGGCCACCGACAACCAGATCCGGATGGGGCTGCAGCTGGTCAACACCGGGACGGGTGCGGTGGATCTGTCGACGGTGAAGGTGCGGTACTGGTTCACGCCCGAGGCCGGTGCGAGCACCTTCGGCACCGCGTGCGACTACGCGGTGCTCGGCTGCGGCAATGTGACCCACGGCGTGTCCTCCTCGGGCAGTGCGGCCCCGGGGGCCAGCCACTACCTGGAGGTCGGCTTCGGCAGCGGCACTCTGGCCGCGGGCGCCTCGACCGGGGAGATCCAGCTGCGGCTCAACAAGAGCGACTGGTCGAACTTCGACGAGACCGACGACTACAGCCACGCCACCAACACCACCTACGCCGACGCCTCGAAGATCGCCGTCTACACGGCCGGCACCCTCGTCTGGGGCACCGCTCCCTGACCCGGTCCCCCGTCGCCGTCCGGCCGGGCGGCGCCGGGGCCGGGGCCGGGGCACCGGGCCGGGGACGGGCCCGGCACGGTCGCCCCCTGCCGCTCCCCCGGCAGGGGGCGACCGGTGTGTCTCAGGCGGACTGGATCCCGGGCCGCCCCGCCTCGGTCACGAGCGAGGTACGGGTCGAGACGGGGGCTCCGGGGGTGGTGACGTACGGAAGCACCCGGAAGTCCGCACGGCAGCGCTCCGGGGTCAGCGAGCAGCGCACGTAGCCGCGCTGGAAGTTGGTGAACTTGATGTGCTCGTTGGCCGCGAGCAGTCGGGCGCCGGAGGGGTCCAGATCCATCCCGTCCTTCGTGGTGGAGATGGAGGAGCCGACGAACTCGACTCCGAGCGTGGGCGATCCGGGGTCGTCGAAGTCCTGTTTGAGATCGGCGGCGAGGTGGCGGTGCATGTCACCGGTGAGTACGACGGGGTTGCTCACGCTGCGGTCGGTGATCTCCTTGAACAGCCGTCGGCGCGCGTCCACGTAGCCGTCCCAGAAGTCCATCACGAAGGCCTGGCCGGGGCCGGGGTCGGTGTCGACCTGCGTCACGGGAATCTGCTGGGAGATCATGTTCCAGGTCGTGTCGGAACGTCCGAGGCCGTTGTAGAGCCACCGCTCCTGTTCGGGGCCGAGGATCGTACGGCCGGGTTCGAGCCGTTCGTCGCAGCCGCTCTTCGTTCCGTCGCCGCAGGGCTGGTCGTCGCGGAAGAGCCTCGTGTCGAGGATGTGGAACGTGGCCATGCGGCCGTAGCGCAGACGGCGGTACATCCGGGCCTCGAAGCCGTTCGGTTTGTTCGGCAGTCGCAGCGGCAGGTGTTCGTAGTACGCCTGGAAGGCCGCCGCGGCGCGTTGTCGGAAGACCGCCGGGTCCTGGTCGGGTTCGTTGTCGGCCTTGGACTTGTCGCGCGCCCAGTTGTCCTCGACCTCGTGGTCGTCCCAGACGACGGCGAACGGGTGGACCCGGTGGGCGGCGATGAGATCGGGGTCGAAGCGGTGCAGGGCGTGGCGGTTGCGGTACTGGACGAGGTCCATCGGCTCGGGGCGCAGTTCGGCGGCGACGGGGACGTTGCGCACACCGCCCATGGCGTCGATGGCGTTCTCGTAGATGTAGTCGCCCAGATGCAGGACCAGGTCGACGTCCTCCTCGGCGAGGTGCCGGTAGGCCGTGTAGAAGCCTTCGAACCACGCCTGGCAGGAGACGAAGGCGAAGTCGAGCTCCTTGGGGCGGCTGTGCGGCGGGGGTGCGGTGCGGGTGCGGCCGACGGGGCTGTGCACGCCGCCGGCGCGGAAGCGGTAGTAGTAGTGTCGGCCCGGCTGGAGACCGGAGATCTCGACGTGGACGGAGTGGGCGAGCTCGGGCACCGCGCGGGTGCGGCCCCGGCGTACGACGGACCGGAAGTGTTCGTCGCGGGCGACCTCCCACTGGACGTCGACGGAGTACGGCGGCATGCCTCCGGCGCCGTCGGGAGCCAGGGGCTGGGGAGCGAGGCGGGTCCACAGCACGAATCCGTCGGGCCAGGGATCGCCGGAGGCGACTCCCAGGGTGAACGGGTCCTCGTGGAAGGGCGTGCCGCCCCAGGCGCTGCCCGCCGACAGGCCGGCCGCGGCGAGTGCCATCCCGACCGTGCCACCGAGCATCGCCCGTCTCTTGAACCCTCCGGCGCCGCCTGACCCACTGTTCATTGGCATGAGACTCGTCCCTTCGTCGGGCGGGATCCCGTCCGGTACGAGGTGGGATCGGCACGTGATTTCACGTCCACCCATGTGGTAATCACAGGCTGAATATCACAAGGGAATCGCACGCCACAAGACCACACGCGGGTGGTCACAATGCCGTTCACAGTGGTTAGTTGGGGATACATCACCCCTTCCCCGAGGCGACCGAGTGAGGGGCCGGTAACACCCTTGACACCCCTGAGGGGGCCTCATAGTCTCCACGCCACAGAATTAACGTTAGATTTCACATGAGGAAAATCGGTGCGACGGAAGGACGTGCTCGTGTCCGGTTCCTCGGCGGCGGACGTGTCCGCCCCCGGCCCCGCCGGGGGCACAGCGACCGACACTCCCGGAGACCGGGCGCTGCGGCCGTTCGGCCTGCGGTGCGAGCACCGCGCCACCCCGCTCGGGATCGACGAACCCGCGCCCCGGCTCTCCTGGCGGCTGGCCTCCGAGCACCGCGGGGACGACCCCGTGGCCTATCGGGTCCGTGTCGCCGAACACCCCGAGGACCTGGACGAAGGCGGCCAACTCCTCTGGGACACGGGACGGGTGTCCGATCCCGGCGCGATCGCCGTCCAGTACGCCGGCCCCGCGCTCCGCGGCCGCACGCGTTATCACTGGCGGGTCTCCGTCTGGCCGGGCGGGCCCTCCGCGCCCACCGAGGCAACGTCCTGGTTCGAGACGGCCTTCACCGACGCGGGGGCATGGCGGGCATCGTGGATCACTCACGACCCGCATCGGGTCGACGTCATGGACGCCCCCACCGAGGGCGAGTTCGCCCTCGACGACCACGGGCTCTCCCCGTGCCCCGTGCTGCGACGCACCTTCACCGGCTCGCCCGGCACACGCGCGCGGCTCCATGTCAGTGCGCGCGGCCTGTACGAGGTCCGGCTCAACGGCGTTCGGGTGGGCGACGCCGAACTCGCCCCCGGCTGGACCGATTACCGCAGACGCGTCCAGTACCAGACGTACGACGTGGGCGAGTTGCTGCGCGAGGGGGAGAACGTGCTCGCCGCGACCCTCGCCGACGGCTGGTGGAGCGGATTCGTGGGCTTCGAACCGCGCAGGGCCGGAGCACACTACGGCCCGTTCCCCCAGTTCCTCGCCGAGCTCCACCTCACCGGCCCGGACGGCCGCAGTACCGCGATCGTCACCGACGACAGCTGGCGCACCGGCACGGGAGTCGTCCGTCACGCGGATCTGCTGATGGGCGAGCGCCATGACCTGCGGCACGCGGCCGACGGCTGGGAGCTGCCCGGGTTCGACGACTCCGGATGGCCCCCGGCCCTGATCACGGACACCGATCACCGATCGCTCGTGGCGTCCGTGGACGAGCCCGTACGGGCGATGGCCGAGCTGCGCCCGCGCTCGGTCACCCGAACGTCGGCGGACACCCATCTCGTCGACTTCGGCCAGAACCTCGCCGGACGGGTGCGGCTGCGGATCGACCGACTGGCCCCCGGGGCCCGGGTGGTGATCCGGCACGCCGAGGCGCTGGACGCCTCGCACCGTCTGTACACGGCCAATCTGCGCACTGCCGCCGCGACCGATGTGCTCGTCGGGGACGGACGTCGCGACATCGTGTTCGAACCGCGCTTCACGTATCACGGCTTCCGTTATGCCGAGATCAGTGGCGTCCCCGAGCTGGCCGAGTCCGATGTCGTCGCCGTGGCACTGCACAGCGACACCCCGTGGGCCGGGGAGTTCGACTGCTCGGACACCGAGCTCCGACAACTCCACGACTGCGTGGCGTGGGGGCAGCGCTCGAACTTCGTCAGCGTGCCCACGGACTGTCCGCAACGTGACGAGCGGCTCGGCTGGCTGGCCGACGCGCAGGTGTTCCTGCCCACGGCCGCGCTGAACGCCGACGTCGCCGCGTTCTTCACGAAGTGGCTGCGCGATGTCGATGACGCCCGTACGCCCGACGGCGGCTTCACCAACGTCGCCCCGCGCCTCGTGGGGGTCGCCGACGAGGGAGCGCCCGGCTGGGGCGACGCGGGTGTGATCATCCCGTGGCACCTCTACCGCACCTACGACGACCCGCGGTTCCTCGAACGGGCGCTGGCCGGCATGTGCGCCTGGGTCGATCTGATTCACCGTCACAACCCGGCACTGGTCTGGCGCAGGCGGGTGGGTCCGCACTTCTCCGACTGGCTCGCCCCCGGCACCCCCACCCCGCGCGACGTCGTCGCCACGGCCTACTTCGCGCACAGTGCCCGCCTCACGGCGCGGGCGGCCGATGTCCTGGGGCGGAACGAGGCCGGGAACCACTACCACCGGCTGGCAGACGACATCCGCCGCGCGTTCACCGAGCATTTCGTCACCGTCGGCCGGGGCGCCGACGGGCTCCCCGTCGTGCGCGTCGAAGGAGACACCCAGAGCGGCTATCTCCTCGCGCTGGGCTTCGAGTTGCTGCCCGCGGGGCTGGTCGACCCCGCCGCGCGCCGCCTCGCCGAACTCATCGAGTCGGCCGGCCCCGCCCTGCTGACCGGCTTCCTCGGGGTCGCGCTCGCCGCGCCCGTCCTCGACGCGCACGGCCGGGCCGATCTCGCCCATGCTCTTCTGCGCCGCGACGAAGTCCCGTCGTGGCGGTTCCCGCTGCGGCACGGCGCCACCACGATCTGGGAACGCTGGGACGGATGGACGCCCGGGGCGGGGTTCCGTGCTCCGTCCATGAACTCCTTCAACCACTACGCGCTCGGCTCGATCGGCGAATGGCTCTACCGCGGTGTCGCAGGCCTGGACCAGGTACCGGACTCCACCGGATACCGCCATCTGCGGGTACGGCCCCGCCCCGGCTCCCTGCGACACGCGAGCGCCCGTCACGCATCGGTCCGCGGCACCGTCGAGGTGTCCTGGGAAAGGAACGGCGACCGGCTCGCCCTGCGTGTCCGGGTGCCGCCCGGCGCCGTCGCCGATGTGCACGTGCCGACCACGGACCCCTGCTCGGTCCATGAATCGGGGGCGGTCCCGAGCGCCGACGACCCCCATGTCACATTGATCGCGACCCGCCCCGACCAGGTTCTCTACCGCGTGTCCTCGGGCGTCTACCGCTTCACCGCGGCCTGTCCGCCGGCCGACGACCCCGCCGGGACGCCGCACGCGGAATGTCTTCGACCGTCGCCCACCCCGAGCCCACGTGCATCAGGACCGGCGGCGAAACCATCGTTCGCTTGTTCGCACGAGGAGGACACACCATGACGACGGGTTCTCACAGCCAAGCGGGCCGGAGCACGGTCGGGCGCCGGGGATTCCTCCGGATCGGGGGCGGGGTCGCGGCACTCGCCGCTCTTCCCCCCGCGCTGACGGCCTGCTCCGATTCGAGCGGAGCCTCCGGCAAGCTGCGCATCGTCGGCGTCGCCGACCAGCAGAAGCCGATCGAGGATCTCCTCGGGCTGTACCGCAAGTCCCGTCCCGGCGAGGGGTTCTCCACCTCCTTCGCACCCACGGACCAGGTGCAGACGGTGGTGCGCACCCAGCTCGCGGGGGGCAACGCCCCCGATGTGCATGTGCTCTATCCGGGCAGCGGCAGTGCCATGTCCATGGTCGAGCTGGCCAGGGCCGGGCTGCTCGCCGACCTCAGCGGCCAGCCGTGGGCCAAGGAGGTCCCGGCGAACTTCCATCCGGCGTACCGGTACCAGGACAAGACGTATCTGTATTCGGCGGGCAGCAGCGTCATCGGCGCCATCTACAACAAGAAAGCCTTCGCCAAGGCCGGGGTCCGGCCGCCCGGGACGTGGGGCGAACTGCTCGACGTCTGCGCCAAGTTGCAGGCCAAGGGCGTGATCCCGATCGCGCTCGGCGCACAGACTGCCTGGGTCACCCAGCTGATCACCTACGCGCTGGTGCCCAACGCGGTCTACGCGAAGAACCCCGGCTTCGACGCCGAGATGGCCGCGGGAAAGGCTCATTTCCGCGGCTCCGGGTGGGCCGACGCGATGGGCAAGTACAAGGAGTTGCAGCGCCGGGGCTTCTTCAACGACAACCCCAACGGGACGACGTACGAGCAGCAGACCTCGATGGTCGCGAGCGGCAAGGCGGCCATGGCCGTCCAGGTCTCCGCCGTGCTCGCCAACTTCCGGCAGGCCACCGGGACACCGGACGATCTCGGCATGTTCCCGTTCCCCGGCGGTGACGACGCGGCGCGTCTGTGGATCCCGGCCGGCATCGTCGTCGGTCTCGGTGTCTCCGCGCGGTCCAAGAAGGCAGCCGGGGCGAAGGCCTTCATCGAATTCCTCGGGGAACAGAAGAACGTCGACCGCTGGGCCCAGTCCGTGGCCGCGATCCCGTTCAAGCGCGACGCGTCCACCAGGATCGACCCCGCCCTCGACGGCTTCCTGCCCGTCATCGACGACAACCGGGCCGTCCCGTTCATGGACCAGAGCTGGCCCAACGCCGAGGTCCAGCCCGCCCATTTCGCCGCCGTACAGAATCTGCTCGCGGGCAGGACGGATGTCGACGGCGCGCTGGGACAGATGGACGAGGCCTACGGGAAGAAGTCGTGACGAGGACCTCCGAGAGGTCAGTACCCGGCACGGCCGGCAAGGTCGCGGGCCCGTCCGCCGACCCGGTCCGCCGCGTCCGGCACCGCGATCACACCACCCCGTCGTGGATCTTCGTGGTCCCGGCGCTCGTCGTGTACGGCGTCGTCGTCCTGTACCCCAGCCTTGCCGGGGTGATGTACGCCTTCACCGACTGGTCCGGCATCGGCGGCTTCTCCTTCACCGGGCTGGACAACTTCCGCACCCTGCTGGACGACAGCCGGGCCCTGGAGTCCGTCAGCAACACCCTGCTGCTCACCATCGCCGTGGTCGTCGTCCAGAACGGCGTCGGGCTGTTGCTCGCGCTCGGCGTCCACACCCACATCAGATGCCGCGCCCTGCTGCGACTGATCTTCTTCGCGCCCGCCGTCGTCAGCCCCGTCATGGTCGCGATCCTGTGGAAGTACGTCTACAACCCCGACAACGGCGCGGGCCTCAACGGCGTCCTCGGTGCGATCGGACTCGGCGGTCTGCGTCAGGACTGGCTCGGCGATCCCTCGCTCGCCCTGTGGTCCGTCGCGGCGATGGTCGTGTGGCAGTACGCCGGCTATTCGATGGTCGTCTTCCTCGCCGGTCTCCAGGGCGTCCCGGCCGAACTCCACGAGGCCGCGAGGATCGACGGCGCCGATTCCTGGCAGCGCTTCCGCCATGTCACCTGGCCGCTGCTGGCCCCGGCCCTGACGATCAACCTCATGCTGTCCACCATCGGTGGTCTCAAGCTCTTCGACCAGGTCTACGCCGCCACGGGCGGCGGCCCCGGCACCGCGAGCGAGACGCTGTCGACCGTGCTGTACAAGGAAGCGTTCGTGTACGGGAAGTTCGGCTACAGCACCGCCGTCGCCCTCGTCCTCGCGTTGTTCGTCGCCGCGGTCTCCCTGGTCCAGCTCCATCATCTGCGCGCGAGGGAGGTCACCGCGTGAGCACCGCACCGCCCCGAGGACCCGTGGCACGGAAACCCGAGCGCGCGGGGCGCCGACCGCGCTACGGGCGATACGTCCTCGAACTGGTCATGATCGCAGTCGCCGTGGTGTTCCTGTTCCCGGTGTACGCCCTGATCACCCTGGCGATGAAGGACCCCCGGCAGATCTCGGACTCCCCCCTCTCGCTCCCCTCCCCGCCCACTTTCGCCAACTTCGGCCATGCCTGGTCCTCCGCGTCCCTGGGGCCCGCCCTGCTCAACAGCACGATCATCACCGTCGCGAGTCTGCTGCTCCTCGTCGTCCTGGGTTCCGCGGGGGCCTACTGCCTCGCGCGCCGTGCCCGCGGCCTCGGCTACGGGGTGTACATCCTCTTCCTGCTGGGCATTGTGCTGCCCTTCCAGCTCGGCATGATCCCGCTCTACGAACTCGTCGACGACCTGGGCTGGCTGGGCACGTACCAGGGCATGGTGTTCTTCTACACCGGCATTCAACTGCCCTTCACCGTCTTCCTCTACACCGGATTCATCCGGGCCCTGCCGCAGGACTACGCACAGGCCGCACTCATCGACGGCTGCAACCACCGGCAGGCGTTCACCCGGATCGTCTTTCCTCTGCTGCGCCCGATCACCGGCACCGTGATCATCCTGAACGCCGTGTTCGTCTGGAACGACTTCTTCACCCCGCTGCTGTACCTGGGCGGCTCCGACAAGGAGACCGTGCCCGTCGGTGTGTTCGCGTTCGTCGGTCAGTACGTCTCCGACTACGGACTCGTCTTCGCCGGACTGGTACTGGCGGCGCTGCCGATCCTGGTGGTGTTCGTACTTCTCCAGCGCTATGTGATCAAGGGCTTCGCGGGCGGTCTCAAGGGCTGAGGACATCTCATGACACACCCGGTGCATCCGTCGCTCCCCCCGAGCATCGCCGCGATCCTCGCAGAACCCCCGCGTGCCTTCTCGCCCACGGCCATCTGGTGGTGGAGCGGAGAACGGCTCGACCCCACTCGGCTGCGGGCCCAGCTGGAACGGTTCGCGGAGGGCGGCGTGCACAACCTCGTGCTCCTCAATCTGGCGCCGTCGGGCCCCCTGTTCGGCTCCGACGCCGACGACCCGCCTTTCATGTCCGACGCGTGGTGGGATCTGCTCGACGGCGTGTGCGACGACGCCGGCGAACTCGGCGTCAGCCTGTGGTTCTACGACCAGCTCGGCTTCTCCGGCGCGGACCTCCAGGCGCGTCTGGTCGACGAACACCCCGCGCACGCCGGCCGCCGGCTCGTCCGGCTGTGTGCCGTCGTCGATTCCGCGGCGGTGCCGACCGGAGAGCTGCGGTGTCCCCCGGACGGCCGCCCGCTGGCGGGCCGCGCCGAACCGGTCGACGCCGCCGGCCGGACCGTCGGCCCGGCGGTCCCGGTCGCGGTGGACGACGGGGTGGTACGGGCGCCGGGCGCGGGCCGGTGGCACCTGACGCTCCATCACCATGTGCCGCTCGGCTTCGACTACCTCGGCACCCGGGCGTGTGCGGCGCTGCTGGACCGGGTGCACGGGGAGTTCGAGCGCCGGCTGGGCGACCGGCTGGGTACCGTCGTCGTCGGCTCGTTCCAGGACGAGCTGCCGTCCCTGCCCACCTGGTCCCCCGGTTTCGCCGACGCCTTTCTCCGCCTGCGCGGCTACGACATCACCGCACGGCTCGACGCCCTGTACGACGACAGCCCGGATGCGGACGCCCACCGGGTCCGGCGCGACTACCAGGTGACCCGCGCCGAACTGGCCGAGGAGGCGTTCTTCCGGCCGCTGGCCGCCTGGCACGACCGGCACGGCCTGCTCATCGGCTGCGACCAGCAGGACCCGGCGCGTGCCGGACACCCCGTCGCCGGCGTGGAGTTGTACGCCGACTACGCCCGCACCCACCGTTGGTTCTCGGCCCCCGGCTCCGACCACCACGGGGACGCCCGCATCCATTCCTCGCTCGCCCATCTCCACGGCCGCCCCCGCACCTGGATCGAGGCCTTCCACTCCACCGGCTGGGGCGGCACGCCGGAGGAGACGTTCGACTGGCTGCTGCCGTGGCTCCGCGCCGGAGCGACCCTCTACAACCCGCATGCCGTCTACTACACGACCAAGGGCGGCTGGTGGGAGTGGGCACCGCCCGCGACGGACTGGCGTCAGCCGTACTGGCGCCACCATCGTGCCTTCGCCGATGCCGTGAGCCGGCTGTGCGCGATCCTGAGCCTCGGCCACCATCTGTGCGACACCGCGATCCTGCTGCCGACCACCACGGCCCAGGCCGGTACCGCGCCCGACGGAGTCACGGACGCGGCGAGGCGGGCCCAGGCGACGTATCTGGAACTCGTCGGCGACATGGCCTGGTTCCACACCCGTCCGGGCCTCATGGACCGACTCGGCCTCGACGCCGACGTCATCGACGACGCGTCCCTGGCACGCGCCGGGGTCGCGACATGTGACGGCGACGTGCGGCTGAGGGTCGCGAACGAGGCGTACGCCACGGTCGTGCTGCCCGCGTGCACGGTCCTGGAACAGGAGACGGCACGGCGTCTCGTCGAATTCGTCCGGGCCGGTGGGAAGTTGATCGCGGTCGGCGCCCTCCCCGAACACGTCGTCGGCCCCGGCCCGGACACGGTGCCGACCGAGCTGCGCGCGTGCTTCGCGGACGGCAGGGCCCTCTTCGTCGCCGGAACGGACGATCCGGCGGGTTCACTGGCCGCTGCGCTCACGGGACCGCACCCGGTGGTCCGGGCCCCGGTCCCCGCACTCGCGCGTCGCACGGAGGGCGCCACGGTCGTGTTCCTGACCGCGGGATCCCCACGGGCCACCCGGGCGGCCGTCACGGCACCCGACGAGCGCGGTGCCGCACTGGGCTGGCTGGATGCCCGGTACGACTTCGACCCCGACCGCTACGCGCGCCGCGCACGGGTACGGGTGCGGGTGCCGGACGCGGTGGGCCCGGCCCTCCTCGTCGACCCCTTCGGCGGCGCGCCCCGGACGTTGCCGGTACGGCCCGTCGACGACGACGCCGGATACGCCGAGGTCGACGTGCCCTTCGATCGGGGGCCCGCGGCGTTGCTGGTGTTTCCGGACCGCGCCGGGGAGGCGGCCCCGACCGAGGTGTCCGGCACGCCCGGTGCCGCGGCGGCCGTCACCACCACCGGGATCCCTCCGGAGGCCGAGTGGGACATGACACTCGTCCCGACCCTCGACAACACCTGGGGCGACTTCGCCCGACCCGCCACCGGCCCGCCCAGCGGCCCGGCCGTCACCGAGTGCCGGACCTTCCGGCACCGGGTGGAAGCGGCCGGGGAGGACGGCGTACGGGACGGCTGGGCCATGCCGGACCGCGCCATCGAGCAGGCCGGGGACACGGTCCACGCGACCTTCGGTCCGCACGCGCTGCTGCTCCGCGACGACGCCGGAACCGACGGCGCGTCGACCCTCGCATGGTCCGACACCCTGGGAGTGCGCAAGGACCCTGTCCACCGTGCCGTGCTGGGGCCCAAGGGACATGTGCCGGAGGAGTTCGTACACATCGGCCCCTCGGCCGCCGGACGGACGGCGCTGCTGTGCACGGAGTTGTTCCTCGACGAGGACTTCGACGGACATCTCGCGGTCGGTGCCGCGGCGGCGAAGCGGGTCCGGATCGACGGTGCGCCCGTCGCCCTGGACGACGGGGGCCACCTCGCGATGGGCCCGCTACGGGTGGAATCGGGCCGCCACCTGCTCGAACTGGAACTGACACCCGATCAGGACTGCGAACTGCGGGCGCACGTGGCACTCGTACGCGATCCGGGGCGCTACCGGCGCCCGGAGTGGATTCACGCAGCCGGAACGATGGGCACGACACTGCGTCTGACGGCCCTCCCCGTCCGGGCCGTCGTCCAGGTCGCCGCGCGGGTGCCCTGCCTCCTGCGCGTCAATGGACATGTCGTGGGCAGACAGGGCGGGTTCGATCCGTACGCCGAACACGCGGTGCCCCGCGTGCGACGGCATGACGTGACGGCGGCCCTGCGCATCGGTGACAACGGCATCACGGTCGATGCGTCGGGCGGCGGTGACCGCGCGGTCCTGGTGGACGCGGTCTTCGACGACGGGAACGGCGACCGGGTCGCGACGCTGCACAGCGATGCCAGGTGGTGGGCCGGGAGCGGGCGGGGACGCGAGCCGGTCGCGGTGCGTCGCGAGCAGGTGGGTGACCCGGCCGCCCTGTATCTGCGTCGCCGCCCTCATCCGCTGCCGGGCGCCGCGTGGCTGGACCCGGACGCGGACGACGGCACGGTGGTGCCGGTCCGGTTCGCCGTACCGGGGCGCCGGGGAGCAGTGGAGTGGCTGTGGTGGGAACTGCCGCCCGGAGCGGTCGGGCTGACGGTCCGCTTCTACGGCGAGGCGACGGTCTTCGTGGACGGCTCCGAGTGCGATGCGGCGGTCACCGCCATCGACGCCCGGGACATGCGGACCATGACGGTGGACCTCGCGACCGGCGCGCCCTCCGGCCCTCGGACCGCGGCCCTGCGTGTCCGGACGCTTCCCGGTCGCGAGGGAGGCGCCGCCCTGGCCGGTCCGGTGCGCTGCGAGGTCGGCCCCGGGAGGATTCGCCTCGGCGACTGGGAGACGCGCGGCCTCGCCGAGTACAGCGGCGGCGTGCGGTACCGCCGGTCGGTGAACGTGCCTGCAGGCGCCGCGGAGGGTCCCGTGTCGCTGGACCTCGGACGGGTCCGGGGGACGGCGGAGGTGCGCGTCGGTGACGTCGGGGCCGGGGTGCGGGTGTGTTCCCCGTACGTATTCGATCTGACGGGTCTGGTCGTGCCCGGGGCCAACACCCTCGACATCACCGTGTTCGGGACGCTGGCACCTCACCTGGACGCGGCGAGCCCGACCCACTTCGTCTTCCAGGGGCAGCGGGTCAGCGGACTGCTGGGTCCCGTCCGGCTGCGAACCGGTGGTCGCGAGGAGGGCGAGGCGCGGGTGTGACACCGTCGTGGTCGCCCATGACCGGCGACGCGGGCACCGGTGTCTGGCGCTTCCTCCACCGCGGCGGCCGGGCCGGACCGGCCGCCGCGACTGCCCGCGTGGCACCTTCGCACCCCAGTGTGAGGGCGGCGGGCCCGCCACCGGCCGAATGACCGGGATCGCGGTGCCGCCATCTTGATCAGCGGGTGGTACCCGTCGGCCCGGCCGGCCGGACGTTGGTGCTCGCGCCGAGGTTCTGGGCCGCGGAGACGATGTTCTGCAGCGCTGTGACGTGTCGGGCCAGTGAGAGTTGCCCTGCGGGGGTGAGGGAGAGCCAGGTCCGCGGCCGCTTGCCGACGTAGCCCTTGCGGATCTCGATGTATCCGACGGCCTCCAGGGCCGATGCGGCCTTGCTCAGGACCGAGTCGGACACCCGGCAGTGGTCACGAACCACCGCGAACTCGGCTTCTGCGCAGGCGGAAAGGAAGGCCGCGACAGCCAACCGCGAAGGAGTGTGGAGCGTCTCGTCGAGGGCGGGCCCCTGCGGCTGGGGTGGGTCGGCCTTCACACCAGTTCCTGGAGTCGGTGCCTGAACACGGCGTTGTGCCGGACAAAGCCGATCCAGTGGCCGAGCCCCAGCGTGACGGCCATGGCGACGACCGTGACGTGTGCACCGCCACCGGCCGCCCAGCACACTCCCGACGCCAGGCCGGCAGCGGCGACGGTGGGGACCAGGATGGTGAGGATCTGCTTCCGGCGCTCCGCCCTGGACTGTGCGGACCTGGGCTCGATCACACCCCTGCTCCGCTTCGAGGCCCGCCTGAGCGCAAGGACGACCAGCCCTGCCAGCGGCCACACGACCCATTGCTGAACGAGAAACCTGTCCGCCTCCATGAGCCTCTGTGCGACCACGAGGTAGATCGCGAGGACGGCACCGCCGGCCGGCCCGTACCAGGCAGGCACGATCCGGGCCTGGAGCCGGGCGCGGGCCTGGGCGGCGCCGATGTCCCGCAGTGCACTCGTCGCGGAGTCGGCCGAGAGCGTGGCGTCGGGTGGTCCGTCGGCAGTGGTGTTCTGTTCCATCATGCGCTCCAGTGCTCTTCCGCCGGTGTCTCGACCAGGAAACCACTGCCATCATGTCATGTACTTTCCGCAGGGAAAGCACATGCCCGACTCGCTCGTCCGCGGACCCCCGGAGCGGAAAGCCGAGCTCCGGGAATGTCAGCGGCAGCCGCTACGGTCGCGTACATGGAACGGAAACCCGCCCAGCGCTTCGATCCTCTGCCCGGACGGATCGCCCATGTCGGCGGTATCGAATCGCTCGTACGCGATGGGCATCACTACTACTTCGGCTTCGACTAGAGCAGCGACACCGTCCTGTCACCGCTGATCGACGTCCCGGAGGCGATGGCAGCCTTCGCGAGCGAACACATGCGACGGACGACCGGCGCGCATGACAAGAACTACTGGGCGATTCCGGTCGCCGCGGCAACCGGGTGCTCGGACCTGGCGGGGGACGCAGAGCGCGAATTCACCACCGAGGGCCTGCGCGGTGTCCTGCCGGCCCCTGAGAGCCATCTGCTCCACCTCTTGGGCGCGGCCACCGGATGGAACGACCGGTTCGAGGAGTCACCAGAGGCAGGACAAGCGTGCGAGCGGCCGGGTTGGGACGAAGAGGACCCGGAGTTCATCGACCGGTGCCTGCAGGCGATCCAAGAGCACGGGCCTCAGGCCCGGCCCGACGAGTGGACGGTGGCCCGCTTCCACCTCAGCGCCGCAGTGCGGCATCTGCCGGGGAACCGGGAAACCTTGTTCGCCCCCGTCACGGAAGGCATCGCGAACCACGCGTGAGCCGCCTCTTCGGAGTGCGCACCGCGATCCGGCACGGATCCGACCACCTGTGCCGACCCGGCGTTCTCCGTGCCGGAGGGGTGCCCGTGCCGCCGCTCCGCGGCCCGCGGCTCGCGCCGGGACAGGGCGCTTGCGTTCGTCCTGTTCAGGGGAACAGCGTTCGGTCATGATGAAGCGTCAGCAGTCGGCCCGGTCCCCGTCCCTGAGGGCTGTCCCGTAGAACCCGCGCAGAAACCGCCGCTCGCCGAGGAAGCCGGGCCCGGCGTGATCCGAACGAGAGGCCCCAGGAGCCGCCCCGTGTTCTATTACGTGCTCAAATACGTCATCCTCGGGCCGCTGCTACGGCTGTTCTTCCGGCCCAGGATCGAGGGCCTGGAACACATTCCGAAGGACGGCGCGGCCATCGTCGCCGGGAACCATCTTTCGTTCTCCGACCATTTCCTGATGCCCGCGATCCTGAAACGGCGCATCACGTTTCTCGCCAAGGCCGAGTACTTCACCGGACCGGGGGTGAAGGGGCGGCTGACCGCCGCCTTCTTCCGCAGCATCGGGCAGATTCCGGTGGACCGGTCCGGCAAGGACGCGGGGAAGGCCGCGATCCGTGAAGGGCTCGGGGTTCTGTCCAGGGGCGAGTTGCTGGGGATCTATCCGGAGGGCACCCGCTCGCACGACGGACGGCTCTACAAGGGCAAGGTCGGCGTGGCCGTGATGGCGATCACCGCGCAGGTGCCGGTGGTGCCGTGCGCGATGGTCGGTACGTTCGAGATCCAGCCGCCGGGACAGGTCGTCCCGCGGATCAGACGGGTCACCATCCGCTTCGGCGAACCGTTGGACTTCTCGCGCTACGCCGGTCTGGAGAACCAGAAGGCGGCGATCCGGGCCGTCACCGACGAGATCATGTACGCGATCCTCGGCCTCTCCGGACAGGAGTACGTCGACGAGTACGCAGCCAAGGTGAAGGCCGCGCAGGACGGGCAGGACGCGAAGCCGAAGAAGTTCCCGAAGCTGCGACGCCGACGGCGAATCCGCGCTCGGTGAACTCCGCTGGTCCGGGCTCCGACCTCGGCCTAGCGTGCTCCTCATGAGCAAGGGAAACGCATGGGTTCTGGGAGCGACGGGACAGATCGGGCGGGCCGCCGTGCAGGCGCTCGTCGAGGACGGCTGGGAGGTGACGGCCGCTTCGCGGGGCGGCGGGCGGGACGCGGGGTGGGACGACGCGGTGCGCGCGACGGCTCTCGACCGGGACGCGGACGGGGCGCTCGCGACGGCACTGGGTGAGGGCTGTGACGTACTGGTCGACATGGTGGCCTACGGCGGGGGCCACGCCCGTCAGTTGACCGGTCTCGCGAACCGGATCGGTTCGGCGGTGGTCATCTCCAGCGGTGCGGTGTACGAGGACGATCGGGGCCGCGGCTTCGACACCCAGGGCGAACCCGACGGGTCTCCGCGATACCCCGTGCCCATCCCGGAGACCCAGCGCACCGTGGCGGCCGGCGACGCCACCTACGGAACCCGGAAGATACGGCTGGAGCAGGATCTGCTGGCGGCGGGGGACGCGCTGCCGGTGACGCTGTTGCGGGCCGGCGCGATTCACGGGGTGCACTGCAGGTCGCCGCGCGAGCTGTACTTCGTGAAGCGGCTTCTGGACGGCCGCGGGCGGCGGGTGCTCTCGTACGGCGGGACGTCCAGGTTCCACCCGGTCCATGTCTCCAATCTGGCCGAGCTGATCCGGCTCGCGGCCGGCCGGCCCGGTTCGCGGGTGCTCAACGCCGGGGACCCGCAGGCGCCGACGGTCACGGAGATCGGTGAGGCCGTCGACGCGGTGTTCGGCCGGAGGACCGAGACCGTGCTGATGGCGGGCGCGCCCGGTGAGGACGGAGTCGGCTCGACGCCGTGGAGCGCCGCCCACCCCATCGTGTACGACATGACGGCCGCGGAGCAGGAGCTCGGGTACCGGCCGGT
This sequence comes from Streptomyces sp. NPDC088252, assembly GCF_044740965.1. Lineage (NCBI taxonomy): Bacteria > Bacillati > Actinomycetota > Actinomycetes > Kitasatosporales > Streptomycetaceae > Streptomyces > Streptomyces sp. NPDC088252. The sequence goes on along the minus strand of NZ_JBIURS010000009.1, from coordinate 202,153 downwards.
GACGGGCTATGCGCAGTCGCTTCCGGCGACGGTCGAGTGGATCTCCGCACAGCTGGAGGGAAGGGACTGGAGGGAGGCCTATCCCGTCATGCTGCGGGCGTACGGGGAGAAGCTCTTCGACTACGCGGCGGAGGACGCCTGGCTGGCGACGTACGACCGGAAGGCATGAGACGGACCCCCGCACACAGGGGAACGGGCGGCCGGGGGTTCGAGGCCACCGGCCGCCCGTGTCCGTCTGCTGTGAGTGCTACGGCTTCGGTGTGGCGTGCGGGGCGCACGTCACGTCGTCGCGGTCGGTCCTGCCCGTGAGCAGGTAGGTGTCCACCCGCTCGTTGATGCAGGGGTTGACCAGACCGGTGACGCCGTGCGAACCGGCGTCCCGCTCCGTGATGAGGCGCGAGCCCTTGAAGCGCTTGTGCAGTTCGACGGCGCCTTCGTACGGGGTGGCGGCGTCACGCGTGGACTGCACGATCAGCACCGGCGGCAGGCCCTTGCCGGTCTTCACGTTCAGCGGGGTCTGCTGCTTCGCCGACCAGGTCGCACAGGGCAGGTTCATCCAGGCGTTGGCCCAGGTCATGAACGGGTATTCCTTGTGCAGCCGGCTGTTGTCGCGGTCCCACTTCTGCCAGCTGGTGGGCCACTTGGCGTCCGTGCACTCGACCGCCGTGTACACGGCGTTGCCGTTCTCCGAGGAGATGTTCCCGGCGGTGTCGGACATGTCCGGGCCCGCCGCGTCGACCAGAGCCTGGGTGTCGCCGCCCAGGTAGTCGCTCCAGATCCGGGCGACGGGCGCCCAGGAGGAGTCGTAGTACGGCGCGCTCTGGAAGAAGCCGATGAGCTCGGCGGGGCCGACGACGCCGCCGATCGGGTTCTTCTTCGCGGCGGCGCGCAGCTCCAGCCACGCCTGCTCGACCTTCGCGGGGGTGTTGCCGATGTGGAAGACGGAGTCGTTCTTGGCGACCCATGCCTTCCAGTCGTCCCAGCGCCCCTGGAAGGCGATGTCCTGGTTCAGGTTGGCCTGGTACCAGATGTTGTCCTTGGCCGGGTTGACGACACTGTCGACCACCATGCGGCGGACGTGGGTCGGGAAGAGCGTGCCGTAGACCGCTCCCAGGTAGGTGCCGTAGGAGACGCCCAGGTAGTTGAGCTTCTCCTCACCGAGGGCGGCGCGGATGACATCCAGGTCGCGGGCGGTGTTCGGGGTGGTCATGTGCGGCAGCATGTCGCCGCTGCGCCGGGCGCAACCGTCCGCGTATTCGGCGGCGAGCTTGCGCTGGGCGCGCTTGTCGGCCTCGGAGTCGGGTACGGGGTCGGCCTTGGGTGCCTTGACGAACTCCTGGGGATCGACACAGGAGATCGGCGCGGAGTGGCCGACGCCGCGAGGGTCGAAGCCGACGAAGTCGTACGCCTTCGCCGTGTTCGCCCAGAGCGGGTTCTTGTTGGTGATCCGGGTGGGGAACCGCATCCCCGAACCGCCGGGCCCGCCCGGGTTGTACAGCAGGGCGCCCTGTCGCTCGTCCTTCGTGCCGGTGCTGACGTGCCGGTCGACGGCGAGCTTGATCTGCTTGCCGTCGGGCCTGGCGTAGTCGAGCGGCACGGTCACCCAGCCGCACTGGATCGGCTTGGCCAGGGCCCAGTCGGCCGGACAGTCCTTCCAGTCGATGCCGGACCTGGCCGCCCGTGCCGCGGCGACCTGTACGCCACGCGCCTCGGAACCGTGATGACGGCCTTCGGCCGTGGCCGCCGGTGCGGTCACCGCGCCCGCTATGAGCGTGCCCGCGATCAGAGCGCCGGCCGAGCCGAGCACTGCTGTGCGTCTCAAGTGGAACCTCCCCCACATCTGAAGCGCCGCCGGTGGCGGCGCGTTTCATTACATGACCTCCCGCGGATCCTGTCGTCTGTGAGGTTCCTGAGAACAGGCCGTACGCACACTTCTTTACCGAATCGATAACCGGACACCCGTGTCCCGCTGAGCGGTGTTCACCCCGCTGAGGCACCGAGTACGTCGTTCATCGCGCTGTCCAGGGTGGCGCGCAGCAGACGGGCGTCGGGAGCGAGGGCCGTCACCAGCACGGCCGGTCCGGCGAGCGGAGTGAGGACGGCGCCCGGTCCCAGCGGGCGCGCTTCGGGGCATGTGTCGTCGAACGACGGGTCGACGAGGAGAAGTTGACCGACTGCACGGTGCCCGCCCAGGACGGCCGGACCGTCCCAGCCGCCGGGCGCTCCTGGACCGTACGCCGTCTGCTGGTCGATCAGCGGACGGCCGGCGCGGTACACGGTGAGACGGCTGGTGAGGGTGCCGCTGCTCTCCGCCGAGCCCGATGCGCAGGGCGCGGCGGTTCCGCGCGGCTCGTGCGCGCCTGGCCCATCGACTCGCGGAGCACCTTGCCGCCTCCGAACACGGCCTCGTCGCCTGAGAGTCCCGGGCCGCCCGAGCGGTCCTCCTCGATCTCGACGAGCAGATCGGTGTCGGCCAGCCGGATGCGGTCCCTGGTCGTGGGGCCGAACGGATCGGCATGGACGGCGCGGTCGAGTTCAGCCATCGAGGGCACCTCCGGTCTCGCCCCGCAGCCCGGGGACGATGCGCCGCCCGGCGAGTGGAACGAGTTCGATGTCGCCGGGGATATCGGGTTCGAAGCGCACTGCGGTCCCGGCGGCGATGTTCAGCCGCAGGCCATGGGCGGCCGTACGGTCGAAGTCCAGGCCCGGATTGGCCTCGGCGAAGTGGTAGTGCGAGCCGACCTGGACGGGCCGGTCGGCGGCGTTGAGAACAGTGAGGCGGGTGACGGCACGGCCCTCGTTGAACGGCACGGGCCCGTCCCTGTAGAGGATCTCTCCGGGAATCATCGTCGCCACGCCCCGTCAGACGATCGGTTCGTGGACGGTGACGAGCTTCGTTCCGTCGGGAAAGGTGGCCTCGACCTGGACGTCATGGATCATCTCGGGCACTCCGTCCATGACGTCGTCGCGGGCGACCACCTTGCGGCCCGACGCCATCAACTGGGAGACCGTGCGGCCGTCGCGGGCGCCCTCCAGCAGATGTGCGGTGATCAACGCGACCGCCTCCGGATGGTTCAGCCACAGGCCGCGCGCCCGACGCCGATGAGCCACGTCGGCAGCCACATGGATGAGCAGGCGTTCCTGTTCATGCGGGGTCAGTTGCATGCCTCCACCTCACAGTCCTGTGCCCGGTACCGGCCCTGGGCGCAGCGGACACCAGCCGCCGTCGACGGACTCCCGAACGTCGAACGGGTGCCTCGCGGCGAGGTATGCACGCTAGAGCCGAAGTTTTTCCGGCGCGTTAACTGAGGCTGGCCGTAAGGGCTGTCCCGTGATCCTTGGCGGGCGCACGACGACAGTCACGGCATCTCGCCGCGTCGTCGGAACGTCCGCGTCCATCCAGTACGCGGACGTCCCTGTGCCTTGCGATGCACGGCATCCGACGCCGCAGTCGGCGGGGCAGCGCCTTCGGCGCGAGCCTCCTGCCGTCGGGCGGCCATCGGTGTCCTCCCCGGCGCGTGGGGATCGTGGCCACGTCCGGCCACCGTCCACGCGCCACGGACCTCGACCGACGCTCAGCGGCCCCGCTCGTCAGTCCCCTGGTGCTCCGCCGCGATACCGAAGCGCCGCCGTTCGCCGGAAGCGGACACCGAGGAACCGATCGAGGAGACGGAGCTGATCACCTGCTCCTCCGCGGCCGCCTCATCGTTCTCCAGTCGCTCCAGGTCAGCGGCCGATACGAGTGCCACGAGCGGCTTGCCGTGCCGCGTCACGACCACTCGCTCACCGCCGTAGACGACGCGGTTGATCAGTTCGGCGAGCTCAGCTCGGGCTTGCGTCACCGGAATCTCGTAGGCCATGCTCCCTAGCTTATGTAATGTCCACCTGGTCCGCCGTGGTCCGTGGCGACAGCGATAATCCAGGTCAGAGCCTCTCGCGTGCTCCCGTGCGCACTCGTCTGTGAGAGATGTGTGAGACGAGGTGAGACGCAGAGTTTTCTGGTCGCCCTGAATCCTGGCGGGTCTCGGCGGGGATCGACGCCTCACGTGACGCGATCGGGCTGGTGCAGCCAGATGTCCTGGCCGTGAGGTCTCCCGGCCAGTCCGAAGGCGTCGGCGGGCGGCTCACCGAGGCCGCCATACCGCGCGCACAGCCTCGGTCCGGTCCCAGAAGCAGCGCAGCCCGCGCCCGCCGCCGTCGCCGCGTGCCCTGTTCTCCCGAAGCTCCGGCGAAGTGACATGCAGCTCAGAGTGACCGGCGCCTTTCCGTGCCCGGCCGGTCAGGCCTCCGTGGTGCCGACCAGCGGCCGGTGGCAGGCCACCGTGCGGCCGGGTGCCACCTCCCGAGGCCGAGGCTCCTCGGTGGCGCAGCGGGTGTCGGCCAGCGGGCAGCGGGTGCGGAAGCGGCAGCCGCTGGGCGGGGCGAGCGGGGAGGGCGGGTCGGCGGGGAGCAGGCCGGTGTCGCGCAGTGGGCGGCCGGGTTCGGGGACGGCGGCGAGCAGGGCGGCGGTGTAGGGGTGGGCCGGGGCGGCGAGGACGGCCTCGGTGGGGCCGCGCTCGCAGATGCGGCCGAGCTGGAGCACGGCCACCTCGTCGCTGACCGCCCGGACGACGCCGAGGTCATGGGAGATGAACAGGCCGGCCAGTCCGCGTTCCTCGGTGAGCCCGCGCAGCAGGTTGAGCACCGTGGCCTGGGCGGAGACGTCGAGGGCGGAGACCGCCTCGTCGGCGATCAGGACGCGCGGTCCGGCGGCCAAGGCCCGGGCGATGGCGACCCGTTGGGCCTGTCCGCCGGAGAGCTGGTGGGGGCGGCGGTCGCCGAACAGGGCGGGCGGCAGGCCGACGGACTCCAGCTGCCGGGTGACGACCTCCTCGCGGTCGCGGGCCGGGTCGGGGTGGGCGTCGAGGGGCTCGGCGACGATGTCGCGCACGCGCCGGCGCGGGTTGAGGGAGGAGAGCGGGTCCTGGAAGACCAACTGGAGGCGGGGCCGGACGGCCCGCAGGGCGCGCGGGGAGAGGGTGGCGAGGTCGGTGCCGTCGAGGGTGACGGTGCCGGTGGTGGGCGGGGGCAGCCGCAGCAGCGCCTTGGCGATGCTGCTCTTGCCGGAGCCGGACTCGCCGACCAGGGCGAGGGTGCGGCGCGGGTACAGGGCCAGGTCGACGCCGCTGACGGCGTGCAGCGGGCCGGAGCGGGTGCGGTGGACGACGCTGAGGCCGGTGGCCTCCAGGACGGCGGTGGTCATGCCGCGGCCTCCGGTTCGTCGGGCGCGGTGAGCGGGAAGTGGCAGTCGGCGGTGTGGCCGTCGGACGCGGCGCGGGTGGGCGGGGCGGTGGTGGTGCAGAGTTCGGTCGCCCGGTCGCAGCGCGGGGCGAAGGGGCAGCCGGGGGTGGGCCAGGTGAGGTCGGGCGGCGAGCCGGGGATCGCGGGCAGGGTGCGGCGCAGCGGGCCGGTGACCCGCGGTACGGAACGCAGCAGGGCCGCGGTGTAGGGGTGCCGGGGGTGGCGGGTGACGGCCTCGGTGGGGCCGGTCTCGACGATCCGGCCGCCGTACATGACGGCGATCCGGCGGGCCCGCCCGTACAGCAGGCCGATGTCGTAGGTGATCAGCAGGGTGGCCAGGCCGCGGCGGTGCCGGTGCTGGTCGAGCAGGTCGAGGACGGTGCGCTGGACGGTGACGTCGAGGGCGGTGGTGGGTTCGTCGGCGAGCAACAGGGCGGGTTCGCCGGCCAGGGCGGCGGCGATGCCGACGCGCTGGCGCAGGCCGCCGGAGAGCTCGTGCGGGTGGGCGCGGGCCCGCCGGGCGGGGTCGGGGACGTCGACGGCGGCGAGCAACCCGGTGGCAGTGCGCAGCCGTTCGCGCCGGGAGAGCCGGCTCCGGTTGGTGAGGGACTCGGTGACCTGGTCGGCGATCCGGACCACCGGGTTGAGCGAGGTCATCGGGTCCTGGTGGACCATGGCGATGCCGGTGCCGAGCAGTTCGGCGCGGCGGGTGCGGGTGGCGGCGAGCAGGTCCTCGCCGTTCAGTAGTACCGAGCCGGTGGCGACGGCCCTGGTGGTGCGCGACTCGACGCCGAGGACGGTGCGGGCGAGCACGGACTTGCCGGAGCCGGACTCGCCGACCACGCCGAGGCACTCGCCGGCCGCGATGGTGAGGCTGACGCCGTGCAGGACGTGCAGGGTCCGGCCGTCGGGGTTGTGCAGCACGGTGTCCAGCGAGCGGACGTCGAGGACGGGCGGTGCGGAGGTCATCCGCGCGCTCCCTTCGGGGCGGTGGGAGCGCCCGAACGCAGGTGCTCCCCGAGGTAGTTGAGGGCGAGGACGGTCAGGCAGAGCACCGCGGCGGGCGCCAGCGAGATCCACGGCGCGCTGCCGAGGGCGGTGCGGCCCTCGGCGATGATGCCGCCCCAGGAGGGCTCCGGCGGGCGCAGTCCGAAGCCGAGGAAGCCGAGCGAGCCCTCGGCGACGATGGCGACGGTGGTGGCGGTGAAGGCGAAGGTGAGGGCGGCCGGTACGACGTGCGGGACGATCTCGCGGCGCAGGATGCGCAGCGGGGCGGTGCCGAGCATGCGGGCGGCCTGGACGAAGCCGCGTTCGCTGAGCGAGAGCACGACGGCGCGCACCACCCTGGTGAAGTGGGGGACGGTGAACAGCCCGATCAGCGTGCCGATCACGGTGATGCTGGGGCCGCGCAGCGAGACCACGATCATCACCAGGATCAGGCTGGGCACGGACATCAGCAGGTCGGTCGCGAAGCCGATCGCCTTGTCGAGCGGGCCGCGGAACCAGCCGGCGGCCAGGCCGAGCATGCCGCCGCCGAGCAGGCCGACCAGGATGGTGAGGGCGGCGACGGTGAAGGAGGCGCGGGCGCCGGCGACGGTGCGCTGCAGGACGTCCCGGCTGGCGCCGTCGGTGCCCAGCCAGTGGCCGGGGCCGGGGGCCGCGGCGGGGTGGGCGAAGTCGCCGTGCAGCGGGTCGAAGCCGGGCAGCAGAGGCAGCAGCAGGGCGGCGAGGGCGACCACGGCCAGCCAGGCCGCGGCTGCGAGCACGCCGGCGGGGGGCCGGCAGCGGGCGGTGCGCGCCTGGACAACGGTCACGGCGGCGGGCTCGGCGGTGCTCAGGCTCTCGGCGGTGCTCAGGCTCTCGGCGGTGCTCAGGTTCTCAGCGGTGCTCATGGGCGATCCTCGGGTCGATCGTGCGGTACAGCAGGTCGACCGCGAAGGTGGCCGCGACCACGCCGACGGCGCTGACCACCACCACGGCCTGGACGACCGGGAAGTCCCGGCCGGAGATGGCCCCGGCGGCCAGGCTGCCGACGCCGGGCACCGCGAACAGCGACTCGACCAGCACCGAGCCGCCCAGCGAGGTCCCGATGCCGATCCCGACCAGCGTCACCAGCGGCAGGCTGGACGGCCGCAGGGCGCGGCGCAGCAGCAGCCGGGTGGTGCCCATGCCGCGGCTGCGGGCGGCGGCGATGTACGGCTGGTCGAGGGTGTCGAGCAGTTGCCCGCGCAGGGTGCGGGTGAACACGGCGGCCTCGGTGAGGCCGAGGGTGAGGGCGGGCAGCACCAGGTGGCGCAGGTTCTCGGCCGGGTCCTCGGCGAACGGGGTCCAGCCGGTGGCGGGCAGGATGCGCAGCTGGACGGCCGCGGCACTGGGGCGTCGAGGAGCTGTCGGTCGCCGAGCAGGTCGCGCTCACCCTGGACGCGGGCGCCGACCAGCTCGGCGGCGAGACCGACCCGGAGCTGATCCTGACCGCCGTCCGCTCCGGCGCCGTCACCGAGACCCGGCTCGACGAGTCGGTGCGCCGGATCCTGCGGGACAAGTTCCGCCTCGGCCTGTTCGACGCCCCGTACGTCGACCCGGACGCGGCCGTCGAACTGGTCGGCGCCCCGGACGGCCGGGCGCTCGGGCGCGAGGTCCAGCGCCGCTCCGTGGTCCACCTCGCCGGCGGGCCGCGCACCGCGACCCGGCTGTACGTCGAGGGCATCGACCCCGCCGTCGCCGCCGGCTACGGCACCGTCGTCGCGGACCCGGAGCTGGCGGAGCTGGCCGTGGTCCGCCTCGCCACTCCGTACGAGCGGCGCGAAGGGATGCTGGAGCAGCACTTCCACAGCGGCTCGCTGGAGTTCGACCCGGCCGAGGTCGAGCGCCTCACCGCCCTGGCGGCCGCCGTCCCGACGGCCTTCGCTGCGCAGCTGGAGCGGCCCGCGGTGCTCACCCCGCTCGCCCCGCACGCGGCCCTGCTGATCGGCGAGTTCGGCGCCGCGGACGAGGTCGTGCTGGACGCCGCGCTCGGCCGCGCCCCGATGACCGGCACGCTCCCGTTCGACCTCCCCGCCTCGGACGCCGCCGTTGCCGCATCCCGCGAGGACGTCCCCTTCGACACGGCGGCCCCGCTCTTCCGCCACGGCCACCGCGCCACCGGGGGGAGCTGAGACACCACGAACCGGGGCCTGCCACCAGCGGCGGCAGCGCCGACCTGCACACCGAGTACTCTCTGCCGTTCACCCAGCGTGCCACAGCCATCGTGTTCGACATACCCGCCGAGGACGTTGACCAGCTGGGCTCCATGCCCCGCGCTACCGCAGCTCCCACGCCATCAACTCCGCAAACCTCACTACCCGGCAAGAACTGGTCATCGCCGCCAGTTCCTCGGAGTGTTGATTGGAGGCTCCGCGCAGCAGGCCGATCGGCCGGGATACCGCCGTCATGGTGAATCGACCGGTCCATGGCCGGTCGCCGTATCTCCAGCAGCACGCCACCAATCCCGTGGACTGGTGGGAGTGGGGAGGGGAGGCGAGGTCAGAAGCAGCAAGGCGGAACGTACCAATCCTCCTCTCGGTGGGGCCGTACGGCGTCGTGCCCGGACTGTCCCACGCCGCTGGCATCCACGTGACGCCCCGGACAGCGGAGGCCAGGATCTCGACATCCTCGGCCGGGTCGTGTCCACCGCATCCGTCGCACTGCCCGAGGAATCGGCGAAGTCCTCGTGCCGCACCGTCCACGAGGCGTTCGCCTCGACCCTCGGCCGGACGGGCCTGACACCTCGCCGCATCCACCGCACCGTCATCGGCATGCCGAGCCCGGTGGGCCGCGACGGGGGCGGTCTGGTCAAGTCCAAGGGCCTGGCCAGGTGGGAGACGCCCGCAATGCTGGCGCTGCTGCGGAAGGCCCTGGGCACCGCGCGAACCTGGCCGCGATGGCAGAGCAGCAGGACGAGCACGGGACCTTGGCCGAGAACTTCGCCCTGCTCTGGGTGGACACGGGCGTCGGTTCCGCCGTTGTCACTGGCCAGGACGAGCGTGGTAGGCGCCGAACGGCCCCGTACGTCGTCAGCCGACTCCCCCACGCCTCTGCTGTCACCGCTGCTCGGACCTTCCCGTGATGCTGTCGGACCAGATGTGGGGTCGGTGGTGAAGTGGGCTTGATCGGATTCTGCCCGTCGACGGCGCGAGGGGCGCGATCCACGCATCCCGTTCACCCCGGCCCGTAACGAAACCGGTCACACCCGGCACAACTGACCGCCTGTCATCGCCTCGCACACGCCTGCGAGTATGGGTATCCACCGCTGCCCCACCTCCTGGAGTACGACATGCCCCGTCGCGATCTCATGCTCCTGGTCTCCCGCGCGCCGGACGGGGCAGAGCCGGGAGAGCCGTTCGCCGGCACCACCGACGCGTCGGTGGCGGCCGCCGCCGCGTTCGCACGGCCGGCACGGCTTCCGCGGCCGACCGGGCCGGACGCGCTGCCGCACCGGGCAGGTCCGCGCCCGGACCACTGACTCGGGATGTCGGACGACCCGCAGCACGCGGGCCGTCGCGCACGCGGTCATCCGCTCGCCGGTTCCTCCCCGCCCCCAGTCGCCCAAACCCTGACGACCCACCACTCCCCACGATCCCGGAGACACCGCCATGCCACGCGTCCTCCTCGTCGAAGACGACCCCTCCGTGCGCGAGGGCGTCGAGATCGGGCTGTGCCAGCGCGGGCACGAGGTCCACGCCGCCGTGACCGGCGAGGCGGGCCTTGAGGCGCTGGGTGCCTTTCACCCCGACATCCTGCTGCTCGACCTGATGCTCCCCGCGATGAGCGGCGTCCAGGTGTGCTCCCGGGTACGCGAGACCAGCCAGTTACCGATCATCATGCTGACCGCGCGCGGCGACGACGTCGACATCGTCGTCGGCCTGGAGGCGGGCGCGGACGACTACATCGTCAAGCCCGCCCGCACCGAAGTCATCGAGGCCCGCATACGTGCCGTGCTGCGCCGCGCCGAGAGCCCGATCGACGCAAGGCCCGCCGTCGAGCACCACGGTGAACTCGACATCGACCGCGCCGGTCACACCGTCCTCAGGTCGGGCGACCCGGTCGCCCTCGCGCCCTCCGAACTGAAGCTGTTGCTGCACCTGTCCGCGGTACCGGAACAGGTCTTCAGCCGGCAGCGGCTCCTGAAGGAGGTCTGGGATCACAGTTTCCACAGCGACATCCGCCTGGTGGACGCCTGTGTGCGCCGACTGCGCGCCAAGATCGAGGATCCGTCCCGCGATCCTCGCTACATTCAGACCCTGCGGGGCTACGGCTACCGCTTCGGTCCGCTGTGAGGATGCCCGGAGCGGCCGCCGCGTTCGGGCTGCGCACCCGGCTGGTGATCGCGTTCCTGCTGGTGGCCGCTGTCAGCGCGGTCACGACCGCCGCGTTGACCTATCGGCAGGCGCGCAACGCGGTTCTCGTGCGTGCGCAGGACACGGCTGTCACCTCCTTCCGCGAGGAGGTCGAGCAGTTCGTCCCCCGCCTGCCCCTGGATCCGGATGCGCTGCGGTGGGACCTCTACGACATCGCGGCGCGCGCCAAACCACATCCGTGGATCGTCTTCGCCGAGTACGGTTCGTTGCGCGTCTCCTCGGGTGACCGGCCCGTCTCCGGTGTTCTCACCCCGGAACTGCGCCGCACCACGCTCACCTCGGCACACGGCAGCTTCGAGCGGGTCGTCAAGGACGGGAACGCGTATCTGACCATCGGGATGCCGGTGATGACCCGAGTCGTCGCCGGTGGCGCCGCGGTGCCGAGCGGCCTGGTTCTCTTCGCCGTGATGCCCATGACGAACGAGGACGTCGACATCGACTCCCTGGTGACCGCTGCCCGCGACGGCGCCCTGCCGGGGCTGGCCGTGGCCCTGGTGCCCGCACTGCTCGCGGCGCGCAGCGTGCTGCGCCCCGTCCGTGAACTGCGGCGCGCCGCACACTCCATGGGCGGCGGGCAGCTCGACACACGTATCACCGTACGCGGCCGGGACGAGATGGCCGACCTGGCCAGGACGTTCAACGAGTCGGCGGCCCGCCTCGAACGCTCCGTGGAGGAGTTGCGGGAAGCCGGAGCACGGGCCCGGCGCTTCGCCTCGGACGTCTCGCACGAGTTGCGCACCCCGCTCGCCGGGATGCTCGCCGTCACGGACGTGGTGGACGAGGAGGCCGGGACGCTCGCCCCGAACACCGCTCGGGCGGTGCGCCTGATCAGCGCCGAGACCGGCAAACTCGCCGTGCTGGTGGAGGATCTGATGGAGATCTCCCGTTTCGACGCCCGCGCGGCGGAACTCAACACCGATGAGGTGGACGCGGCGGAGGCCGTGCGTAACACCCTGTCCGGCAGGCAGTGGCTCGGCCGGGTCCGCGCCGAACTCCCCGACGGCCTGCGTATCCGCCTCGACACGCGCCGCTTCGACGTCATCGTGGCCAACCTGGTCGGCAACGCCCTGCGCCATGGTGCCGAACCGGTCACCGTGCGGCTGTCGGCACGCGGGGACGCGCTGATCACCGAGGTGCACGACAGCGGCCCCGGGATCCCACCGCACGCTCTGCCGCACATCTTCGACCGCTTCTACAAGGCGGACGCCGCGCGTTCCCGCTCGTCGGGAAGCGGCCTCGGGCTCGCGATCACCAAGGAGAACGTGCACCTGCACGGCGGCACGGTCCACGCGCGGAACGCGGCCGGCGGCGGCGCCCTGTTCACTGTGGAGCTGCCCTTCGACGGGCCCATGTCCGGGAGCGGAGCGCCGGACGGTCCGTCACGCGCGCACGGTGGCACGGGGGCGGCGGAGAGCCGCGACCGGACGGAGACCATCGCGTGAAGAAGTCGCCGTTCCGTGGGCGTCGGACGGTCCGACTCGCCGCGCTGCTGATGCTCGCCGGGGGCCCGCTCGTGGGCTGCGGCATCCAGGAGACGGCCGTGATCGAGGCCGGCAGGCCGGTTGTCGCCGATCTGCTTCCCCCGCGCGAGGAACGGATGCTGTTGTTCTTCCTCTCCCCCGACGACGAACTGCTGCCCGTGCCACGAACCGTCGAAGCACCGTGGCAGAACGGAACCGCGGGCTCCGCCGGGTCGGATGACGCGTCGTCCCGTCCGGACGAGTCGCCCGGACGGGACGGCCTCGGCGGTTCGTCCCCGCCGGGCGCGGGGATGGGCGAGTCCCCCTCACCACTCGCGGCCGTCACCGCCCTGCTCGCCGGACCGGACAAGGCCGAACGGCGGGCCGGGTTCCACAATGCCGCTTCGCTGTCTCGTGCGGCGTCCGCCGCGAACCGGATCGTCATGGGTGACCGCACCGTCGAGGTCATGCTGCGTCTGCGGGTGAAAGGGCTGACTGCCGCCGCCCGCGGCCAGATCGTCTGCACGGCCGCGTTCGCGGCGCATGCGCAGGGGGCTGTGTCCGTGACCCTGGTCGGGCAGGACGGGCGCCTCGCCCCGGCCGACTGCCCCGTTCGACCGGTCCGGGTGCCGACACGCTGAGCCGTGGCGGCGGGCGGGCGCCTGGCCCGGCACCGGTCGAGGAGCCGGCCTCCGTATCGTGCGGACGAGTCGGCGTCGTTCCCGCACCGACCCCGGGTGGCGGCGGCACGGGAAGGAGCGGCCCGCCGGAACATCGGTTCCGGCGGGCCGCTCGTCCCGGCTCACCCGGGGCCGTGCTCCGCCCGTCGATCTCTCATCCGGTTGCGCGGCGCCCCTGGTTGCCGGCCCGGTCTCGCCTCACCTGCCGAAGAAGGCGTTGTGGATGGTGACCGTCGACTCGTTGTCGTCCTTGTCGGTGACGACGGCCTTCAGCGAGATCGCCTTGCCCTTCGCCGGGGCCTTCACCGTGACCCTGTCCGCCGTGACCGGGACGGGCAGCCACGTCGTGTCGTCGTACGACACCAGGACCCGCAGGGTCTTCAGGTCGGCGCCGGCCGCCGCGCCTTGCACCTCGACGGGGACGGTCTGCTTGCCGCCTGCCGGAACGGTGGAGTCCAGCGCGAGCCGCGGCAGGAAGCGGACCGTGGAGACCGGGAGCATGGTCGGGCTCTCGGTGCGGGCCGAGTCGAAGGTCCACGAGGCGTCGATCCGGGTCCCGGTACGGTTGACCTCCGGGTCCCGGTGGATCGTGGTCGACACCGTGTACGTGGCGGGTTCCGACGGCAGCGCGAAGGGCTCCTGGTCGATGGCGACGTCCTTCTTCACGAACAGCTCACCGTTGCGGTGGACGGTGGTGCTCGCACCCGAGTACCGGGCGATCCCGAAATGGCCCGCCCCGTCACTGACCAGCGGCAGCGAACCGAAGATGGTGTCGCCGTCGCGCACGATCCCCTCGTTCTCGTTCATCCGCGGCCCCGGTGCACCGACGTTGTAGGTCTCGGTGTACGTCTCCCCCGCCTTGTACCGCCGCGGCTCGTCGAGGCCGTAGACGGCATCGAAGTTCCGCTGGCCCGAGGGATCCGCCCCGCCCAGCACTCCCGCGACGATGTTCCAGGCAGCCCCGTCGGCCGTGGACAGATACACGTTGCGCGTTCCCGGCGCCGGCTGCACGGTGTAGGGGGCCTCGACGCCGCCTCCGTAGTCCAGTACGCCGTGTGCCGCGAGGGCGCCGTCGAGGCCCGGTACGGACGATCCGACCTTCGCCTTCACCAGGGCCATGTCCCCGGGCTTGTAGGTCTTGCTGTAACCGGTGGCCAGTTCCTTGACCGGGCCGCCGGTGAGGACGTTGTACTCGTTGCTGCCCCGCTGCCAGTGCGCGGACCATTGCTGGACGAGGGCGCCGTCGTCCATCTCGGGTCCCTGGTACGCGGTGCGCAGATGGTCGAAGCTGCCGAACTCGCCCCCCTCGATGATGAGGGTCTCGGGTGTGCTCACGGTGTACATCATTCCGGCGCGCGTGTAGCGTGCGGCCGCGTCCGGCACCTTGAAGTCGACGGGCCGGGTGGTCCGGGCGTCGAGGGTGACCGTGGTGGGACCGGTCACCGAGAACCGCGGGTTGTTGATCAGGTCGACGCCCTTGCCCGGGGCAGTGGGGTCGACCAGCATGTCGGCGGCGAGACTGTAGGTACCTCGCGGCAGTCGGACCGTGGCGGAGCCCGACGACAGGTCCGGGAAGAACCGAAGGCCCGTGGCGGACCCGCCGTAGCCCTTCAGGTCGGCCTGCCAGTTGGTACTGGCCGCACCGTCCCGTCCGACGGTGTTGAAGGTGACGTCGTACGACTCGGCCTCACGCTCCACCGATGCCGCGGTGCGCACGCTCCGGCCGCCTCCGGACGCGACGACCGTGACCGAGTACGAACCGTCGACCGTACCGCCGAGCCGGGTGTCGGCCGTCAGGTCCACGGCGGCGGTACCGCCGGCCGGGACCGTGATCCGCTGTGCCCCGAGGGTGAAGAACCCGGCCGGGGCGGGCTTCTCGTCCCCGCCGGTGGGCGCCTCCAGCGACAGGTCCAGCGTCACGTCGGTGGTGCCGCTGTTGCGGTACCTCACCTGCTTGGCGACGGGTGTGTCGTCGGTGTGGGGCCACTGCTGGGTACCCAGGCCGACCGAGGCCGGTTCGGAGACGACCGTCTGGTCGATCGCCTTGTCGACAGCGAGCCGGCCCGCCCCCTGCTGGAAGACCGAGTAGGAGCCGCCCTTGGCCGAGCCCGTCAGGGCCGCCTTGATCTGTGCGCCCGTCCAGGCGGGGTTCTTCTGCTTGAGGATCGCCGCGGCGCCCGCGACGTGCGGGGTCGCCATCGACGTGCCGCTCTTGCTGACGTATCCGGGAGGGTTCTGGTCCGGCGTGCCGCTCGCCGCTGCCGCCGTGATGTCCACGCCCGGCGCGGTGATGTCGGGCTTGACGGCGCCGTCCCCGATGCGGGGCCCGACGCTGGAGAAGTCGGCGATCAGGTCGTCGTCGTCGACGGCACCGACCGTCAGCGCCGCGTCGGCGCTGCCGGGGGACGCGACCGTGCCCCGGCCCGGCCCGCTGTTGCCCGCGGCCACCGCGAACAGGACGCCCTTCTCGGCGGAGAGCTTGTCGACCTGGGCTTCCAGCGGATCGATCCCCGGGGTGTCGGGGCTGCCCAGACTCATATTGATGATGTCGGCCCCCTGGGCGACGGCCCAGTCGACCCCCGCCAGGACGCTGGAGTCGTCACCGTTGCCCTGATCGTCCAGCACCTTGGCGTTGATCAACCGGGCCCCGGGCGCCACGCCCTTGAACCGGGCGTCCTTGGCCCCCGCACCGGCGGCGATGGAGGCCACGTGCGTGCCGTGTCCGACCCGGTCCCGGGCGTCCGGTGAGCCGCTGAAGTTCCGTTCCGCCACCACCCGGCCCGTCAGGTCCGGGTGGGTGGCGTCGATTCCGGTGTCCACGACGGCGATCTTCACACCGGTGCCGTCGTAGGAGCGGGCCCAGGCCGCCGGAGCGCCGATCTGGCCGGTGCTGCGATCGAGCGACGCCTTCCGTACGCCGTCCAGCCAGATTCGCGCGATGCCGGAGGTCGTGGCCACCGAACCGTCGCCCCGCCGACGGGTCAGCGCGTCCCACAGGGAACCCGCGTTGTCGGTGGTGCTGGTGACGGCGTCGGCGTCGAGGGCCGACAGGGTCCGGCGGACGGTGGTGCCGTCGGAGGAACGCACCTCGGCGCGGGCGGACCCGGCCGCCGACCCCCGGTAGCCGACGATCACCTTGAGGCCGGCCCGGTTGGCCTTGAGGCTCTCCGGTTCGGTGAGTCCGGTGATGTCGAACAGCCGCTGGTCCAGCGTGCCGTCGGCGATCAGCCGCCGGGCATCACGCGGCACCACATAGGTACGGCCGTCGTAGGTCCGGGTGAAGAAGGGAATGTCCTGTCTGCCCTTCGCCCGCTGGATGCCGCCGACCCGGCCACGGGAGTCCACGAGGACCCGGTCACCGGTGATCAGGGTGACGGTGCGCACGGCCTTGCCGACCGCCCCCGTGTCCTTGGCGACGACCGGGAATGCCGGGTCCGGGCCGCTGGTCCTCGCCGATGCCGGGCCGGTCATGCCCGCCGTCAGGACGACGGCGGCCGCAGCCACGGCGGCATACGCCTGTTTTGATCGTTTACGCAAGATTGCCCCTGCTCAGGAGTGAATCGGGCGGGCGAGGGCCCGGCCCGCATGGGGCGCTCTCGAATTCTTTGCGGCCCCGAGGACTTGAAGTATTCCGGGGGCGCTCGGAGGCACTCAATGATCGTTGTGTAACAACGCTTCACCACGTGGGGCCCGGCCGGGCCCCACGTGGTGACGACTCGTCAGGTTGCTCGTGGGCGGTATTCCCTGCGCGGACGCAATGGGTCGTCCGCGGCCCCTGCGGCGCCCGCTGCGGGCCGTCGGCGTCGGCTTTCGCGACGTCATGCGCCGGCGCGAGCGGTCGTGCGGTGGTCGGGGCCGTGATGGTGCGTGCCATGGGCGTGGCGCGGGCCTCCTGCCAGTCGGCGAACACGGCCCGGCCCTGCGCGGCGGTGCGGTGGCTGCGCGACGCGTGGTCCGGGAGGTCGTTCTTCGCTGGTCGGGGTGGGCGCCGATAGGCTCGGCGAGTGATCAGTATGGCGGTGCGTGGTGACGGCGGGGAGACATCGTGGCTCGCGCCAAGGCCGGGGTGGAGTGGACCGCTGCCTTCGCGGACCTGGACCCGGCGAACTTCCCGATGCCGCGGGCCCTGACCCCGCATGGGGACGCGGTGTTCAACCAGCGGAGGCTGCCGCTGCCGCCGGCGGAACTCGACCGGCTTCCCGCCGCCTGTGGTGGTGTCTGGGTCGTGCAGGCCCGCGAGTTGTGCCAGGTCGTCGAGCGCGGGTTGCACCTGTATCGGTGGTTCCTCGGTGACTGACCCCGATCGGCTGGCCTTCAACTGCCCTGGGACTGCGGCCTACTGGCCCAGGGCCTTCCATCCGATCGTGCCGCTCTGGACGGAGTGCGCCTCGTCCGCGCGCGCGAACTCGCCGACGGGTCTGTTCGCCGCGAGATGCTCCAGGATGGAGAGCAGGTCGTCGTCGGCGAAGCGTCCGGCGGTCGCGGCCAGCCTCAAGGCCTGATCAACGCTGTCGGAGCCCATGACCGTGGCGAGCTCGACGGCACGGGCCGTCTTGGCGCGGATACGGACCACGTCGGCAGGTCCGGCCTCCTTGAGCCAGCGGCCGGCTCCCGGGCCGATGCCCACGAACGCAATCTCCGCTTCCGAGCGCGGCTGCAGTCTCGGCTGGTGAACGCCGCGGCCGTCGGAGAGTCGGGGTAGTGCGCATCGACGATCTGCGGAACCCCTGGGACGGACAGCTGGTGGCCAGCTCAGCAAGTCTCTCTTCCCGCACGCCCGTTGGTGCACTGCTCATGCGCGCGGGCTGCCCGGAACGTCGCCACTACAAGCAGCACGGCCGCACCTTCGTGGGACGACCCCGCAAACACCGCCCCACCCCCGTCCCAGCCCGCTGCACTCCCCACACCCGAGCCGTTGACCAACGCCGACGAAGAAGTCCGTCTGGAGTACTGATTCATGACACTCCTTCGTTACGAGACGTGCACGGTGACCTTCTGTCCAGGGGCGACGGACACCTTTGCGTAGGTGCAGGTCTTTCCGTTGACGGTCTTCGTCTTGACAGCTTGAGGGACGCCGTTGACCTTGATCGTCGAGTGGCTGCCGGGGAAGCGGGCCTCCCACTTGTAGCGGGCCGAACCCGTGGCGTTGGTCAGGGTCGACTTGGTGGCACCGTCATGACGCAGGGTGAAGGTGCTGCCGCCGATCTTGATGTCCTTGATCTGCAGCCAGTCCATTCCGGCGGGCATGCGGGACTGGGTGCTCAGGGCGCGCCTCGGGGCGTTGGGCTGCACGCCCATGAGGCCCTCGACGGTCTGGCTCAGCAGGGTGTAGGAGACTTCTGGGTAGTCGCCGTTGGGGCCTTGGCTGGACGCCGGGTGCTGGTCGTTCCGCTTGTCGTAGACAGACTGCATCCACTTCCAGGCCGTGTCGTTGTGCTCGTAGGCGAAGAAGGTGTCCGGCAGGTAGCTGATCGCCTCGATGTTGGACGGCTTGCCGCTGCCGCCGGCCTGCTCGTCGACGTAGTCGAGGTAGGCGTCGGCGCGCGCCCCCGGATTGATGATCTGCTTCATGGGCATGAACCAGCTGTTCTCCTTGCCCCAGCCGGTGAGTGCCTTGCCGTCGGTGGTGTAGCCGCGAACCATGTCGGCCCCTGAGCCGGAGCCGCTCCAGGTGTCGTTGAAGTAGGCCTTGAGGCTGTCGGCCTTCTGCTGGAACTTCTTGGACAGGGTTCTGTCGCCCTTGGCGGCGGCCAGGTCGGACATCGCCCGGTAGGCCTGGTACTGGGATCCGATGGAGTCCCCGGACTCGGCCAGGTGCTCCTCTCCGACCTCGTTGTAGCTGGCGGCGCCCGCGAAGATGCCGTTGCCGGTGCCTTCGGCGACGCCGTTGGGCTTGTTGGCGTCGTGGAGTTCGACGAAGTCCTTGGTCGCGTGCTTGTAGAAGTCCCAGAGCGTGCCGTCGTTGACGTAGGCGCTGTCGCCACTCCAGCGGTAGGCGTGCTTGGCCTTCTCCACCAGCTCGAACGTGGCCGGGACCTCTCGGACGAAGGAGGTCGGGCTCCGGTAGTCGATCGAGAGGTATGTCTTGTTGTCGAAGTTGATGGCCCATACGGGGTAGTACTTGTGCTCGGGCGTCGCGGAGTCGGCGAAGGCACGCAGCATGGCCTTGTTCGCTTCGTTCAGTCCGAGGACGGAGGCGCCGGCGAGCTGGTGGGCCATGTCGCGTGAGTAGTAGGCGCTGCGATGCGCGTACCCGGCCCAGTAGGACGGGCCGTACGTCCCGGTGCCGGTTCCGGACCGGTTGCCCTCGTCGACGTTCAGCGGACCGGTCGTGCCGGGCATCTGGACCCAGCTGTTGGCCTTGCGCTTCGACCAGTTGAACATCTCGACGACCTTCGGGTCGGAGGACGAGATCTCCGGGTCGACCGGGGCCGCCGGGGAGACCATGATGTCGTCGGCGTTGACCCAGCTGCTGCCGGACTCGAAGGCGAGCTCCAGCTGGTCGCCGCTTTTCAGGGACACCCGGCTGATCGTGTACCGGGCGTAGCCGGACCGGCTGGGCAGATCCACCGCACCGGCCTGCGCGCCGTTGACCCGGGCGACGAACCTTCCGCCCGGGCCGCCGGTGGCGATCCAGGCGGAGAAGTCGTATGTACCGTCACCGGACGCCGTGGTGGTCTGCGCCACCTTGTTGTCGCTTCCGGCATCCAGGTACGCGAGCTTTGCGCCACCGTGCGGTGCGTTGGTGGCGACTCCGGTGCCGGAAGTGAACGTCCAGCCCGTGGTGCCGTGCTCGAATCCGGGATTGCTGAGGGTCAGCGCTGAGGTGGCTGCGATGGCCGGACTGCCCAGGGTCAGCGGTGCGAACGGGGCGAGTGTGGCGAGTGTGGCTACGACTGCCAGGCGGGCAGGACGGCGATGCCTCATGGCGTACTCCAGTACGGGGCTCGAATGAGTGGCCGAAAGCTAGCAGCGGCACGCGACGAGTTGCAATAGTCCTGCAGACTTGCGATGCGGAATCGATCAGAAAATTTTCAATCAACCATTGCAAGTTGGATTGGCTGGTTGCTAACTTCCTCCAGTCGACCTGGCGTTCGGTCGATGTCCGAGCCGCATGTAGGGGTGGTCATCTCATGGACATGAGTCGTCGCAGAGTTCTTGGAGTGGGCGGCGTGCTTGCCGCAGGAGCGGGCCTCGGCAGCCTGACCGCCTGCTCCGGCACCGGCAGCACAGGCGCTCCGGGAGGCGGTGCCGGTGACGCCACCAAGGGCTCAGTCACGGTGTGGAGCTGGCAGGGCCCGGCGGCGGAAATGCGGGCACTGGTTCCGGCGTTCAACAAGAAGTATCCGGACATCAAGGTGACCGTGCAGGACATCGGGAACCCGGCGATCTGGGACAAGATCACCACGGGCATGGCAGCCGGAGGGGCGGGCCTCGCGGACGTACTCCACATAGGCGTCGACTACCTGCCCGGATACGTGGACCGCTTCCCGGGCCAGCTCGCCGATCTCGGCAAGCTGGGAGCCCACAAGTACCAGGACGCCTTCGCGAAGGGCCTGTGGGAGACGGTCTCGCCCAACGGCGGGCGCGTGAACGCGCTTCCGTGGGAGGCGAACTCGGCCGGGTTCTACTACCGCGCCGATGTCTTCGAGGAGGCCGGTGTCGATGTCGAAGCGCTCGACACCTGGGACGACGCGATCGAGGCCGGCAAGAAGATCAAGAAGAAGACGGGCAAGTACCTTCTGGGGATCGACAAGCCCGCCTCGCAGCCGGACTCGGCGAACTTCTTCCAGCTGCTGCTCCAGCTCCAGGGCGGCTTCTATTTCAACACCGACGGCGACATCACCCTCGATTCCGCCGAGGCCGTGCGTGCCATGTCGCTCATCAAGAAGATGAACGACGCCGGGCTCGTCAGCGACATCTCCGGCGGCTGGAACGCGCTGATCAGCTCGATCAAGAAGGGAACGGCGGCGGTCCTGCCGTGGCCGACCTGGTTCGGCGGCATCATCGAGGAGACGGTCCCCGACCAGGCGGGCAAGTGGGGTGTGCGTCTGCCCCCGTCCGTACGCCGCGGTGGGACCACCGCCGCCACCGTGAACTCCACGTACTTGGCCGTTGCCGGTACCAGCAAGCACCAGGCCGCGGCCTGGAACTTCGTGGAGTTCGTGCTGACGCGGCCCGAGTCGCAGGTCAAGATCTACCGGGGCAAGGGGATCGCCCCGGCCCTGTTGAAGGCGTACGACGATCCGGTCTTCCACGAGCCGTCGAAGTTCTTCGGCGGTCAGAAGAAGGGTGAGATTTTCTTCGGTGCCCTCAAGGCGCCCTCGCCGGCGTACAACTACACCTCCGACTACGCCCGAGCACTCAAGGTGGTCACCGACGCCCAGACGAAGGTGCTGCTCAAGGGCGCCGACCCGGCCAAAGTGCTGCGTGCGGCGGCGGATCAGCTCGCTTCCCAGACCGGACGCAAGGTCGCCCGATGAGCGTTGCCACTTCCCCGACCCGCACGGTGCGACCGGCGGATGTGCGCGACTCCCGACCACCGCGCTTGAGCGCCCGCCGTCTCGCGCCGTACGCCTTCATCCTACCCGCCGTGCTGCTGTTCGCCGCCTTCAAGCTCTACCCGATCGGCTGGTCGTTCATTCTCAGCCTCCACAAGACGGTCGACGGCGTGGACACCTTCGTCGGAGCGGACAACTACAAGCGACTGCTGGACGACCCGCTGTTCTGGACGGCGCTGAAGAACACGGCAGTCATCCTGGTGGTCCAGGTGCCGATCATGCTGGCGCTTGCCACTGGCCTGGCCGTCGCGTTCAACTCGGCTTTCCTGCGGGCGCGTTCGGTGTTCCGGCTCGGATTCTTCATGCCGATGGTCACCGGCCTCGTGGCGTACGGTGTCATCTTCTCCGTCCTGCTCAACGAGAAGTACGGGCTGGTCAACTGGTTGCTCTCGCTCGTCGGAATCGGCGAAGTGCCGTGGCTGACTGATCCGCTGTGGGCAAAGATCTCCCTCGGTCTGGCACTGACCTGGCACTACACCGGTTACAACGCGGTGATTCTGCTGGCCCGTCTGCAGACCATTCCCAAGGAGCTGTACGACGCCGCCTCGGTCGACGGGGCCGGAGCCTGGCAGTCCTTCCGTCACGTGACGCTTCCGGGACTGCGTCCGGCGATCCTCCTCGCCACGGTGCTCTCCACCATCGGCACCCTGCAGATCTTCGACGAGCCGTACATCCTCACCCACGGCGGCCCCGACAACGCGACGCTGACCATCGGCGTGTACCTGTACCAGAACGCCTTCACGTACTTCGACTTCGGCTACGCGTCGGCCATCGCCTACGTCCTTGCGGTGCTGATCGGAGTCCTCGGCCTGATCCAGTTCCGGGTCCTGGGAGACACATCATGACGACCCCCGCACGTGGCGCCGCCCGCGCACCACGCACCGGCCTGCACCGCCCGGGCCGCGGCATCCTGCTGACCTCGGGGCTGGCCATCGCGCTCGCCGCCGTACTCCTTCCCTTCTACTGGCTCGTCATCGCCAGCACCCACAGCACAGACGAGATCTTCGACTCCACACCGCCACTGCTTCCCGGCGGGGACCTCGGCAAGAACCTCTCCAGCCTGCAGGAGACCGCATCCTTCGGGCAGATCGTGCTCAACTCCCTGCTCATCGCGGTCATTTACACAGTCTGCGCTGGAGCCGTCTGCACACTGGCCGGCTACGCCTTCACCAAGTACCGCTTCAAGGGCCGTGATGCGCTCTTCGGCATGCTGATGCTGGGGCTGGTCATCCCGACCCAGGTCACACTGGTTCCCCTGTTCAAGATGATGGCCGAGCTGCACTGGCTCAACACGTATCAGGCAGTGATCATGCCCAATCTGGCGCTTCCGTTCGGCATCTTCCTCATGCGCCAGTCGATGGCCGCGCTCCCCGACGAGCTGCTCGACTCCGGCCGCATGGACGGCTGCGGCGAACTGCGTCTGTTCCTGCGGGTCGTCCTGCCGCCGATGAGGCCCGCCCTGGCAGCACTGGGCATCTTCCTGTTCCTCTACCAGTGGAACGACTTCATCTGGCCCCTCATCGTGCTGCGCGACGATGCCTCCCTCACCATTCCCGTCGCACTCGCCTCGCTGCAGGGCGTCGACGACACCGACTACGGGGCCATCCTCACCGGAACGGCCGTCGCCGCCATTCCCATGATCATCGTCTTCCTCGCCCTTCAACGCCACTTCGTCTCCGGCCTGCTCGCCGGTGCTGTCAAGGAGTGATCGTGAGCACCCTGTCCACCGAGGCCGTCACCACCGCGGAACTGGCGCCCGCCACCTTCGAGCCACTGCTCGACACCGTGGAGATCGCCGTCCTGGCCCCGGGCGCCGACCCCGCCTGGACACTGTCCGAAGTGCCCGGCGGCCTGAGAATGCTGCATGTCGAAGCCCCCGGCTCACCGGTGGAGATCCGACTCTCCGCCCCGCTCGGCGATACGGCCGGCTACTGGCACCCGAAGGCAGGCTGGAGCCGGACCCTGGTCGCCGACTGGGAAGGCAGGTCCAGGGTCAGCCTCATCGACGGCCTCGCCGCCGGCTGCCTCTACGACTACTCGGGCGCCACACTGCTCGCCTTCGCCGCAGCCGATCCGATCCCCGAGGTCGCCCTGCGCTTCGGAGTGTCCGAGGAGAACGACACCCACGTCGTCCACCTCGAACTGCCGCCCTCCACCGCACCGCACCGCATCCTCTTCGTACCACGCAGCCCGTCGGTTGCCTGGGCCACGCGCCTGCTGCGCGGCTGGTACGAACAGCAGACCCCGGCTGTCATGCCGGTTCCCGAAGCGGCCCGACTGCCTCTGTACTGCACCTGGTACGCCTTCAACCAGCAGGTCGATGCGACAGCCGTCGAACAGCAGGCCGCACTCGCCGCGGACATGGGCTTCGGCACGCTCATCCTGGACGACGGCTGGCAGCGCTTCGGCAGCGGCCGCGGATACGCCGGTGTGGGGGACTGGCTCCCCGACCCCGACAAATTCCCCGACTTCGCCAC
The DNA here is from genome assembly GCF_044740965.1 of Streptomyces sp. NPDC088252. Lineage (NCBI taxonomy): Bacteria > Bacillati > Actinomycetota > Actinomycetes > Kitasatosporales > Streptomycetaceae > Streptomyces > Streptomyces sp. NPDC088252. Next base: position 178,299 of record NZ_JBIURS010000009.1, on the reverse strand, counting down.
TCACGTCGCCCGCGTACGCCGACTCGGACTGCACTACATGGCCTGGGTCGCGCCTCTGCTCCTGGGCCCCCGGACCGACTGCTACGAGCAGTGGGCTTCCTACGCCCCGGCCCTCGCCAAGGTTCCCGGTGCTCATGTCCTCGACCCCCGCAGCCCCGAAGTCCGATCCCACGTCGTCCGCCTGTGCGTGCGTCTGGTGCGCGACTACGGTCTCGACGGACTCAAGGTCGACTTCCTCGACGAAGCCATGGCCTACGCAGGCGACGGCAGGGGCGATGTCGGACAGGCACTCACACTCCTGCTCACCGAACTGCGCACCGCTTTGCTCGCCGAGCGGTCCGATCTGCTACTGGAACTGCGTCAGCCCTACGTCGGTCCGGGCATGGCCGCGTTCGGCAACATGCTCAGATCCTTCGACTGCCCGGCCGACTCCACGGCTAACCGCGTCCGCACGATCGACACCGCGCTGCTCGCCGTTGGCGGTGTCGTCCACTCCGACCCCTTGCTGTGGGACACCACGGCCCCCGCGGCGACCGTCGCACGGCAGCTCATCGGGGCACTTCACTCCGTTCCGCAGGTCTCCGTGCGCCTCGACGCACTCCCCGAGGACCACGCCGAAGCGGTCCGCTTCTGGCTGGCCCAGTGGCGCCGCCTGCGCCCCCAACTGCTCGACGGAATGGTCGAGCCCGGTCGCCCTGACGACCTCTACACCCTGGTGCAGGCCGAAGCAGACGGGGTGAACGTGGTGTCCGTGTTCAGCGACCGGACCGTACCAGTGCAGCCTGCGATCCATCGCGAGACGGTCCTGATCAACGCGACTGCCGAGAACCGACTGGTGCTGGAGGTCCAGGACGAGGGAGCGCAGGTGGAGGCCGAGATCCGTGATCCCTCCGGCCGTATCATCGAGCAGACCCGGATCACGCTCACCCCCGGCCTGCACCACCTGCCAGTGCCGAACATGGGGCTGGCCTTGATCCGGAAAACCGCATGACCCTGCCAGCGAAAAGGGGACGAATGAAGGTCGGCATCGTTGAGATCGCTGCCCGGGCGGGTGTGAGCGAAGCCACCGTCAGTCGGGTCATCAACCGGCGTCAAGGAGTGGCGACGAAGACCAGGGACGCCGTCGAGAAGGCCATGGCAGAACTCGGCTACGAAAGGCCCGTGGAGGGCCAACTGGTCACGGTGATCACCGAGCACGTCTCCAACCCCTTCTTCGCCGACGTCGCCGAACGCATCGAGGCGGCACTGGCACCACACGGACTCAAGGCCGTGTTGTGCCCGGCGTTCCCCGGAGGGGTCCAGGAACGGGAGTTCATCGCCTCGATCATCGACAAGGGCATCGCGGCCGTCGTGTTCCTGTCCTCGTCCAACACCGTGGAGGGTGCCGACACCGAAACGTACGAGATGCTCCGCTCCCGACGCATCCCGTACATCGGTGTCAACGGGGGGTTCGCCGACAACGTTCCCGCGCCCGTCTTCTCCACCGACGACGCGTTGGCCGCCGAACTGGCCGTGGACCATCTCCACCGTCTCGGTCACCGCGCCATCGGCATGGCATCCGGGCCAGCCGGCAACCTCCCGGCCGACCGACGTGTGCAGGGCTTCCTCGACGCCATGGCCAAACGGGGCTGCCAGGATGCCGAACGCTGGGTGATCAGGCAGTCCTACACCGTCGAAGGCGGTCAGGCAGCCGCGCACACCCTGCTACAGCTCGGTGCCACCGCCATAGTCGCAGCCAGCGACTACATGGCCCTCGGCGCGATCCGCGGCATCCGCCGGCAGGGATTCTCGGTCCCTGGGGATGTCTCCGTCGTGGGTTACGACGGCTCCATGATCACGGAGTTCGTCGATCCGCCCCTGACCACCGTGAGGCAGCCGGCCGATCGGCTCGCCCTCGAAGTCGGCCGCAGCATCCTGTCGCTCGTCAGCAACCGCGAAGTACCGACGGGTGAACTTTTCTTCGACCCCGAACTGGTGATCCGCTCCACAACCGGGCCCGTGCCGCACAAGCAACTTGGGTGCGGCTCGGTTTGAGGGACGTTGATCGCGAGGAGTTTCGCGTTCTGGAAGACCGGTAAGTCCTTGGGTGGTGCGGGGTTTGAGCTAAGGGGTGTCCCGTAATCCCTGGCGGGCGCGCGACGACAGCTACGGCACCTCGCCGCGTTGTCGGAAAGTCCGCATACATCCAGTATGCGGACGTCCCTCCGCCTTGCGATGCACCGCATCTGACGCCGCGCACTGATCCACCACGGATTACGGGACACCCCTTAGGAACTATCCGGCCGATCACGGTAAGGCGGCTCAAGTGGGAACCGAATTGATCCTCCTTCGGTCGGCGTGAGTGAAGTAGATCGGTCGCCTCGGGGGATGTCGGTCAGTCCGCTTGCGTGCGCGGTTCACCGGCGGGTCGCACTGGTGCTGGTCTCGATGAAGGCCGACACCCGTGAGCGCCAGCGGACGATCATGCAGCGGTTGTACGGGTGCCAGCTCGACGCGCACGTTCGCGGTGCCGGCGCCGGCGTGGGGCTGATCAGCTGCGCGGACCTGGCCTCGTCCGCTCCTCTGTTGCGGGCGACGTACCGCAACAGAGGGGATGCCCGGATCCACGAGGTCGGCATGAGCGGCGACGCGCTGCACACGATGCTGCGCACGCGCATGGGAGAGGCGGATGGATCCGTCGGCGTACGGCTCCCATAGCTTATGTAATGTCCACCTGGTCCGCCATGGTCCGTGGCGACAGCGATAATCCAGGTCAGAGCCTCTCGCGTGCTCCCGTGCGCACTCGTCTGTGAGACATGTGTGAGACGAGGTGAGACACAGAGTTTTCTGGTCGCCCTGAATCCTGGCGGGTCTCAGCGGGGATCGACGCCTCACATGACGCGATCGGGCTGGTGCAGCCAGACGTCCTGGCCGTGAGGCCTCCCGGCCCAGCCCGAAGGCATCGGCGGGCGGCTCACCGAGGCCGCCATACCGCGCGCACATGGCGGGCGATCTCCGAGGCGAGCGCGGGTGGCGGCCGGGGCGGCACCCCACCGGGCAGACTGGACAGCGCAGTCTCGAGCTCCGCCGGTGTGGGGCGTTCGGCCGGGTCCCAGGCCAGACAAGCGCGCAGCAGGTCGGCCACGGGCGGATCGATGGCACCGGCTCATTCGGAGCGGAACTCGCCCGATTCCTGCACGCCAACCAGGTCAGCGTCATCGAGGTGGACCGACCTGACTGTCAGGCTCGCCGCGCGGCGGGCAAATCCGACCCCGTTGATGCCTACGGCGTGGTACGCGCCAGCGCCGTCAAGGCCCGTACCCAGACCATCAACCAGATGAGATCACTGATCATCACCGCACCCGCTGCGGTGCGTGAAGCGCTGCGCTCGCTGACCACCACCGAGTTGATCCGGCGGCTGGCCGCCAGCCGTCCCGGCACCGATCTGACCGACCCGGCCGCAGCCGTCAAACTCGCGCTCAAGCGTTTGGCCAAGCGCTACCGGCACCTGAGTGAAGAGATAGCAGACGCGGACGCCGATCTGCACGTTCTGATCGCCCGCACTGCCCCGGGCCTGCTCGCGCTACCAGGCGTTGGGACCGAGACCGCCGAGCAGTTGCCGGTCACCGCCGGGGACAACCCCGACAGGCTCGTCCCGGAGGCATCCTTCGCCCACCTGTGCGCTGCCGCACCTGTGCCAGCCTCTTCCGGGCGCGCTGACCGCCATCGACGCAACCGTGGCGGTGACCGCCAGGCCGGCCGAGCGCTGCACACGATCGTGCTGGTCCATATGCGCCACGACCCACGCACACGTGACTACGTCGCACGACGCACTCTCGAAGGGCTCAAGACGAAGGACATCTTCAGATGCCTCAAGCGCTTCGTCGCGCGAGAGGTCCACCACCACGTCACGAGCGCATTCAGCAGCGCACCATCGGCGTCCCCGGCGACTTGACGATCCATAGGAGCTTCAGAGTCAAGTTGGCCCCCCGCGTCTCAGCCCTTGCGACCGGGTGGCGAACGGCATGGGGAAGAGCTGATCCACATCGAGATGGTGCAGACCCGTGGCCATCCGGCGGACCCAGCCGCCCGAGCGTGAAATCCGCTCGTACAAGACGGGCACTACTACCTTCGGGTGATCCGCGGTTACGATCCTTGCTCCTCAAATCTCCCTGTGAGTCACTGAAATGGTGAACGGGCGGGCTGCACATCCCTAGCCGAGAAAGTTGAGAACAGATAGCGCTTGCCGGTTCTATTCCGTGCCCGAGAAGAAGTTCCGGCAGCTGAGGCCCGGAGCCGGGCCCCATCCTTTTCGCCCGCTCCCCCGGACTCTCGGCAATTCCAACAACTGCGTACTACCACACGTGGCGTCACTTGACTTCGTCGACAACCGACCTTTCCGGCGGAAGCCGAAAACTTGGGCAGGGCGCGCTCCGCCGGTCCCCGTATGTTCCATCGCAGAACAAGGAGCGTTGTACATGCCTCTCTCCCGACCAGGGCTCCACCGGCGGCGGAACCATGGTGACCATCACGGGAACGAACCTGCCCAACACGACCAAGGTGACATTCGGCAGCAAAGTGGCCACCGGTATCACCCAGGTATCCCCGCCCCAGGTCACGGCGGTCTCCCCCTCGGGCATGGGCACGGTCGGGGTCACCGTCACCGCCCCATACCCCGGCGCAACTCCTCCCGGATCAGGAACGGACCACTCGCATGCAGCACGGCGAGACGCACGCGCAACTCATCGCCGTCCCGCCGGGCAGGGTCCTGAGCGAGGAGTGAACCGGGAGGCCAATGCGACCGAGTTCGAGTGGCAGCCCGACGGTGGACAGCCATGACCGAGGCAGCGGTTCGGGATCCGGACAGCAGACCCCGACCTCGTGATTCCCGGACCACTCGCTCCAGCCATCGAAAATCGCGAGTACGGAGCGCCCACCGTAATGGCGACGGACTCGAAAGTTCCTCAAGGAGCTCTGCATGGAGGAGAAATCCCACGACGTCTTGACGCCCGGGCCTGATGAATCCGCAATCGATACAAGCAGGTTCACCAGTCCGGAGACCGGCATCGAGAAGAACCTCGCCGAGGTGCTGGCCGACGTCATGTGCGTCGAACGGGTGTCGATCGACAGCCATTTCTTCGACGACCTCGGCGCCAACTCATTGGTGATGGCTCATTTCTGCGCACGAGTCAGAAAGCGAGCGGACCTTCCCTCGGCGTCGATGAAGGACATCTACCGGCACCCGACGATCCGCAGTCTGGCGACGGGGCTCGCGAACGCCACCCCCGTCGAGCCGTCGGTCCCGGCGCCGTCCGAGGCGGTGACCCCAGTCGGCACGGTGCGGTACGCCCTCTGCGGAACCCTGCAGTTCCTGCTTTTCCTGGGATACTTATTCCTCGCCGGAATTGTTGCCGACCGAGGCTACGCATGGGTCTCCGCCGGGTCGGGTGTGATCGATATCTACCTGCGATCGTTCGTCTTCGGAGGCATCGGCTTCGTCGGTCTGTGCACCTTCCCCATCGCAGCCAAATGGCTCCTCATCGGCCGGTGGACATCACAAGATTTCCCGGTCTGGGGTCTGACCTATCTGCGCTTCTGGACCGTCAAAGTGCTGATCCACGCCAACCCGATGATCTTCTTCGTCGGCAATCCCTTGTACGTGCTGTACCTGCGAGCGCTGGGCGCACGGATCGGCAAAGGGGTCACGATCCTCTCCCACAACGTTCCGGTATGCACCGACCTCCTCACGGTCGGCGCCGGCACCGTGATCCGCAAAGACTCGTTCTTCCTCTGCTACCGGGCACACGCCGGGCGCATCCGGACCGGCCGGGTCACCCTCGGCCGGGACGTGTTCATCGGCGAGAAGACCGTGCTCGACATCGACACGTCGATGGGCGACGGGGCCCAACTCGGCCACACGTCCACGCTGTACAGCGGCCAGGCGGTCCCGGGTGGTCAGAGCTGGCACGGGTCCCCGGCACAGCTCACGCAACACGACTACCTGAGGGTCGGGCCGGCCGCATGCGGCACGCTGCGCCGGGCCGGCTTCGGCCTGATCACCGTGCTTCAGCTGTTCTTCCTCTACGTGCCACTGTCTGTCGGGGGCGCGTACATGCTGGTGACCCTCGTCCCGGCGCTGCACAACCGGCTGGGCTCGGGCACGGTGGAGTTCACGTCACTGGATCTCTACATCGACGCGCTGCTCCTTTCCCTGCTGCTGTACTTCGGCTTCGTCGTCGTGGGCCTGGCCGTGATGTTCACCGTTCCGCGCCTGCTGAACCTGGTTGTCAAGCCGAACAAGGTCTATCCGCTGTACGGGTTCCATTACTCGGCGCACCGAGCGATCGGTCGCATGACCAACATCAAGTTCTTCACATGGCTGTTGGGTGACAGCTCCTACATCGTCCACTACCTGCGCGGCATCGGATACGACTTGTCCAGGGTCGAGCAGACGGGGTCGAACTTCGGCACGGAAGTGCAGCACGAAACCCCGTTTCTGTGCTCGGTCGGGAGCGGAACGATGGTCGCCGACGGGCTCTCCATCATCAACGCCGACTATTCGAACACGTCCTTCCGGGTGTCCCGGGCCTCGATCGGGTCACACAACTTCCTCGGGAACAACATCGCCTATCCCTCGGGGGCCAGGACAGGTGAGAACTGTCTCCTCGCGACGAAGGTGATGGTTCCGCTCGAAGGCGAGGTGCGCGAGGGGGTGGGCCTGCTCGGCTCGCCGTGCTTCGAGATTCCCCGGTCGGTCGAGCGCGATTCCCGGTTCGACCATCTCCGCGGCGGCGACGAGTTGCGCCGCAACCTCGCTGCGAAGAACCACTACAACATCCGCTCGATGATCTTCTTCCTGCTCGTGCGGTGGCTGCACTTCTTCGTGCTCACGATGCTCGGCCTGGCGAACGCCGAGCTGTACGACTCCTACGGGCATGTGTTGATCGCCGCGTTCCTGGTGCTCAGCCTCGGGTTCACCGCTGTCTACTTCGTGCTGGTGGAGCGCGGCATCGCGGCATTCCGCGCGTTGCAACCGCAGGTGTGCTCCATCTACGACCCATACTTCTGGTGGCACGAGCGCCTCTGGAAGGTGCCCGACACCTACCTCGACATCTTCAACGGCACCCCTTTCAAGAACGTGATCTGGCGGATGCTGGGGGTTCGGATCGGCAGCAGGGTCTTCGATGACGGCTGCTATGTGACGGAGCGGACGCTCACCACCATCGGGAACGACTGCACTCTCAATGCGGGAAGCAAGATCCAGTGCCATTCGCAGGAGGACGGCACCTTCAAATCCGATCGCAGCACCCTCGGCGCCGGTTGCACCATCGGCGTGGGAGCCCACGTCCACTACGGCGTGACGATGGGCACGGGCGCGGTGCTCGCACCCGACTCCTTCCTCATGAAGGGCGAGGAGGTCCCGCAGCACGCACGCTGGGGAGGAAACCCCGCCACGGAGATGCGAGACGCCCCTGATCAGCCCGAGGCGCTGACGCGGACGGGATAGCAGCTCCGCCCTTGTCGGCTCTGAACAGCACGGTGGCGAAGGCGAATGGAGAGGCACGACCAGATGGGAATGCAAGCGCGGGCCGACCGGGAGTTCTGGCGCGATGTGCTCGTCGCCGGTGGATCCACCGAGATCCCGCGGTGGACGCTCAATCCGGAGAAGGGCATCGGCGAACACGAGGCGCCGATCCCGGACGACGTCGTCGCGGCGTTGGGCCGACTGGCCGAGGACCTGGCGGTACCACTCGACTCAGTGCTGCTGGCAGCGCACTCCAAGGTGCTCGCCGCGCTGTCCGGCGAGCACGAGGTCGCAACCGGATACGTCACCGCTGAGGGCGGCCGACCGCTGCTCTGCCGGCTGACGACCGAGCCCGACTCGTGGCGGACGCTGCTGCTGGACGCTCATCGAGTCGCGTCGGACCTGCTGTGGCACAAGGACTACCCGGTCGATGAGCTCAGGTGCGAACTGGGCCTGGCAGAGCCGTCGATCGAGGCTGTGTTCGATCCGCACGGCATGGGCGGCGAAGTCGCCGGTAGCACCATGCTGTGGGTGGGATTTTCGCAACGCGGCCGCCACCTTGTGCTGCGGCTGCGCTATCGGACCGACGCGCTCGACGAGGACTGCGCCGTCAGGATCGCCGGGTATCACCTCACCGCACTCGCGCTGATCGCCGCCGATCCGGACGCCGAGCACGGGCGGCAGAACCTGCTCTCCCCCGAGGAACTCCATTTCCAGCTCGAATCACTCGCCGGCCCACGCCGGGAACTGCCGGACCATCGGTTTCACGAACTGTTCGAACAGCGGGTGACAACACACCCGGACGCCGTCGCCGCGGTGCATGGGGAGCAGCAACTGACGTATCGGGAACTCAACGCACACGCCAACCGGGTGGGACGAGCCCTGCTGGCGCGGGGGCTGCGCCCCGAAGATGTCGTCGCAGTGGTGACCGAGCGCAACCTGGACTGGATGGCCGCCGTCCTCGCGGTCTTCAAGGCCGGCGGCGTGTATCTGCCCATCGAGCCGCATTTCCCGGCCGACCGTCTCGCGACCATGCTCTCCCGTGCCGCATGCGGGCTCGTGCTGACCGAACCCGGCAGCACTACCACGCTCGACCAGGCCCTCGACTCGCTGTCCGGGGTCCAAAAGCTCTTCGTCCGCGCAGCCTACGAGGAAGACCACGCCGACGACGATCTGGGCCTCCGCATCGCACCGGACCAGCTCGCCTACATCTACTTCACCTCCGGCTCCACAGGTGAGCCCAAGGGTGCGATGTGCGAGCACGCGGGCATGCTGAACCACCTCTACGCCAAGATCGACGACCTGGAGATCGGCGAGGGACAGGTGGTCGCCCAGACCGCACCCCAATGTTTCGACATCTCGCTGTGGCAGTTGGTGTCCGGGCTCCTGGTCGGGGGGCGGACCCTCCTGGTGGAGCAGGAGGTGATCCTGAACGTCCAGCGGTTCGTCGACAAGATCGTCGACGGCCGGGTCGCCGTCCTCCAGGTCGTACCCTCCTACCTGGACGTGGTCGTGTCCTGGCTGAAGCAGCACCCCCGTGAGCTGCCGGACCTGCGGTGCGTGTCGGTCACCGGCGAGGCGCTGAAGAAGGAGCTCGTGCAGCGCTGGTTCGCCGCCCAGCCCGGGATCAAGCTGGTCAACGCCTACGGGCTGACCGAGACCTCGGACGACACCAACCACGAGGTCATGGAATGCGTGCCCGCCGGAGACCGGGTCCTGCTGGGTCCCGCGGTCAACAACGTGCACGTCTACGTCGTCGACGAGCACCTGATCCCGGTGCCGCTCGGTGCCCCCGGCCTGATTGTCTTCTCCGGCGTCTGCGTCGGCCGCGGGTACGTCAACGACCCCGAGCGCACCCGGCAGGCCTACCTGGCCGATCCGCACCGTGAGGGCGCCCGCCTCTACCGGGGCGGCGACTACGGCCGCTGGACGCCCGAGGGAAAGCTGGAGTTCCTCGGCCGCCGCGACACCCAGGTGAAGATCCGTGGCTTCCGGATCGAGATCGGCGAGATCGAGAACACCCTGTTGCAGGTGCCCGGTGTTCGCGACGGTGCGGTCGTGGTCACCGAGCGGGCCGACCGGAGCAAGCACCTGGTGGCGTTCTACTCCGCTCGGCGGCCGCTCGAGGTCGACGTCCTGCCGGATCGGCTCGGTGAGTCGCTGCCCGCGTACATGGTCCCGTCGGCCTTTCACTGGCGGGAGGCTCTGCCGCTGACGGCCAACAGCAAGATCGACAGAAGGACCCTGCAGGCACTCGCCGGAGAACTCGACGTCGTCCGGGACGACTACCGCGCGCCGGATACGCCGACCGAACAGCAGTTGGCGGCCGCATGGGCGAAGGTCCTCGGCATCCCGCAGGACCAGGTCGGACGGCGGGACCACTTCTTCGACCGGGGCGGCACGTCGCTGTCGGCAGTAAAGCTGGCCATCGTCCTGGACCGTGCGGTGTCCCTCAAGGATGTCACCGGTCACCCGATCCTCGCCGATCTGGCCGGGCTGATCGACGGCAGGTCCGCGCGCCGTGCCGGGCTGCTTCAGCCGCTGTCGGAACCGGACGGTACGCAGACCGCAGCCCTGGTGTGCTTCCCCTACGCCGGCGGCAACGCGGTGAACTTCCAGCCGATGGCCGGAGCGCTGCCGGACGGTGGACCGGCGGTCTACGCCGTCGAGCTGCCCGGTCACGACATGGCCGCCGACAGCGAGTCGCTCGTGCCGATGACGCAGGTGGTCGAGCGGGTCGTCGACGAGATCACCGGGCGTGGCCTGACCAGGGTCCTGCTGTGGGGCCACTCCTCGGGAACCGCGCTGGCCGTGGAGACTGCCAGAAAGCTGCGGGAGCGCGGGGTGGACGTCCAACGGGTGTTCCTCGGCGCGCAACTGCTCGGTGACGCCGACGACCGGCGCACCACCATCACCGAGCTGACCGGACGGAGCAACGCCGAGATCGCCGCGAGCCTGAGCACGCACGGCGGCCGCACCTCGCTCGGTGAGCTGAGTGCGCAGCACGCCGAGCACGTCGGCGCCGCCTACCGGCACGACTGCGTGTCCGCACACCACTACTTCGCCGACGTCCTGGAGCACCCGCCGGCGCAGAAGCTCTCCGCGCCGGTCACCGTGGTCGTTGCCGCGGACGACCCGAGCACGGCGGAGTACCCGCGCCGGTACCTCGACTGGCAGCTTCTGGCCGAGCAGGTCGACCTGCACGAGCTCGCCGACGGCGGCCACTACTTCCTGCGCACCCGTCCTGCCGAGGCAGCAAAGGCCGTGCTGCAAGCCGCCGAATTGTCCGCTTCTTCCTGAGTATCAGCTGAAAGGAAATCGAGATGTCGTTCACATCCACGGCGTTGCTGGTCGACGTGGAACTGAATTCCGGCGCACCCCCACGGGTGCGGGCCGAGGCCACCGGCGACGCGCCGACCTGGGCGGCCGAGCACCGGGACGCGCTGCGCGCAGTCGTCGCCGAGCATGGTTCGGTCCTGGTCCGTGGCCTCGGGCTGCGCGACGCGGCCGAGACCGGAGCCGTCTTCTCGAAGCTGGCCACCGGTCTGATGACCGAGCAGGAGGCCTTCGCACCCCGGCAGGCCTACTCCGACGGGCTGTACTCCTCATCGAAGTGGCCGCCGAACCAGCCCATGTGTATGCACCACGAACTGAGCTACACGCTTGAGTTCCCCGGCCTGATGATGTTCGCCTGTCTCAGCGCGCCCACCGAGGGCGGGGCGACCGCGGTGGCCGACTCACCGACCGTGCTGGACGCGCTGCCCACCGAGTTGACCGAGCGGTTCGAGCAGGAGGGCTGGCTGCTCACCCGCAGCTACAACGACGAGATCGGCGCGTCCATCGCCGAGGCCTTCGGCACTGACGACCGGGGCGCCGTCGAGCGCTACTGCCGTGCCAACGCAATCGCGTTCGAGTGGCAGCCCGACGGTGGACTGCGCACCAGACAGCGCCGTAGCGCCGTGGTGCGCCACCCGGTCACCGGCCGACGCTGCTGGTTCAACCAGATCGCGTTCCTCAACGAGTGGACGATGGCCCCCGAGGTGCACGAGTACTTGGTGGACGTCTACGGCGCCGACGGGTTGCCGTTCAACACCCGATTCGGCAACGGCGACCCGATCGGCGAGGACGTGGTCCAGCTGCTCAACAGCGTCTACGAGGCGAACACCGCACGCGAACCGTGGCAGGCCGGCGACCTGATGCTCGTCGACAACGTCCGCACCGCGCACAGCAGGGAGCCCTTCGAGGGACCGCGCGAGGTGCTCGTCGCCATGGCCGAACCGGTGCGTCTGGCCGACTGCTCACCGACCGTGGAGGTGACCACGCGATGACCACTGTCGATTCCACCGCGAGAGAGTCCGCAAGCGTCGCACCAATCACCGTGCCACCGTTCGCGGTGATCTCCGGTGCCCAGGTCCGGCGCACGCTGCACGGATGCGAGAAGCGGATCACGGAGTTGGTCGAGACCACCTACCGGGTGCACGGCGCCGGTGATTCGGTGAACCCGCCGTCGTACTTCCTGCGTTTCCCCGACCGCCCGTCCTCCCGGATCATCGCGCTGCCCGCCTCGATCGGTGGGGACACACGGGTGGACGGCCTGAAGTGGATCTCCAGCTTCCCGAAGAACGTGACGGCCGGCATCCCAAGGGCATCGGCCGTGCTGATCCTCAACGACCATGACACCGGTTACCCGTTCGCCTGCCTGGAGAGTTCGATCATCAGCGCCACCCGGACGGCCGCGTCGGCGGCGTCGGCGGCCGACTGGCTCAGCCGCGACCGGTCGCGACCGACGCGCGTCGGGTTCTTCGGGGTGGGCCTGATCGCCCGCTACATCCACACCTTTCTGGTCGGTACCGGCTGGTCGTTCGACGAGATCGGCGTACACGACCTGTCCGCCGACAGCGCGGCGGGCTTCCGCTGCTACCTGGAGCAGTCGGGCACCAGCGGCCGAATCACCGTGCACGACAGCGCCGAGCAGTTGATCCGAAACAGCGACCTGGTGGTCTTCGCCACGGTCGCCGGTCAGCCGCACGTCAGTGACCTGTCATGGTTCGCACACAACCCGCTGGTGCTGCATGTGTCGCTGCGCGACCTCGCGCCGGAGATCCTGCTCGCCTCGACCAACATCGTCGATGACGTCGAGCACTGCCTCAAGGCCGACACGTCGCCGCATCTGGCCGAGCAACTCACGGGCAACCGGGACTTCCTGCACGGCACGTTGGACGACGTGATGGCCGGGCGGGTGACGGTGCCGACGGACCGGCCGGTGGTGTTCTCGCCCTTCGGCCTCGGGGTGCTCGACCTCGCGGTGGGCAAGTACGTGTACACCGAAGTGGCTCGCAGCGGAGAGTTGCACGTCGTCGACAACTTCTTCCACGAAATGAGCCGGTACGGATGAGCAGGACGAGAGTCCAGGTGGCTCCTTCAAGGCTTCCGATAGTGCTCTGCTCCAGACAGAGGAGACCGTCGTGCCCATCATTTCCGCTCCGTACGCCTTCAACGAAGAGGATCTCTATGTCGACCTCCGGTCGATCTTCGGGCACTCGCTCTTCCTGAAGTGTGAGGGCTTCAACTTCGCCGGCTCGATCAAGTTGAAGGCCGCGACCGAGATGGTGGAGGACGCTGAGCGGGATGGAATCCTGACGCCGGAATCGATCCTGGTCGAGTCCTCGTCCGGAAACCTCGGCGTGGCGCTGAGCGTGATCGCGGCGAGCAAGGGCTACCGGTTCCTGTGTGTGACGGACGCCCGCGTCAATCTGCCCAACAGAATGATGATGGAGGCGTTGGGCAGCCAGGTGCACGTGATCACCGAACAGGAGGCCAACGGCGGTTTTCTCGGCGCACGGCTGGACTACGTCCGCGCGCTGTGCGCCTCCGACGACCGGTATGTGTGGCTCAGCCAGTACACGAATCCGAGCAACTGGAAGGCGCACTACCGCACGACCGCGCCGGAGATCGCCCGTCAGTTCCCACGGCTGGACGTGCTGTTCGTCGGAGCCGGCACCACAGGGACCCTGATGGGCTGTGCGCGCTACTTCCGGAGATGGCACCGGCGGGTGCGGATCATCGCGGTGGACAGCGTCGGCTCGGTATCCTTCGGCGGTTCGCCGGGCCGCCGGATGATTCCCGGTCTGGGCACGAGTGTGCGCCCGCCGCTGCTCGACGAGTCCTATGTCGACGAGGTGATTCGTGTCGAGGAGGCGGACACCATACGTGCCTGCCATCGTCTGGCCAGGCGCGGATTCCTGTTCGGCGGCTCCACCGGCACGGTGATCAGCGCCGCAACGGACTGGATGGCCCGGCATGACGCGCGCGAACTCACCGCAGTGGCCATCGGCCCGGACCTCGGCGAGCGCTACCTCGACACCATCTACCAGACCAACTGGGTGCAGGGTCTCTACGGCGAGAACGTGCTCGACTCCGACAAGGAGGCCGCCGATTCCTGGGCAGCCGCCCCCTCGCCGGTGACACCGTAGGACCGTCGGCCGGAGCCTGCCAGTCTTCTGAGTCAGGAATTCTGTTCGGACAGCTGGCGAGGCGTTCGAGGATCTCGTCTGCGGTCTTGGTCCAGACGTAGGGCCTGGGTCGGTGTTCCATGCGGCGATCCAGGTCCGGATGTCCTTCTCCAGGGACTGGGCAGATCCGTGGACGCCTCGCCGTATCTGCTTGTTCGTCAACTCGGCGAACCATCGCTCCACCAGGTTGGGCAGGACGATCCGGTGGGTGTGAAGTGCAGGTGGAACCGTGGCTGTGCCGACAGCCAGGTCTTGATGGCCGGAGTCTTGTGGGTGGCGTGGTTGTCCAGCACCAGGTGGACCTCGGGCCGGCCGGGACTTCCTCGTCGAGCTTGATGAGGAACTTCGTGAACTCCTCGGCACGGTGGCGGCGGTGCGGGGAACCGATCACCTTGCCGGTGGCGACCTCCAGAGCGGCGAACAGGGTGGTGGTGCCGGCGCGTACGTGGTCGTGGGTGCTCCGCTGCGGAACCCCGGGCATCATCGGCAGCACCGGCTGAGAGCGGTCCAGGGCCTGGATCTGCGACTTCTCGTCGACGCGCACCCGGACGCGGCATAAGTCCCGTCTGCCCGGCGCTGTGTGGTGCGCACGCTCCCTAGAGCATTCCGGGAGGGACGGGCTCCGCGGTACCGCGCCGCGCCACGAACACGAACTCCCTGCCCGGCCGGTCGGGTGCGTCGCGTACGTCCTCGACGACGAAGCCGTGCTCGTGCAAGTCCCGCTCGATCTCCGCACGTTCACGGAAGCGGAGCGTCGATTCCGAGGTCAGTACGCCCCCGTCCGCAGCGAACACGTGCGTACCCCGGAAGCTCACCAGCGGCAGGCTCACGTCCGTCAGCTCGGCCCAGGTCTCGACGTGGCCGACGCCCGGGATATCCGTCATGCGGTACGTGGTCTCGCGCGTCCACTCCGCCCACTCCTCCCACACACGCTGCGCCGGATCACGCGTCTCGAAGACAAGCCGCCCGCCGGGCCGCAGCGCCTCGTACGCGCCGCGCAGCGTCGTACGCCACGCCTGCGGCTCGGCGATCGCCTGGGCGACGTTCCCGGTCATCGTCACCAGGTCGATCTGCATGGGCGGCAGGTCCCCCGCGTCGCCGTCGAGCCAGCGCACCCGCTCCGCGCCCGGCTTGCCACGCGCGACGTCGACGGACGCCCGCGCGGGATCGATCCCGGTGACCGTCATCCCGCGCTCTGCGAGCAGCAGCGCGAACACGCCCGTACCGCACCCGATGTCCAGCACAGACCGCGCGCCGAACTCCTCCGCCATCGCGAGATACGCGTCGAGATCGCTGCGGTCCGGATCGAGTGGGTCGTAGATGGCGGCGAGCCGCGGATGCCCGAAAGTTGCGTCACCCATGGAGGCGAACGTATGTGGCCCCGAGCCCGCGCGGCCACTGCTTTTCGGGTTACGGCGCCAAGCGGGCACGGCGAAGTGCGCCGCTGATCCCGGCAGGAGTTGTCTTCAAATGTCACGCCCACATCAGGAGCGAGGCGAGGGTGACGGCCGCTTTGTAGGACTCGGCGGTCTTGTCGTAGCGGGTCGCGATGCCACGCCACTGCTTGAGGCGGTTGAAGCACCGTTCCACGACGTTGCGATGCTTGTGGAGCTGCTTGTCGAAGCGGGGCGGGCGTCCGCCTCGGCTGCCGCGGCGGGCCCGGTTGCGATTCTGGTCGGCTCGCTCGGGCATGGTGTGGGCGATGCCGCGCCGCCGCAACCAGGTGCGTATCGCGCGGGAGCCGTAGCCCTTGTCGCCCAGTACATGAGCGGGCCGCAGCCGGGGCCGTCCCGGCCCGACGCGGGGCACCCGGATCGCCTCCATCACGGCGGTGAACTGCGCGCAGTCATTCGTGTTGCCGCCCGTCAGCACGAAGCCGAGCGGGCGCCCCAGGGCATCGCAGGCCGGGTGGATCTCGCTGGTCAGGCCGCCCGGGGAGCGTCCGAGTGCGGGGATGCGGAGCCCCCTTTCCGGGCCCCGCCGACATGCTGGTGGGCGCGTACGACGGTGGAGTCGACCGACACCACCCAGTCGATCTCGCCCGCCGCGTGCGCCCGGGCCTGGGCGGACCGGAGCATCCGCTCGAAGGTGCCGTCCAGGGCCCACCGGCAAAAGCGGGTGGGCAGCGTGTGCCAGGAGCCGTACCACTCCGGCACGTCCCGCCAGGCCGTGCCCGTCCGGAACTTCCACACGATCCCGTTGAGCACGGTTCGGTCGTCCAGACGCTTCCGTCCGTGCAAGGACTGGGGCAGCAAAGGACGGAGGAACTTCCACGAGACGGTCATAGGTCACATGCACCGTTCCCAAGTCATCCCACCCGAGGGGGGAGATGAGCTCGTACCGTTCGCCGTTCGCCGATCGCGATCGGCTCCGCATAGCGCCGGGATGTGCTGCGGGCCTCTGCCGACACCGGCTGCTCGTAGCGTCGAGATGCGGCTTGGGCGTCCGCCGCCACCGGGAGCAACCGGCGGGCCAGCGCCCGTAGATGCGTCCCGGGAGCGGGTCACGGAGCAGCCATAGGGAAGTCCGGCCGGAACCCGGAGTTGCGGGTGAGGACCAGGGAGCCCGAGGTGTCGGTACCAGTGCGGTCAGGCGTGGGGCGCCCCTGCGCCGCCAGGGCCGCCTTGACATGGGTGTATGCGGTGTCGACGGTAATCTCTGCAAGGCCCACCTGGCGATGCCGTGCGTGAGCACTTGGAGCAGCTCACCCGTGAAGGCAGTGTAGGTTTCACCAATGCGCGCGATCGCGGGCAGGTCATGGCGGGCGGAGCTGATGACCACCGCTCCCGCTGTCGCTACCTGGACCCGCAGGGTGTCGGCCGCGTCCACCATCAGCCCGTGGGCTTGCCCGCTGAAGCAGCTGTCGAGGATCACCACCCGGCGTTCCGCCCGAGTCTGGATCAGCACGGACTTGAGCCGTGTATACGGCAGGCGGGTCCACGGCTCGTCCGGCCTGGAGCCGGTGACCGAGTCCGAGTACCGCAGTTCGTCATCGGGATGACCGTGCCCGCTGTAGTGGATGAGCAGGGTGTCAGTAGCTTCCGCGGCCGCCCCTCGAACGGGGCCGATGAATTCGGATGGCTGCCTGGGGTCGGCGACGACCGTGCAATGCCCCGACGGCAGGCCCCAGCCTGGGGCTGAGGTGAAGAAGCCGGGCGAGCGCGGCAAGGTTGTTCCGGACGGCCGGGAGAGGCGGCAGGTGGTCATAGTCCGCGACACCGACCAGGACCACCCGTGAGGATTCCGGGCGGGGAGGCGGCATCCGGCGGCTACTCGCTCTCCAGCGCCTGGACGAGCCGGGCGACGACGGCCGGATCACCGGAGTCCACTGTCACCCGTACACCATTGCGCTCGATGGTGACGACCGGCGTCGATGGCCGGGGGGATCAGCGCGATGACGTCGAGGGTCGTGCCCATCTCGCCCTCGGCAGGGGGCGCTGGCCGGAGGGCGAGAGTTGCGCCGGTCCTGATCGCCGTGTCCTGGCGGAGCCGTTGCGCGAGTTGGCGCAGGTCCCGTCCCGGCGAGTCCCCGTCCACGGAAAAGTGGTACTCCGACATACATCGACCCCTCCCCCTTGGCTTCCGTCCGTCGCGGGCGCGAACTGGCGCACCGTCATAGAGCCATCATAACCTTCTGTACGTCCTGTACATTTTTTACAGAAACTCGCGCAGGCCCCGCACGGACCCCGATACGCGGACTGCGTACAGACCCGGAGGAGAGGCATCACCCATGCTGTTCCGTCCCAGCGCCCGCTACGTACTGCCCGAGTTCACCGAGCGCACGACCAGCGGAACCCGCACCTTCGACCCGTACTCCAAGCTGCTCGCCGAGCGGATCGTGTTCCTGGGCACCCCGGTCGACGACACCGCGGCCAACGACCTGATCGCCCAGTTCATGTATCTGGAACATGACGCTCCGGACCGACCCGTCTCGCTCTACATCAACTCCCCCGGAGGCTCGTTCGGAGCCATGTCCGCGATCTACGACACGATGGAGTACCTCACCTGCGACGTGGAGACCTTCTGCCTCGGCCAGGCCGGTTCCTGCGCCTCGGTACTGCTCGCCGCGGGCACTCCGGGCCGACGGCACGCACTGCCGGGAGCCCGGGTCGTCGTTCAGCAACCCGCGCTCAGCGAGCCGGTGCAGGGCCGGCCTTCCGACCTGGAGATCGAGGCCCGGGAACTGGAACGCATCCGCGAGATGCTCATCACACTGCTGGCCCGTCATACCGGCCGCGGCGCCGAGCAGATCGCCACCGACATCGAGCGCGACCTCATTCTCGACGCGCCGGGCGCCAAGGCATACGGCCTGGTGGACCACCTCACGCAGAACCGGAAGTCATCACTCCCCCCGCACGGCACGAGGTGAACGCCCGGTGCAGCCGCCACACTTGCCACAACTGCCCGCACTGACCCGCGCGGAGGGGGAGTTCATCGACCGCTACCTCGAAGTCCTCGACCAGTTGGGCCGGATCAATCCGGCGCGCGGCAGCGACACCTATGGCGCGCTGCGCGCGGCGCAGGCACTGGTGGCCCGGGCGGGCGCGCTGCGGGATGCCCTCGCGTCGATGCATGAACGCGGCGAGGCGCAGATCCACACGGGAACCCTGGCGCGAGCCCTGCGCGTACTGGACGGGGAGCGACGGGCCGGACGCGTCACCATACCCCCCGCTCCGCCGAGTTGATCAGCCTCCGCCGGCCCCGCCGCCGGGGTCCGGCCGGCTCCCGCGACCCCACCAGCAGCCGGGATTCGGCCAACTCCCGTACATGACACGCCCGGTGGGCACATCGAAATACCTCGCTCGTTCGGCGTAGAAAGCCCCCCTCGCGCGGGATATCTCAACTTGCGTTTTTCAGATGACCAGTGATCGGAATCAATGATTCCACCGCTGGTACGGGCCGGGTCCCGGTGAGCGCCCCGGCCCCCGAATTCGTCACCCCCACCCGAACGGGTCAGTCGTGAGGAGCCTCACAAATCGCTGTTTCCTCTCGGAAATCCGGCAGTCGGTGAGTCAAGATCCCTGGGACGACAAGCCCCCGCCACCGCGACGGGGCGGTCCGGGCGGACGCCGAGTCCTGCCGCCGTCCGGATGCCTGGTCGACAGAAGTGGATCGGCAGGAGTGGAGGACCCGAGCACAACGGGTCGACCGGATCACCGGTCGACCCTCGGGGTGAAGCCGCCGAGCGCGGCCGGGCAACTTCGCCAGCCCGAACCCGACAGGTCATCCTTCACAGGCGGCTGACGAAGGGTTGCGCATGGCTGCGCAGGTTCATGTCCCGTCTCTGCTCGTCCGGGCCGGTACGGCCTCGGTTCTGACTCTGGCCGCCGTCGGCGGCACCATGCTCGCCCCGGGCGCCACGCCGGAGGCCCAGGCGGCGACTCCCTCGATGAAGGCGCTGAACATCGCCGCGTCGAAGAAGGGGTCGCCGTACGGGTGGGGGGCCACCGGCCCCAACCGCTTCGACTGTTCGGGGCTGACGGTCTATTCGTTCAAGAAGGCGGGCAAGAAGCTCCCCCGCACCGCCCAGCAGCAGTACAACAAGACCCGCCATGTCTCGGCCAAGCACAGGAAACGCGGCGACCTGGTCTTCTTCCATTACGGTCGCAGCGTCTACCACGTGGGGATCTACGCCGGCCACGGCAAGATCTGGCACTCGCCGAGGACCGGCGCGGTGGTCCGGCTGGAGAAGATCTGGACGAAGAGGGTCTACTACGGGCGGGTCGGCTGACCCGTCCGGGGGATCCTGGCCGTCCTCCGGCCGCGATTCGCCGGCGGTGCACCGTCCCGTGTCGCTGACCTGCCCGTCACTGATGCGGGGGCGGTCACCTGGCCCGACGCGGCGCGCCGTGCGTCGCTCCCGCCCTCGGTCAGCCCTGCACGGGGATGCTCCAGGGAAGCGCGATCCAGACCGTCTTGCCGCCGTCGGCGGTGGGCGTGACGGTGAGCCGGCCGCCGCACTCCTTGGCCAGACAGCGGATGATCACCATGCCGCGCCCGTTGTCCTGCTGAACGGCGGCGGGCAGCCTACGGGGCCAGCGCGGGTGGCTGTCCGTCACCCCCAGATACAGCAGTTCCTCCTGCTCCAGTCTCAGGTCCACGGCGAAGGTGGGCGACTGCCCGAAGGTGTGCTGGACGGCGTTGGTCGCGAGCTCCGAGACGATGAGGCGGATACTGTCGGCGAACTCGGTGTCGGCGGTCAGGCCCCATTCGGTGAGCATCCGGACCACATGTTTCCGGGCCGCCGAAACCGAGGCCGGATCGCTCGGCAGAGTGAGGCTTGCTTCTTGATGGTCTGCCATGGCGAGCCGTCCCTTTCCCACCCGGACCGACGCGGGATCGGTCCCGGTTGCGCTTCGCGCCAGATTGCCATCGATGCTGCCCTCCCCGACGGCGATCCACCAAGATATGCATATATCTGTCGCTCAATGCGGTGAACCCCGCCACACGAAACCGGATGCGGGCGCCACACTGTCCGCTCGGCACGAGAGGGAGGGAGGCCGCGCATGCACTACGGCCCTGCGGTACGACGCCGCAAGCTCGGGGAGGAGCTCCGGAGGCTGCGCCACGCGTCGGGACTGACCAGTCGGGACGCCGCGCGGAGGCTCGGCTGGCACCAGTCCAAGCTGAGCCGGATCGAGACCGGTGTCAGTGGGGTGCGCCCGGCCGATGTGGCCGGACTGATGGACGCGTACGGCGTGGACGACACCCGGCTCCGGACGCTCCTGGAGGCGCTGGCAGGCTCGGCGGGCGGTGGCGGCACCGGGTGGTGGCATGCCTATCGCGGCCTGATTCCTCCGCAGTACCGCGACTTCATCAGTCTGGAGTCGCAGGCGCGGACCGCACGGACCCTGGAGACCTCGGTGATGCCGGGACTTCTGCAGACGGCGGACTACGCACGCGCGGTGACCCGGGCTTCGCTGGACGGTTTACCCGCCGGCCAGTTGGACTCCCTGGTGGAGGTGCGGCTCGCCCGCCAGGGGGTGCTGCGGACCGATCCGCCGCTGCGGCTGAGTGCGGTGCTCGACGAGGCGGTGCTGCGGCGCGAGGTCGGCGGGCGCCTGGTGATGAGGAACCAGCTGCGCCATCTGGCCCGGGTGGCTCAACTGCCCCATGTGGAACTCCAGTTACTGCCGTTCTCGGTCGGCGGATACGCCGGCCTCACCGGGCCTTTCGTTATCTTCTCATTTCCGAACACTTCTGATCTGGACGTGGTAGTTCTCGACCATTTGACGAGTAGCCTCTACCTGGAGCGGAAAGAAGACCTTGAGGCGTACAGCTCGGCCTTCCGCACCATGCAGGCACATGCGCTGTCGCCGCAGCACTCGTTGGACCTCATCGCCGCGATCGACCGCGACGGTCGGTGACCCCGGACTGCCCGAGAGGGGCGTCATGTCGGATTGCCTCGCACAGCACGAGTTACGGTGGCGGCGCAGCAGCCGCAGCACGGGCATGAACAACTGCGTGGAAGCCGCGCCGTTCGGTCACGGGCGCATGGCCGTGCGGGACTCCAAGGACGTGTCCAGGCCACCACTGCGGTTCTCCGCGGAGGCCTGGACCACCTTCGTCTCCGGCCTGCATCGGCGTTCGGCCGGCTGACGGGCACGACCGCCCACAGAGGTGGTCGGTCGGCGGAAACGGTCGGTCGGCGGAAACGGTCGATCGGCCGTCAGGGCCGGCCGACGGGGGCGGTTCGCCGCACGACCGCCACCGCCGTGGCGATCTGTTCGTCGGTCAGATCCGCCCGCGCCGTCAGCCGCAGCCGGGAGACGCCGTCCGGCACCGACGGCGGCCGGAAGCAACCCACCGCGATGCCCGCGGTGCGGCAGTCGGCCGCCCAGCGCACAGCCGCCTCCGCCGAGGGTGCCCGCACCGAGACCACGGCCGCGTCGGGGCGTGCGGCGGTCAGTCCGCCCGCCGTCAGCCCCTCGTACAGCGCGGCGGCCACGGTCCGGGCCCTGGCGGCGCGCTCCGGCTCGCGGCCGAGCAGCCGCAGGCTGCCCAGGGCGGCGCCTGCGGCGGCCGGTGCCAGTCCCGTGTCGAAGATGAACGTACGGGCCGTGTTGATCAGGTGTTCGATGACCGTGGCCGGACCGAGTACCGCTCCGCCCTGGCTGCCCAGGGACTTGGAGAGGGTGAGTGTGGTGACGATTCCCTCGCCGCCGGCAAGCCCGGCGGCGGCGAGCGCACCCCGACCTCCGTCCCCCAGCACACCGAGGCCGTGCGCGTCGTCGACGAGCAGTGCGGCGCCCTCCGCCCGGCAGGCATCGACCAGTTCGGGCAGTGGCGCGGCGTCGCCGTCGACCGAGAAGACCGAGTCGGTGACCACCAGAGCGCGCCCCGTGTGTGCCCGCAGAGTCTTGCGCACGGCATCGGGATCGGCGTGCGGCACGACGGCGGTCTCGGCCCGGGAGAGCCGGCAACCGTCCACGATCGAGGCGTGGTTGCCGGCGTCGGAGACGATCAGCGAGCCTCGGCCGGTGAGCGCGGTGAGGGCGGCGAGATTGGCCGCGTAGCCCGAGGACAGCACCAGTGCCGCCTCGAAGCCGCAGAAATCGGCCAGTTGATCCTCGAACTCGGCATGCAGCGCGGTGGAGCCGGTCACGAGCCGCGATCCGGTCGCGCCCCCGCCCCACCGGTGCGCGGCCTCCGCCGCGGCGGCGGTGACCTCGGGGTGCCGGGTCAACCCCAGATAGTCGTTGCTCGCGAGGTCCAGGAGCTCCGGTTCGGCGGGCCGGGGGCGGAGCGTGCGGACGAGTCCGGCGTCCGCGCGGCGGCGCGCCTCGTCGTCGATCCAGTCGAACGGGTCGAAGGGCATGAGCGGTCCCTTTTGTAGGCAGCTCACAGAGGCTAACCGGGGGTGCGGCCGGTCATGGTGTGGCAATACACACACCCTCGACGCGCGCTCTTGTCCGGTTCCTCCTTGGCCGCGGGCCGTGCCGTAGGCCAGGATCGACGCCATGGACCTCCTGAACACGCTGGTGGACAAGGGACTGCGG
Source organism: Streptomyces sp. NPDC088252 (assembly GCF_044740965.1). Lineage (NCBI taxonomy): Bacteria > Bacillati > Actinomycetota > Actinomycetes > Kitasatosporales > Streptomycetaceae > Streptomyces > Streptomyces sp. NPDC088252. Next base: position 155,284 of record NZ_JBIURS010000009.1, on the reverse strand, counting down.
CGCGAACTGCCGACCCGTGAAGAAGCTCTCGCCGTGCTGGCGACCTCGGACGACGATCTGCTCGAAGTGGTGGCCGCGGCCGGAAAGGTGCGCCGGCAGTGGTTCGGGCAACGGGTGAAACTGAACTATCTGGTCAATCTCAAGTCCGGGCTCTGCCCCGAGGACTGCTCGTACTGCTCGCAGCGGCTGGGCTCGAAGGCCGAGATCCTCAAGTACACCTGGCTGAAACCGGACGAGGCCTCGAAGGCCGCCGCGGCCGGGGTGGCGGGTGGCGCCAAGCGGGTGTGTCTGGTGGCGAGCGGTCGTGGTCCGACGGACCGTGATGTGGACCGGGTGTCGGAGACCATCGAGGCGATCAAGGATCGACACGAGGGCGTCGAGGTGTGCGCCTGCCTCGGTCTGCTCTCCGACGGACAGGCCGAGCGGTTGCGTTCGGCGGGCGCGGACGCGTACAACCACAACCTCAACACGTCCGAGGGCACGTACGGCGACATCACCACCACCCACACCTATGCGGACCGGGTGGAGACCGTGCAGCAGGCGCAGGCCGCCGGCCTCTCGGCGTGCTCCGGGCTGATCGCCGGAATGGGTGAGAGCGACGCCGATCTGGTCGATGTCGTCTTCTCGCTGCGCGAACTGGACCCGGACTCGGTGCCGGTGAACTTCCTGATCCCGTTCGAGGGGACCCCGCTGGCCGAGGAATGGAACCTCACCCCGCAGCGGTGTCTGCGCATTCTGGCGATGGTCAGGTTCGTCTGTCCGGATGTGGAGGTACGGCTCGCGGGCGGGCGCGAGGTGCATCTGCGTTCGATGCAGCCGCTCGCCCTGCACCTGGTCAACTCCATCTTCCTGGGCGACTACCTCACCAGTGAGGGGCAGGCGGGGCAGGCGGATCTGGACATGATCGCGGACGCCGGTTTCCAGGTGGAGGGAGCGGGGACGACTACCCTGCCCGCGCACCGCGCGCAGCCGGGTGGTGGCTGCGGTGCGCACGACGGCGGGTGCGCGCCCTGTGGCGACGGGCCCGGGGAGGCCGTCGCCGAGACCGGTGAGGTCCCGGCCGCGCGCACGGATCTGGTGGCGGTCCGTCGGCGCGGGGCGGGAACGGAGTTCGCCCCCAATGCCTGAGCTCCTCTCCCCGGCCGAGCTGCGGTCCCTGGACCGGGCGCATGTCTGGCATCCGTACGGCTCGATGCCCGGACGTCAGGAGCCGCTGGTCGTGGAGTCGGCGTCCGGGGTCCGGCTCCGGCTCGCCGAACCGGCCCATGGGCAGGACGAACTGGTCGACGGCATGTCGTCCTGGTGGTCCGCGGTGCACGGCTACAACCACCCGGTGCTCAACGAGGCGGCACGCGGTCAGCTGGACCGGATGAGCCATGTGATGTTCGGCGGGCTCACCCATGAGCCCGCCGTACGGCTGGCCACCCGGCTGGTCGAGATCACCCCGGAGCCGCTGCGGCATGTCTTCCTGGCCGACTCCGGCTCCGTGTCGGTCGAGGTCGCGGTGAAGATGTGTCTGCAGTACTGGCGATCGGCCGGGCGGCCCCGGAAGCAACGGCTGCTGACGTGGCGCGGCGGCTATCACGGGGACACCTGGCAGCCGATGTCGGTGTGCGACCCCGAGGGCGGCATGCACGGGCTGTGGTCGGGTGTGCTGCCGCGGCAGGTCTTCGCGGACGAGCCGCCGGCCGGTTACGACGCGGAGCCGGATGCCGCGTACGTGCGCCACCTGCGGGAGCTGATCGCGGAGCACGCCGACCGGCTGGCCGCGGTGATCGTGGAGCCGGTGGTGCAGGGCGCGGGCGGGATGCGGTTCCACTCTCCCGCCTATCTGCGAGTGCTGCGCGAGGCGTGCGACGCGCATGACGTGCTGCTGGTGTTCGACGAGATCGCCACGGGCTTCGGCCGCACGGGGAAGCTGTTCGCCGCCGGTCACGCGGGGGTCTCTCCCGATGTCATGTGCGTGGGCAAGGCGCTGACCGGCGGCTATCTGACGATGGCGGCGACGCTGTGCACCTCACGGATCGCGGAGGGCATCTCCAACGGCGATGTGCCGGTGCTGGCCCATGGACCGACGTTCATGGCCAATCCGCTCGCCGCCTCGGTGGCGTGTGCCTCCATCGACCTGCTGCTCGGCCAGGACTGGGAGCGGGAGGTCCGGCGGATCGGTACGGGGCTGCGGGAGGGTCTCGCCCCGGCGGCGGCGCTGCCCGGGGTCCGGGATGTGAGGGTGCTGGGCGCCATCGGTGTCGTACAGCTCGATCATGAGGTGGACCTGGAGACCGCCACCCGGGCCGCGGTACGGGAGGGCGTGTGGCTGCGGCCGTTCCGCGACCTCATCTACACGATGCCGCCCTATGTGACCGGTGATGACGACGTGGCGCGGATCTGCCGCGCCGTGTGCGCGGCTGCGCGGGAGGGCTGAGATGACGGTTCTGGTAGTGACGGGTACGGGCACGGAGATCGGCAAGACGGTCGTGACCGCGGCCGTGGCGGCCGCGTACCGGGATCGCGCCGTCGCGGTGCTCAAGCCCGCGCAGACGGGGCTGGCGCCCGGCGAGCCGGGGGACGCGGCCGAAGTGGTACGGCTGGCGGGCGGCCACGTGACCGCGGTCGAACTGGCCCGGTTCCCCGATCCGTTGGCCCCGGACACGGCCGCCCGCAGGGCCGGACTCCCACCGGTACGGCCGTACGAGATCGCCGAGGCGGCCGGGAAGCTGGCGGCCGAACATGATCTGGTGCTGATCGAGGGCGCGGGCGGACTGCTCGTACGGTTCGACGAGGAGGGCGCGACCCTTGCCGACGCGGCCCGGCTGCTGGCCGCGCCGGTCGTGGTGGTGACGCCGGCCGGACTGGGCACGCTCAATACCACCGCGCTGACCGCGGAGGCCCTGCGGGCGCGGGGGCTGGAGTGCCTCGGCGTGGTGGTGGGCAGTATGCCCGCCGAGCCGGACCTCGCGGCGCGGTGCAATCTGGAGGATCTCCCGGTAGTGGCGGACGCCCCGCTGCTGGGTGTGGTGCCGGCCGGTGCGGGCGCGCTGGCGCCCGCCGACTTCCGTTCCCGGGCTGGGAGTTGGCTGACCGCGCAGCTGGGAGGGAATCGACCCGCCGGATGAGCGGCTGAGGCGCGCGGGACGGGGGGAGAATCGAAGTAGTCGTACCTTTCTGGTCGAGCGCCGTGCGGCCGGGCGCCGTGTGGAGGAGGTCCGTCATGCGCCTGCGTGACACGAAGATCCCGGAGGACACGGTGCACCACCCCGTCTTCGCCCGGTTCTACGCCCGGATGAGCGTGGCCGCAGAGACGGGGGCGGGGCTGGCCGCGGTGCGCGCGGAGCTGCTGGCCGGCCTGTCCGGCCGGGTCGTCGAAATAGGTGCGGGCAACGGCCTGAACTTCGCGCACTACCCGCCCGCGGTGTCGGAGGTGGTGGCCGTCGAACCCGAGCGCGTCCTGCGGCAGTTGGCGGTGCGGTCGGCGCTGCGCGCCGGAATTCCGGTGGATGTGGTGCCGGGCACGGCGGAGTCCCTGCCGGTGAAGAGCGAGGCGTTCGACGGGGCGGTCGCCTCACTGGTGCTGTGCACCGTTCGGAATGTGGAGCGTTCGCTCGCGGAGATCGTGCGGGTGTTGCGACCGGGCGGTGAGCTGCGCTTCTTCGAGCATGTGCGGGCCGACGACCGGGCCATGGCAGCCGTCCAGCATGCACTGGACCACACGGTGTGGCCGCTGGTGACCGGCGGGTGTCACACGGCGCGCGACACCCTGGCCGCCATCGAGAGGGCCGGATTCGTGGTGGAGGCCTACCGCCGGGTCAGGATGCCGGACTGGGGAGTCCGGCTGCCCACATCCGCCTGTGTGCTGGGCGTGGCGCGGCGGCCGACCGCGGTGGACTGACGCGTCCGCACGCCACGGCGTTCGGAGCCGTCACAGATCCACGGGCGCGTCCGCCTGCCACGACGCACGGAGCCGTCACAGGCTCCACTGGCGCAGTTCGTCGGCGATGGCCCGGACGTCCGCCTTGCCCTCCTTCACCAGCCTGGCCAGATCGCGCACCTGCTCCGGCGAGGTGATGACCTTCAGCCCGGAGGCGACGAGATAGCCGTACGCGACAGCGGAGGAGAACATCGCGTTGGAGTGTTCGAGCGCGGGAACGTGGAGCAGCAACTGCAGCAGGGCGGCGGCCCTGGAGTGCGGGTCGCTGTAGACGGGGCTGCCGAAGATCTCGGCCTCATGGCGGGCCACCGCGGCCACGAGCGCCCCCCAGTCGACGACCTGCGGATCGCCGGGGGTCTTGTGCTCGGCCACCATGAGCAGCCAGGAAAGGTCGATCTGGAGGTTCAACGCATGCCTTTGCGCTCCGGGCCGAACTCCTCGGCGAAGACCGACTCGTACTGCTTCATGAAGTCGGCCGCGGCCTCGACAAAGGTGTGTCCGACCTCGCCCGCGTCCTGCTTCACGAGTTCCTCTATGTAGCGGTTCACGCTCATCCCCCTCTGCAGCGCGCGCTGTCGCGCGGCCTCGGCGGTCGCCTCGTCCACTCTCACGTTCAGCTGAGTCTTGGGCACGACAACACGCTAGCGCCGGTTCGCTAGCACCGGCAAGGGGGCACCATGGTGCCCCGTACACCGGTCGCCGGACGCCCCGAGTGCGCCCCTCCTGGCAGCCACGCGCTCCCGCCCGAAGGCCCTCCGCCGTTCTCACCTCACGCGCCGACGACCGTGCGGTGTTACAAAGGTCAATGTGGCCACACGTTTCGGCCGATTCCGGAACGCACCGGTTCGGTCACTCATGGACAGGCGCCCCTGGAGCCTCGCCGGGCAGGTCTTCGCCCTCCAGGTGGTCGTGGTGGTGTTCCTCGTGGCGGCCGCAGTGCTGGCGCTCGTACTCCAGTCCCGGCACGACAACAACGCGGAGGCGAGAAATCGTTCGATTGCCGTCGCACAGACGTTCGCACACTCGCCCGGCATTCTGGCCGCGCTGAGGGCGCCCGATCCCTCCAAGGTGCTCCAGCCGCACACCGAGGCCGCGCGAAAGGCCGCCGACGTCGACTTCATCGTGGTGACGAACACGAAGGGGATCCGCTACACACATCCCCGGCCGGGCCAGATCGGGAAGAAGTTCGTCGGGAACATCGGGCCGCCGTTGGCCGGCCGTGTGTACACCGAGAGCGTCAATGGCCCGCTGGGCCACGAGGTGCAGGCTCTGGTCCCCGTCTTCGATCGCGGTGACAAGGTCGTGGCCGTGGTGGCCGCGGGCCTGAAGGTCAACCACGTGACCGGTGTGGTGGCCCGGCAGCTTCCGATCATCCTCGGCACCGGAGCGGCCGCGCTCGCCTTCGCCACGGGCGGAACCGCGCTGGTGGCCAGGCGCCTGCGGCGACAGACCCACCGCCTGGGCCCCGCCGAGATGACCCGCATGTACGAGCATCATGACGCGGTGCTGCACGCCGTGCGCGAAGGCGTACTCATCGTCGGCGCCGACGGTCGGCTTCTGCTGGCCAACGACGAGGCGAGACGGCTGCTGAATCTGCCGCGCGACGCCGAGGGGCGGCACGTCTCGGACCTGCCCGGCCTCGATCCCGGCACGGTCGAACTGCTCGTCTCGGGCCGAGCCGCCACGGACGAAGTGCAGCTTGCGGGAGACCGCTTGCTCGCGGTGAGCCAGCGCCCCACGGAACGTGCCGGCGCCCGCGAAGGGACCGTCGCGACCTTGCGCGACTCCACGGAGCTGCGGGCACTGTCGGGCCGGGCGGAGAGCGCCCGCCAGCGGCTGAGACTGCTGTACGACGCCGGGCTCGGCATCGGTACGACCCTCGACGTGGTGGGAACGGCCGAGGAACTGGCGCGGGTCGCCGTCCCCCGCTTCGCCGACTTCGTCACCGTCGATCTGGCCGACCCGGTCCTGCGCGGCGACGAGCCGGCCCATACGAACACGGACCTGCGCCGCGCCGCCGTGCACGGCATCCGGGACGACCACCCCCTCTATGAGCGCGACCGACTGCACGGCTTCCTCCCCTCCACGCCACAGGCACGGGCTCTGAGGGAGGGCCGGTCTCAGCTGGTGCCCGAACTGTTCGCCGCGCCCGACTGGCTCGCCCAGGACCCGGAGCGGACACGGTCGATCGTCGACTACGGAATCCATTCGCTCATCGCCGTGCCGCTGCGGGCACGCGGCGTCATCCTTGGTGTGGTCGACTTCTGGCGTTCCGAAAAGCCCCAGCCCTTCGACGCGGACGACCTGTCCCTGGCCGAGGAACTGGTCGCCCGGGCGTCGGTCAGCATCGACAACGCCCGTCGCTACACCCGGGAGCACGCCTTGGCCGTGGCTCTGCAGCGCAGCCTGCTCCCCAGGGAGCTGCCCGAGCAGAGCGCCCTTGAGGTCGCCCATCGTTACCTGCCCGCGGTCTCCGGGGTGAGCGGCGACTGGTTCGATGTGATCCCCCTCCCGGGCAGCCGGGTGGCGCTGGTCGTCGGAGACGTCGTCGGTCACGGCCTGCATGCGGCCGCCACCATGGGACGGCTCCGGACGGCCGTGCACAACTTCTCCACCCTCGACCTGACGCCCGACGAGATCCTCGGCCACCTCGACGACCTGGTCGGGCGCATCGACCAGGAGGAGATGGAGACGACCGTCGGCGTGGGGGTGATGGGAGCCACCTGCCTGTACGCGATCTACGATCCCGTCTCACGCGACTGCGCCATGGCGCGGGCCGGGCATCCGCCGCCCGCACTGGTCCGACCCGACGGCGGCGGCGTGACGTTCCCCGACCTCCCGGCCGGACCGCCCCTGGGTCTGGGCGGCATGCCGTTCGAGACCGCGGAGATGAAACTGGAGGAGGGCACGCAGCTCGTCCTGTACACCGACGGGCTCATCGAGGACCGCACCCGGGACATCGACGAAGGGATCGAGCTGCTGCGCCGGGCCCTGGCATCCCATCCCGGCCGCTCACCGGAGGAGAGCTGCCGGGCGGTGCTCGACGAGCTCCTGCCCGGCCGGCCGAAGGACGACGTGGCGCTGCTCATCGCCCGTACCCGGGCGCTCCCGCCCGACTGTGTCGCCGAGTGGGACGTACCGTTCGATCCCGCCGCTGTGGCGGGGATGCGCGCCGCCGCGACCGAGAAGCTCGACGACTGGGGTCTGTCCGCGCTCTCGTTCGCCATGGAGCTGGTGCTCAGCGAGCTGGTCACCAACGCCATCCGCCATGGCTCCGCACCGGTCACGATGCGGCTGCTGAACGATCACGGCCTGACCTGCGAGGTGGCCGACGGCAGCAGCACCTCACCCCATCTGCGCTATGCCGCCGCGACGGACGAGGGCGGCCGCGGCCTGTTCCTCGTCGCGCAACTGACCGAGCGCTGGGGCACCCGTTACACGCCCCAGGGGAAGGTCATCTGGGCCGAGCTGTCGCTGCCCGGACCCGAGGAGGACGTGGACGGCGCGGCGTTGTTGGACATGTTCGACACGGAGCTCTGAAGGCCGGGATCCGAGGGTGACGGGATCCGAGGGTGAGGCGGTCCGGACCGATCGGATTCCTGGCCGACGGGGTTCGAGGCCGACGGATTTCCGAGCCCATGGGGTCGTGGATCGACGGGTCCGCGGCCGACGCGATGTCCAGGACGACGGAGCTTCCCGGCCGAAGCGTGGGCAGTGCCCCTGTCCGCTCCTCGGCAATTCCTCGCCGGGGAAATCGTTCGCCGAACGGGGCGGCGCTCTGCTTGGCTCGCACCATGAGCGATCTTCACATCCGTTGCGCCGGCCTCGCCGATATCGGTGCGGTGCTGCGATTCTGGCGGGAAGCCGCAGAGGGTACGAGCATCAGCGACGACCACGACGGGATGACCCGGCTCATGTCAAGAGACCCCGAGGCCCTGCTCCTGGCAGAACGTGACGGTCTTCTCGTGGGAACCGTCATAGCCGGGTTCGACGGCTGGCGATGCTCCGCCTACCGGTTGGCCGTACATCCGGACCGCCGGAGGCAAGGCATCGCCACCGCCTTGACCGCAGCGGCGGAACAGCGGTTCATCGCCCTGGGCGGGCGCCGGGTCGACGCCATGGTCCTGGAGGTCAACGACCGGGCCCACCGCACGTGGGCCGCGGCGGGCTACCACCGCGAGGATCACTGGCGGCGCTGGGTGAAGCCGCTCACGGACTGAAGTCGACCATCCGGGAGAGTGGTCGACTTTGCCGATCCTTTACGATGGACGGAGTCCTGACCGATCCTTCCGAAAGGTGTGAGCGTCCGCCCATGGGCGAGCCTCCCAGTAGTCGACATCGCCGACATCGAGCGATCCTCCTGCCCCTGCCCGATCATGGGACGGAGGTGAACCGATGACCGAAGTGCTTCTGCTGCTCGTGGCGGTGCTGCTCTCGCTCGCCTGCGGCGCCTTCGTCGCGGCTGAGTTCTCCCTGACGACCGTCGAGCGCGGTCAGCTCGAACGGGCCGTGGAGCGGGGTGAGCGCGGCGCGGCAGGCGCCATGAAGGCCGTGCGCAGCCTCACCTTCCAGCTCTCCGGCGCACAGCTCGGCATCACCGTCACCAACCTGGTGGTCGGCATGCTCTCCGAACCGTCGATCGCGAAACTGATCCGCGGTCCGGTGGAGGCCGTGGGCCTGTCCCCGAGCGTGGCGTCCTCCGTGGCCCTCGTCCTGGGAACGGCGCTGTCCACCGTGTTCCTGATGGTCGTCGGCGAGCTCGTCCCGAAGAACTGGGCGATCTCCTCCCCGCTCGCGATGGCGAAGGCCGTGGCGACCCCGCAGCGGGCCTTCACCGCCGTCTTCCGGCCGTTCATCAGTCACCTCAACGACACCGCGAACCGGATCGTGCGCCGTTTGGGCATGGAACCGGCCGAGGAACTCGCCTCGGCCCGCAGCCCCCAGGAGCTGGTGGCGCTGGCCCGGCACTCCGCGAAGGAGGGGGCGCTGGAGGCGGACACCGCCGAGTTGTTCGTCCGCACCCTCAACCTGTCGGAGCTGACTGCGGAGAACGTCATGACCCCACGGGTGCAGGTCACCGCGCTGGAGGTGCAGGCGACCGCGGAGGATGTCGCGAATGCCACCCGCGCGACCGGTCTGTCCCGCTTCCCCGTCTACCGCGGCAGCCTCGACACCATCGTCGGCGTGGCCCACATCAAGGACGTGCTGGCAGTCCCGGCCGAGCAGCGGCCCCGTACTCGCGTCTCGGAGATGCTGCGTGAGCCCCTGCTCGTACCGGAGACCCTCACCGTGGACCGGCTCCTGGACCGGCTGTCCGGCAAGCTCGCCATGGCCGTCGTCATCGACGAGTACGGCGGTACGGCCGGTGTCGTGACCCTGGAGGACATCGTCGAGGAGGTGGTCGGCGAGGTGCGCGACGAGCACGACCCGCACGAGACGCCGGACCTGGCTCCGGCCGGCGAGGACGCCGACGGGCGGACCCTCTGGTCGGCCGACGGCGCCGCCCGACTCGACCAGCTCAAGAGAATCGGACTGCGTGTGCCGGACGGACCGTACGAAACGCTCGCCGGGCTCCTCGCCACCGAGGTCGGCCGCATCCCCGCCGTGGGTGACTCGATCGAGCTGGACGGCTGGCGGGTCGATGTGGTGGACGCCTCCGGGCGCCGTGCCGCGCGGGCCCTGCTGCATGCACCGCTGCCCGGCGACGAGCGGACGGAGGGCGCACGGTGATCGCCGTCCAGCTCTTCATCGGACTGATGACCCTGGTCGTCAATGCCTTCTTCGTCGGCGCGGAGTTCGCTCTGATCTCCGTGCGCCGCAGCCAGATCGAGCCCGAGGCCGAGACCGGGAACCGGCGGGCGCGGAGCGTCATCTGGGGCCTCGAACACGTGTCGGCGCTGCTCGCGGCGGCGCAGCTGGGCATCACGCTGTGCACGCTGGTCCTCGGCATCGTCGCCGAACCGGCCATCGCGCATCTGCTGGAGCCCGTCTTCGACGCGGTGGGTGTGCCGCACGGTCTGATCCATCCGATCTCGTTCGTGATCGCACTGTCCGTGGCGACGTATCTGCACATGCTGCTCGGCGAGATGGTGCCGAAGAACATCGCCTTGGCCGAGCCCGTACGGGCCGCGCTGCTGCTCGGACCGCCGCTGGTCGCCCTCGCCAGGGCGCTGCGCCCGGTGATCTTCGCCATCAACGCCTTCGCCAACGCACTGCTGAAACTTCTGCGGGTCGAGACGAAGGACGAAGTGTCCGCCACGTTCTCCGACGACGAGCTGGCCCGGCTCGTGAAGGACGCCGGGGACGCCGGACTGGTCGACGACCGCGCCGCCGAGCGGCTGCACCACGCCCTTGAGCTGGGCCGTCGCCCGGTGCGGGATGTGGTGATGCCGGTGGAGCGGGTGATGTACGCCAAGGTCGGGACGACACCGGAACAGCTGGAACAGCTCTCGTACGAGACCGGATTCTCGCGCTTTCCGGTGATGGACAGCGAGGCGCGCATCCTGGGCTACCTCCATGTGAAGGACGCCCTGGACGCCACACCGCGCGATGTGCCGTTCCCCGTGACGGCGATGCGCCCCATCGCCCGGGTGCGGGCCGCCACTCCGCTGGACGACGTACTGACCGCGTTGCGGCGCAGCCGGACGCATTTGGCGGCGGTGGTGGACGAGGACGGCAGGCTGGCCGGAATGGTCACGATGGAGGACGTGCTGCGCGAACTGGTCGGACGGTCACAGGCGCGCTGATCGGAGGGGGCCGACGGGTGGCGGGCAGCCCGGTGCGGGTCCGGCCGCGGGCATACCGACGGGCCGCCATGGGGCAGGTGCGAATCCGTCCGCGCACGCGCCGACCGGCAGCCAGGGAGGCGGGGTGCGGGTCCGGCCGCGCCCCCTCCCCGGTGGAATCCATCGTCACCTGCACGGTTAAGCTGGTGGTCCATGGCAATCAGCACCGCACTATGGTCCTTCGCCCTGGTCGTAGGGCTCCTCACCCTCACTCCCGGTCTCGACACCGCTCTCGTCCTGCGCACCTCGGCGCTCGGTCGCCGCAAGCGTGCGCTCGGTGTCGTCCTCGGCATCCAGAGCGGCACTCTCGCCTGGGGTGCGCTCACCTCGCTCGGTGTCACGGCGCTGCTCACGGCCTCGCACGTGGCGTACGAAGCGCTGCGTTACGCCGGAGCCGCCTATCTGCTCTGGATGGGTGGACGCATGATCGTCGACACCCTGCGCGGCAGGCACACCAAGGAGGAGGCACAGGGGGCCGAAGCCCGTGCCGTGGCTCCTCAAGGGACAGACAGCCTCGCTGCCGGATGGCGGCAGGGCGCCCTGACCAATCTCCTCAACCCGAAGATGGGTGTGTTCTACGTCGCCGTCCTGCCCCAGTTCATCCCGGCGGGCGCCCCGCACTTCGCCACGGGCCTGCTGCTGACCGGGGTGCACATCGCACTCGGTCTCCTCTGGTCGGCACTGCTGATCGCCTTCGCCCAGGTCCTGCGGGGCTGGCTGCAACGCCCGCAGGCCCGCAGGCTGCTGGACCGGATCACCGGAACCGTGATTGCCGGATTCGGTCTGCGGCTGGCCTTCGGCGACTGAGGGGCCCTCGTCCCGCAACGCGCTGCCTCGCTCCGAACGGACAGCCCGCACGCCCGCCCGTCCCCAGAGCCTGAGGCACGGCCGTCCGAAGCCTCCCGGATCCGTTCGGAGCATTCCCGAACCGTCAGGGGCTGTCCGGAGGGGGTCGGATTGTGCCACGGTACGATCGCATCGCCATGGAATCGAATGCCTCGTACACCAGTCTTGTCGCGGTCGGCGACTCGTTCACCGAGGGCATGTCGGACCTGCTGCCCGACGGCTCGTACCGGGGCTGGGCCGATGTCCTCGCCGGACGGCTCGCGGTCCGTAGGCCGGGTTTCCGTTACGCGAACCTCGCCGTACGCGGCAAGCTGATCGGCCAGATCGTCGACGAGCAGGTCGATGCGGCCGCCGCCATGGGTGCGGATGTCATCACACTCGTCGGCGGTCTCAATGACACGCTGCGGCCGAAGTGCGACATGGGCATGGTCCGCGGACGGCTCGAAGAGGCCGTCGAACGTCTCGCTCCCTCGTGCAGGAGGCTCGTGCTGATGCGCAGCCCCGGCCGCAACGGGCCGGTCATGGAACGGTTCCGCCCACGGATGGAGGAACTGTTCTCCCTGGTCGACGAATTGGCGGCACGGCACGGAGCCTCGGTCGTCGATCTGTACGGGGCACCGGCTCTGGGTGATCCCCGTCTGTGGGACGTCGACCGGTTGCATCTGACGCCCGACGGGCACCGGAGGGTGGCGGAGGCGGTCTGGCAGACGCTCGGGCTGCCCCCCGAGAACGACTGGCGGACCCCGCTGCCCGCCTCGATCCCACCGAAATGGGCGATACGACGTGTCGACGACCTCCGTTTCGCCCGCCAACACCTGATGCCGTGGATCGGGCGCCGCCTGACCGGCCGCTCGTCCGGGGACGGGCGAACGGGCGCCCAGTACAGCGCCGAACAGGGAAGGGCGTTCTGGGTCACCCCCGAGGATTCCCGCGCCCCCGGCCCGGTGGCGACGTGGCGCCGGGTGGACGCGCCGCCGCCCTCGTAGCAACCCACAAGCAGGACCGCAGCGTCGGCCCGCACAGACCGCCAGTAGAGTCGGACAGCCTCGGTGTCCTTCTCCAAGACGGCCCGACCAGGGCAGATGCCCGTCGGGCGTCCTTCTCGGATCTCCCACCGATACCCCAGTCGGTGGCGGCCCCGGGAACAGGGGCATTCCCCGGCCTGATGGGAGAGCGGTAGATGAATTCGCAGTCGGTCAACGGCGTGACGGCGGCCGAGTTCGCCGTCCTCGACGCCTCGGAGCTGGCCGGCGATCCGGAGCTGGAGGCAGGGTTCGCTGAGTCGGCACACCGGATTCTGGCTGACCTGGTCGGTCGGGGCGCCGCTCTGGGATGGGTGGAACCGCCCTCCTTCGACGAGGTCGCGGCCCTGCTTGACCAGGTTGTCCGCGCGGTGCGGGCGGGGGACGCGGCCTTGCGTGTCGCCTACCTGGACCGGCGCCTTGTCGGACTGGGGTACTGGCTGCGGTACGCCCGGCCGACCCACAGACCGCACGCTGATCTGGAGAAGGTCGCGGTGGACAACGCCGTCCACGGTCGTGGCGTCGGCCGGGCGCTGACTGCTGCCTTGATCGGGGATGCCCGGGCCGCCGCCGTCGAAGTTCTCACCTTGGACGCCCGTGGCGACAACTCCGGTGCCCTGCGGCTCTACCGCTCGCTGGGCTTTGCCGAGTACGGCCGCCTCCGCGACTTCGTCGCCGTCGGGCAACGTCGCTACGACAAGGTCTTCTACATGCTGGACTTCCGCCAGGAGGACTGACGGCTGCCACTCGCAAACAGGTCCGCGGTGCGTCGCCGGACGGCCCTCGTGGTTCTTACGCACCGGTGACGTGCCCGCGCGGTGCCGGTGCGGAGGGGATGGCGGAACCTAACGTGGCGTCATGCGTGTACTGCTCACCGGCGGAGCCGGATTCATCGGGAGACATATCGCCGAGACCCTGAAGGCGCGGGGGCACGAGGTGGTGGTGTTCGATGCGTTGCTGAAGTCGGCCCACGGCGGGGGTGCCGGGCACGGCAGGGAGGGCCTGATCGTCGGCGACGTGAGGGACCGGGCGGCCGTGGCCGTGGCACTGCGAGGGATCGACGCCGTGTGTCACCAGGCCGCGATGGTCGGCCTGGGCAAGGACTTCGCGGACGCTCCTGAGTACGTCGGCTGCAACGACCTGGGAACGGCCGCGCTGCTGGCGGAAATGGCCGCGGCCGGGGTGCAGGACCTGGTGCTCGCCGGATCGATGGTCGTCTACGGCGAAGGCCGGTACGACTGCCCGCGGCACGGGCGGGTCCGGCCGGGGCCGCGGGCCGTGGACGATCTGATGTCGGGCCGCTTCGAGCCACGATGCCCGGACTGCGGGAGCGGATTGACGCCGGGGCTCGTGGGCGAGGACGCGCCGACCGACCCACGCAACGTGTACGCCGCGACGAAGCTCGCACAGGAACATCTGGCTGCCGCCTGGGCCCGCGCGACGGACGGACGGGCGGTGGCGCTGCGTTACCACAACGTGTACGGGCCCGGGATGCCGCGCGACACACCGTACGCGGGTGTCGCCTCCTTCTTCCGTTCGTCGTTGGCCAGGGGCGAGGCGCCGCAGGTGTTCGAGGACGGCGGTCAGCGGCGCGACTTCATCCATGTGCGTGATGTGGCCGCCGCCAACGCGGTGGCACTGGAGGCTGTGGGGCAACGGGGAGCGGGGAGATTCGCCGCGTACAACACGGGGAGCGGTGAGCCGCACACGATCGGCGAGATGGCGGCGGCGCTGGCCTCGGCGCACGGCGGTCCGGCGCCGGAGATCACCGGTGAGTACCGCCTCGGTGACGTACGCCATGTGACGGCGGACTCGCGGCGGTTGCGCGAGGAGTTGGGCTGGCGGGCGGAGGTGGGGTTCGCCGAGGGGATGAAGGAGTTCGCGGGCGCAGCGTTGAGGGGCGCGCCGAGTCCGTCGGGAGGCTCGGGCGGGGCGGCAACGGGCTCTCGCTCCCCGAACGCATTCAGCCTGCAGCCGGGAGCGTGACCTCGAAGCGGCAGCCACCCGTGACGTTACGGACCTCTGCTCGGCCCTTGTGCGCTTCCACGATGCCGCGCACGATGGCCAGTCCGAGCCCGGCACCCGCAGGAGGCGTACGGGCATGGCTGCCGCGCCAGCCCATGTCGAAGACCCTCGGCAGATCCTCCTCGGGAATGCCCCCACAGCCATCGGTCACCGACAGCACCACACCGTGGTCGTCCCGGTGAGCTGCCACCGCGACCGTGCCGTCGGGCGGGGTGCGGCGGATCGCGTTGACGAGGAGGTTGCCCAGGACCCTGCTCATCTCCTTGCTGTCGACCTCCACCGGGACCGCGTCGATCCGCTCTCCGACCAGTCGCACCCCGTGCTCCCGGGCCAGCGGGTCCGCGCCGGCGAGAGCGTCACCGACCAGGTCGTGGACGCAGATGCGGGTGGGGGCCAGAGTGAGCGATCCGGCGTGGATCCGGGAGAGTTCGAAGAGGTCGCCGACCATCTCGTTCATCCGCCCCACTTCGGTTCGTATCTGCCGCAGATAGCGGCCGGAGTCGGCGGCCACGCCGTCCTCCAACGCCTCCGACATGGCCCGCAGCCCCGCGAGCGGGGTCCGCAGGTCGTGCGAGATCCAGGCGACGAGCTCACGACGCGATGCCTCCAGGGCGCGTTCCCGCTCGCGGGAACCTTCGAGCTTGGCACTGGTGGCGGCCAGCTCTCGCGCCAGTGAGGTGAGTTCGGCACTGGCCTGCTCCTCGGGTGCGGCAAACGTGCCGCCGTCGCCGAACGAACGGGCCGCGAGTGCCAGCTCCCGGCTCCTCGCCGCGACCCAACGGCCCAGCATCATCGCGGTGATGAGGGATACCGCCGCGGCCATGCCGACGACGGTCGTGACCACGGTCAGGTCGTGCGGCGACAGGAACATCGCCCAGGCGACCGCGAGCGTCCCGGCCAGCATCGCGGTCACGGCGACGGCCGCGACGACGGTCATCGAAACGACGAGCGAACGGTGCCGCAACAGCCGCAGAGCCAGTGCGCCGAGGAGTCCGGCCGCCGCCGCGCCCAGAAGCGCGAGGAGCGCGATGAGAAGAATGTCGGTCATACGGGCGCTGCCCCGGCGGCCCGGCCGGTGACCGGGGCACTCGCGGCGCCGGACGATGCGTCGGGGTCCGCGCCCGACCCCAGCCGGTAGCCCACGCCCCACACCGTCTGGATCAGCCGCGGACGGGCCGGGTCCGTCTCGACCTTGCCGCGCAGCCGCCGGACATGGACCGTGACCGTCGACAGGTCCCCGAAGTCCCAGCCCCAGACCTCCCGCATCAGCTCCTCCCGGGTGAAAACGCGCCCCGGGTGGCGCAGCAGAAAGGCGAGAAGGTCGAACTCCCTCAGAGTGAGGGCGATTTCATGCCCCTCGCGGGTCGCGCGCCGGGCCGCGGGGTCGAGCCGGAGCCCAGCGCCCTCCAGCGAGGCCGGGGCGGCGTCCGCCGAAGGTGCCGGCAGCCGGCTCCGGCGCAGCACGGAGTCGACGCGCAGCACCAGCTCGCGCGGGCTGAACGGCTTGGTGACGTAATCGTCCGCGCCTGTTTCCAGGCCCAGGATGCGGTCGTCCTCGTCCCCGCGCGCCGTCAGCATGATGACCGGAACGGGGCCGTGCGCCCGCATCCGGCGGCAGACCTCGAATCCGTCCATGCCGGGCAGCATCAGATCGAGGACCACCAGGTCCGGCCGATGTCCGGCGAAGCACTCCAGGGCCGCCGGGCCGTCGCCGACGCGCCGTACCTCGTAACCCGCCCGGTCCAGATAGCCGACGACGACCTCGGCGACCGTCGGGTCGTCGTCCACGACGAGTACGTGGCCGCGCGGGGTACCGGAGGCGGGGCCGGGAGCCGGGGTGGCCGGGATGTTCTCCATACGACCACCTTGGCACCCCGCTGCCGGGCGGCGGTCCCCCGAAGGGTCGACGTCCGTCTTTCGTAAGAACCTGTCGCCCAAAATGCCGGGTTCTGCTCCGTAGTGTGAGCGAGGTGACAGACACCTCCCCCACCGACTGCCCCCGCGCCGATGTGGTTCTGCCTTGTCTGGACGAGGCGGCGGCACTGCCCCGGGTGCTGGCAGGCATCCCCGCCGGCTGGCGCGCGATCGTCGTCGACAACGGTTCCACCGACGGCTCGGCGGACCTCGCCCGTTCCCTCGGGGCAACCGTCGTGCACGAGCCGCGGCGTGGCTTCGGCGCCGCGTGCCATGCCGGGCTGCTCGCCGCCCGGGCCGACTTCGTGTGCTTCTGCGACTGTGACGGCTCCCTCGATCCCGGGCTGCTGCCCGGTTTCGTGAGGCGGATCGCCGATGGGGAGACCGATCTGCTGCTGGGGCGGCGCCGTCCCGAGGGCCGTGGCGCCTGGCCGCTGCACGCCCGTGCGGGCAATCTGGCGCTGGCCCGGATGCTGTACCGACGGACGGGGCTGCGGTTGCGGGACCTCGGCCCGATGCGGGCCGCTCGTCGTGCGGACCTGCTGGCGCTGGATCTCACCGACCGGCGCAGCGGCTATCCGCTGCAGATGGTGGTGCACGCTGCGGATGCCGGGCTGCGGGTCGCCGAGACGGATGTGCCGTATCTGCCACGTACCGGAAAGTCCAAGGTCACCGGCACCTGGCGGGGGACGTGGCACGCGGTACGCGACATGCGGGCGGTCCTGAGCCGGCCACCACTGGGGAACGCGGCCCGGACGGCACGGCGGGGAGTGTCCCGATGAGCGCAACGGCCCGCCCCGACGACACGCCCAGTCCCTTCGCGCTCTCCGGCCCCACCGCTCTCCTCGTGATCGCCAAGGAACCGCTGCCCGGCCTGGTCAAGACCCGGCTCACCCCGCCCTTCACCCCCGCCGAGGCCGCGCAACTCGCCGAGGCGGCGCTCGGCGACACGCTGCGCACGCTCCTGGCCCTCCCTGCCCGCCGACGTGTTCTCGTGCTCGACGGGCGGCCCGGACCCTGGCTGCCGGACGGCATCGAGGTGGTCGCGCAGAGCTCCGGGCCGCTCGACGAGCGGCTCGCGGCGGCCTTCGCCGGCTGTAGCGGGCCGGCGCTGCTCATCGGCATGGACACCCCTCAGATCGCCCCGGCACATCTGGCGCCCGCGCTCGCACCGGACGCCTGGGACGGTTGCGACGCCTGGTTCGGTCCTGCCGACGACGGCGGCTTCTGGGCACTCGGCCTGGCCGTCCCCGACCCCGGTCTCCTGCGGGGTGTACCCATGTCCGTACCGCAGACCGGTGCAGTCCAGCGGCGGCGGCTCGTCGAGGCGGGCCTCACCGTGCGGGATCTCCCCCCGTTGCGGGACGTGGACAGCGCGGCGGATGCCGCACACGTCGCCGCCGCCGCACCTCACGGGCGGTTCGCCGCGACGCTCGCCCGGCTGACCGGGGCGGTGACCCGATGAGCGGTACGGCTGCAGACCACGTGGTGAGGAGGCCGGCGCCACCGGACCTCACCCCGTGGAGCGCCGACCCGTACGCCAACGCCCTGCGCAACGGCCACGGTCCGCTGTTCCTGCGCCGTACCGACGGCTGGCTGCTTCCCCTGGATGTCGAACGCTGGTGCGCGGGCGCCGACAGCGCCGACCTGTCGGCGCTGCGCCGCTGCGAAGGACCGGTCCTCGACATCGGGTGCGGCCCCGGGCGCCTCGTCACGGAACTGGCCGGGCGGGGTCATCGGGCGCTCGGCATCGACGTCAGCGAGGCGGCTGTCGCACACACGCTGCGGATCGGTGGCCCGGCGCTGCGCCGTTCCGTCTTCGATCCGCTGCCCGGCGAGGGCCGTTGGGGCTCCGTCCTGCTCATCGACGGCAACGTCGGCATCGGCGGCGACCCGCACGCCCTGCTGATGCGCACCGCGGAACTGCTCGCCCCCGGCGGGCTGCTCATCGCGGAGACCGCGCCGCTCGACATCGACGAACGGGTCCGAGTGCGGCTGGTCGACGGACACCTCGCGCCGGAGTCGGGTGGCGCGCCGGACCGCTCCGGCCCCGGGGACATGCACTTCCCCTGGGCCCGGATCGGTGCCCCCGCGCTGCTCCGGTACGCACAGCCGCAGGGCTGGCAGCTCTGCGATCAGTGGACGGCGGACGGCCGCACCTTCCTCGCCCTGCGCCGCAGCCGGAGGGTCCGGACGGTGAGCCAGAGCGCCGACACGGCGAACAGCGCAGCCGTGATCAGCAGCCAGTTGCCCAGGAAGACATCGACGGACAGCCCGCTCGCCGCCTCGTAGCGGGTTGCCTGGCGAGTGATCAGGGGAAACCACATCAGCAACAGCAGCCCGGCGAGAAATCCGGGCACCCTTACGAAGTTGACCAGGTCCGAGCGCGGTCCCAGCACCGTGCGCACGGCCCGGTCCGCCGTCGCGTACACCGGCAGCAGCACCAGATCGTGCAGCAGCGCCGAGCCGATGAACCACACGACGATCGCGAACGTGTCCCCCGCCAGCAGCCGTACGCCCGCATACCCGGCGAGCGCGAAGGTGCCGACCAGCAGAATGAGATGCATCGGCCCTTCCCCGTACCGGCGTCCGAAGACCTCCTTCGGCCTCAGCCCGCCCGTCCGTGCCTCGTTCCGTGCCGTCGCAGTTCGCCGGTTCCGTCCCATCACAGTTCTCCGAACGTCAGCCGGGTCACCCATTTGGTGTTGAGCACACCGGGCGCGGCCGGAACGATGACCCGTGCCGGATAGCCGTGGTCCAGCGACAGCGTCTCGCCGTTGACCGCCAGCGCCAGCAACGAGCGCGGGTCGCGCACCTGGTTGTCACGGAGTGCCGCCTTACGGAAAGGCCCGCTGCGCTGCACGGACTCCACGAGAACCCCCGGCGGCCGATCCGGATACCCGGCGAGCGCCGCCAGGTCCCGCAGCCGCACCCCTCGCCACCACTGGTCCGAGGTCGACCAGCCCTCCACGCACGCGATCGGCAGGGCCGAGTTGTACTGGGTCATGGCGAGGAGCTGTTCCCTGGTGAAGGAGCGTTCCCCGGCCGGGCCGCCGACAGTGAGACGCCACTGTTCCCCCGTGTCGGCGGGGGTGACCCGGACGGACGCGGCGGTCCTGTTGATCTGGAAGCCGTCGGGTCCGGGCCCCGGGTCGGCGACCCCGCGCGGGGTGAGGAGCGCGGTGGGCCGCAGCACGTCGAAGCTGCGGCCCAGCGAGGTGACCAGCAGGAGCAGCGATCCGGCACCCACCACGGCGAAGGCGCCGCGCCGGGAGATGGTCGGCGCGTCGGGGACCGGTGACGCCAACTCGTCCCGTTCCGTTCCGGGCTCCCTGTTCCGCAGGACCCGTACGGTCCGTGGCAGCTTGAGCGCGACATGGGTGATGAACCCGACGAGGAACAGCCACGCCCCGTAGAAGTGCAACGGGTAGAACGAACCCGGAAACACGTACTCCAATTGAATGTTGAGCAGGCCGGTGATGAACTCGAACAACGCGCCGCCGACGAGCAGCAACAGCGACAGCCGTTCCAGCGCGTGCCCCACCGAGCGGGCGGGCGGCAGCGCGAAGAGCTTCGGGATCACCGACCAGAGCTTCGCCAGCAGAACCGGTACGAGGACGATGCCGCCCGTGACGTGCAGCCCCTGCGTCAGCCGGTACAGCCAGTGCGGGCCGGTCGGCCAGGAGAAGAGATAGAACCCCAGCAGCCCCTTGTCCGGTGTCTTGTCGTTGACCGCTGCCAGATCCGGGTTGTACGCGGCGTACGACAGCAGCCCCGTCACGAACAGCAACGTCATCCCGACGAGCAGGACCAGACCGAGGACCGCCGTGAACCGGACGCCGCGCACCGGACTGCGCCAGAACCCGGGCGTGGAAGGCAACCGCTCCGAGACCCGGATCCGTTCGAGGAACGCCGGTGCCCGCCCGGCGCTCGCACCGGGCTCGGGACCGGGCGCATCCGACGGGTCACGCCGCGCCCGGCCGGAGCGGAACGGGAAGCGGAACACTCTGTTGTGACGCTTGTCGCCCATGTCCCGAAGCTAAGGCCGGGACAACGGGACCGGCCGCCCGCGGCTCCTGACGAAACTCTGACATCGCTCCCCGCTACGGCCAACCGGGCCAACATCTGACGGATTGATGACGCGGCCCGGTGGCACCGCCGCTGACCGCCCCGTCCTGCATAGCGTGCCAGCGTGAAGACCGAGGAACACATCACCGGCAACCCCCCGGCCGGGCAGCGCACCACCATCGACGGCACCGGTCGTCGCCGCGATCTGATCGCCGCCGCCGCGGGTGTCCTGTTGATCACCGTCGCGGTGCTCGTCGGCCGCTGGATCGAGGAGACGGACGGCACCCTCTTCGTCAACTGGCCGCCTCTGCTGGCGTCCTGGGACCCGCACCTCGGTCCCGGCACCCCGGCGGCGCTCGCCGTTGCGGCAGCCGTCGTCGCCCATGGCCCGCCCCTCGCCGACCGGCTGCCCTGGCACGGTCTCCTCACCACCGCCTGGGCCGCCTCCCTCGCCTGGATCCTCTCCCTGGCACTGATCGACGGCTGGGACCGGGGCATCGCCGAACGGCTCACCACGAAACACGAATACCTCCGGGCCGTCGCCCGGTTCGACGACATCGGCGCCGCCCTGCGCGGCTTCAACGACCACATCCTCATCGGCCCCCCGGGCAACTGGCCGACCCATGTCGCCGGCCATCCGCCCGGCGCGACGCTCACGTTCGTCGTGCTGGACCGCATCGGACTCGGCGGCGGCGCCTGGGCCGGGGTCTGGTGCATCGTGCTCGGCAGCACCATGACGGTCGCGGCCCTCACCACGGTGCGTGCCTTGTCGGACGAACGCCTCGCACGCCGGGCCGCCCCCTTCCTGGTCCTCGCCCCGATGGCCGTGTGGACGGGCGCCTCGGCGGACGGCTACTTCGCCGCGGTCGCCGCCTGGTCCATCGCCCTTCTCGCCCTGGCCGCGACCCACTCGACCCGCCTCCCCGCAACAGCCGCCCTCGCCTCCGGCCTGCTCTACGGCCTGACCTGCTACCTCAGTTACGGACTGACGCTCATCGCGGTCCTCCTTCTCGCCGTGCTCGTACTCCCCCGCACCGCCCGCCCCCTGCCCCCCTTCCTGCTCGGCGCACTCCTCGTCCCCCTCGCTTTCACAGTGGCGGGCTACAACTGGTGGGAGGCCTACCATCTGCTCGTCACGCGCTATTACCAAGGGGCAGGCGGCATCCGGCCCTACTCCTACTGGATCTGGGCCAACCTCGCCTGCGCCACCATCGCCTCCGGCCTCGCCACCCTCGCCGGCCTCCGCCGTGCCACCGCCGGAGCCTTCACCGCCCTGCGCGCCCTGCGCACCCACACCACCACTCCCCGTCGACGACTCGTCCTCCTCACCCTCACGGCCCTCCTCGTGCTCCTCGTCGCCGACCTCTCCGGCATGAGCAAGGCCGAGACAGAACGCATCTGGCAACCCTTCATCCTCTGGCTGCTCCCCGCCACCGCACTCCTTCCCCCGCACACCCACCGCAGCTGGCTCACCGCACAAGCCACCCTCCCCCTCCTCGTCAACCACCTTCTCCGGACCGGCTGGTGAGCATCGGGGAACGGGTTCGCACACCGCCTTGACGAGACATCGCCCGCTACCGCTTCGACCCGCACCCGCCCCACCAGCACGACGGGATCCACCGGCTGAACACCACGCCGTTCCCCCCACCCCGACTGCCTGGTGCCGATGAGGGGAGTCGGCCGCGGATACGCCCGTATGTCCGCCGTCGACTGCCGTGGCCCGGGTGGAGAACGGCATCCACCACGAGGACGGCGGACGGAGGGGGCGTGGACGGAGCCGTCCACGCCCGCACCCGCGCCTCTCGCGGGACGTCCTCAGACCCGGCTGCCGAGCCACTGGTGGATGGCGAGTGCGGTGGTACGGGTGTGCTCCTCCAGCATGGTGAAGTGGTCCCCCGCCACGGTGACCTCGGCGTGCGGCAGGCTCCAGTCCGGGGCGGGGTCGGCGCCGGGCAGTGGGTCCCGAGCTCGTACGTACAGGGTGGGGCAGGCGAGCGGCGCGGGTTTCCAGTCACTGAAGAGCTCGAAGTACCCGGCCATGGCGGTGAGCCGATCGGGACTGGCAGAGGCGAACTCCGCCGCCCGGCGCAGCATGTCCGACGTCATCGCGGAGAGCACCTGCCCCTGGTCGCCGTGGCCGGGGGGATAGGTGTCCACCAGGACGACGGCAGCCGGGGCGGCCCCCTCGGACTCCAGACGCTCGGCCACGGCATGGGCCACCCAGCCACCGGCCGACCGACCCAGCAGTACCGGGGGGCCTTCGGTCGCGGCTGCGCGGACGGCGGTTGCCTGGGCGGTGACGAGAGCGTCCAGTGTGGCGGGCAGAGCCTCTCCGGGCTCGAACCCCGGGTGCCGCACCGCGGAAACCGGCCGCAGTCCTCGCAGCCGGGCACCGAGGCGCGCGTACTCCTGCGGTCCGGACAGCGCGCTGAGCGCGGGGGAACAGACGAGCGGGGCCCCCGCACCCCCCGCCGCGAGCATGACGGGTTCGTGCGTCGCACCGGGCGCCCCGGTCCTGTCGAAGACCGGGCGCAGGCGCGCCGCGATGGTCAGGAGCGCCATACCCTCCCAGCTTTTTCCCTGGGCGCATGCGGTGTGAAAGAGCGCACCCAGGGAGTCCGGAGATCCCCCGGCGTGGGGTGCGTCGGCGCCCTGCACCCGGGTGTCCGACGGACCGCCCGCCCCGCCCCCCGCACCGTCGTCCGCCGATCGGCCGGACGAGCCCGGAACACCGGCGCCCTCGGGCCGTGCCGGGCCGTCGGACGCGGCACCCGCGGAAGGTGCCTCGGCGGCATACCGCCGCGTCAGCTCGGCGGCGAGCGCGCGCGGCGTCGGGAAGTCGAACAGCAGCGTGGACGGCAGCGCCAGCCCCGTCCACGCCGCGAGCTCATTGCGCAGATCGACCGCGGCCAGGGAGTCCAGCCCCAGGTCCGCCAGCAGGGCTTCCTCGTCGATCTCGCTCGCCTCTTCCCGGTGGCCCAGGACGCGGGCCGCCAGGGTCCGGACCTTTGTGAGCAACGCCCCGCCCTGCTCTCCGGGGGAGGCGGTCGCCGGCGTCCGGCCGAGTCGGTCCCCGCCCCCGTCGCCCGCGTCGGCAGCAGGGGTTCGGAGCCGGTTCGGAGCCGTGCCGCCGCGGAGAGCGGCAGGGGCGAGACGGGCCGCCACCACCACAGGTTCGTCCCCGGCCACGGCGGCGTCGAAGAGGGCCAGGCCTGCTTCCGGCCCGAGCGGGCCGAACCCGGAGCGGGCCATCCGTTGCCGATCCGCGTCGCCGAGGTGCGCCATCATGCCGTCGTTCTGCTGCCACGGGCCCCAGACGATCGACGTGCCGGGCAGTCCGAGCCGCGTTCGGTGTCGTGCCAAGGCATCCAGCACGCAGTTGGCCGCGGCGTAGTTGGCCTGGCCGGCCGAGCCGAAGGTACCCGCCACCGAGGAGAACAGCGCGAACACGGCCAGGTCGTGTCCCCGGGTCAGTTCGTGCAGAGCGAGAGCAGCGTCCGCCTTGGGGTGCAGCACCCTCCTCAGACGGTCGGTGGTGAGCGCCGCGACGACGCCGTCGTCCAGCACCCCCGCGGTGTGCACGACACCGGTCAGCGGGTGGGCCGCCGGTACCGCGTCGAGCAGGGTGGCGAGCGCGGTCCGGTCCGCTACGTCACAGGCGTGAACGGTCACCCGGGCGCCCGCCTCACGGAGTTCGGCGACGAGTTCCCGGGCCCCTGGAGCGTCCGGCCCGCGTCGGCCGGCGAGCAGCAGATGCCGGACGTCGTGGGAGGTGACCAGGTGCCGCGCCACCAGCATGCCCAGGGAACCGGTGCCGCCGGTGATCAGGACGGTGCCCTCCGGGTCGAGCGGCCGCCGCTTACGCGGCTTCGGTGCCGTCTCGGCCAGTGGCACCAGCTTCGGCACGTACGCCGTCCCTCGACGTACGACTGCCTCCGGCACCGAGGCGGCCGGCAGGACAGACAGGGCGCTCCAGGAGTCGGGGTGTTCGTCCACGTCGATCAGGGCGAAGCGGCCGGGGTTTTCCCGCAGGGCCGAGCGGACCAGTCCCCACACCGGTGTGTGCAACGGTACGGACGCTGTTCCGCCGGATCGGCCGTCATTCCCGCGATCGGCGCCATCCGCACGGAATCCGTCGTCGACCGAGGTGACGGCACCGGACGTCACGAGGACGAGACGGGAGCGGGACAGGTGCGGTTCGGCGAGCCATTCCTGCACGAGCCGCAGCGCCCAGACCGCTGCCCGCAGCAACCCGGCGGCCTGGTCCTGCGCGCCGCCGGTCGTGTCCGGCGGGCACGGTGCCACGACGACGGCCGACGACGCGTCGCACGCCGCCGGGCCGGGGTGCACCGGGATGCCGGAACCCGGGGGTGCGAGGGCGTCCACCAGCGGTGTGCCCGCCGTGCCCAGCACCCCCCATCGGGGCATCGCCGCAGGTGCGGGCGGCTCGGTCAGCGGCACCCAGTCCGTCCGGTGGAGAGCACCGGTGACCGCGTCCGCCGTCGCCGAACCGGCACGTGGAAGAGGCCGGAGCGTCAGCGAACGGACCGTCGCCACAGGTGAGCCCGTCTCGTCGGTCAGCTCCACTCCGGCTTGCCCGTCGGGCCCGGGGGTCATCCGTACCCGCAAGCGCTGAACGCCGTTGGTGTGCACGCGCACTCCGCTGAAGGCGAACGGCAGGGACAACCCGCCGACTGCCGGACCGGCTGTTGCGGAACCGTTCGTGACAAGGCCGTCCAGGGCCAGCGCGTGCAGCGCGGCGTCGAGCAGCGCGGGATGCAGGACGAACTCCTGGCCTTCCGCCTCCGGGCGCGGGTCCCTGGCCGCTTCGGGCAGCGCGATGTCGGCGTACAGCTGTTCCTCGTGCCTCCAGGCGGCGCGCATGCCCCGGAAGGCGGGGCCGTATCGCAGCCCGTCGGCGGCCAGTTGCTCGTACGGTCCGGTCTCCGGATCGTCGGCATGCAGCGGCATCGCCGCCTTTGGCGGCCAGGAGGCGTGCGGCCGGGGCGCGCCGCCGGTCCCGGCGGCCGCTCCCCCGTCCGCGGGCGGCTGCGCCGGCGAAAGAGTGCCCACGGCGTTCCGGAGCCAGGGCCGGTCACCCGTCGGAGTGTGCGGCCGGGAGTGGAAGAGCACGGCCCGCCGGCCCGCGTCGTCCGCGCCCGCCACCTTCACCTGCAGGGCGACGGCACCGTCCGAGGGCAAGGGCAGCGGCGCGGTCAGGACGAGCTCGTCCAGGACGGACGCGCCCGCCAGCTCGCCTGCGTACAGGGCCATTTCGACGAAGGCTGTCGCCGGCAGCAGGACCTCCCCGGCCACCACGTGGTCGGCGAGCCACGGCTGGTCGTGCACCGAGAGCACCCCGGTCAGCAGCACCCCGTCGTCGTCGGCCGTGCGGGTGTCCGACCGCAGGAACGGATGGGTGGGCCCGGCCGTCGGGGACACGGGCGGATGCCCCGGGGCGGCCTCCAGCCAGTACCGGCGGCGCTGGAAGGCGTACGTGGGCAGTGCGACGCGCCGCCCGCCGCACCCGGCGAGGACAGCCCGCCAGTCGACGGGCACGCCGTGGGCGTGCAGCGCGGCCAGCGTGTCGAGCAGGGCGTCCGCCTCCGGCCGCGTCCCGCGCAGTGTCGGCAGGACCAGCGGTGCCGGGCCCCGCTTGCCGCCGCCCGCTTCGCCCGTGTCCGGGCCGGCCGAAGCCGGTCCGGACGAGGCGAGGCAATCTCGTACCAGGCCGGTGAGCACCCCGTCCGGCCCCAGTTCGACGTAGTGTGCCGCGGCTCGCTCACCCAGGTAGGCCACCGAATCGGCGAAACAGACCGGCCGGCGGACATGGTCCACCCAGAACTCGGGTGTGCACAGCTCCTCGTCGGTGGCCGCCCGGCCCGGCACGGCGGTGACCAGAGGCAGCCGCGGCGCGGCGAAGGACAGCCGCCGGACCACGTCCGCGAAGTCGGCCAGCACGGGCTCCATCCGAGCGGAGTGGAAGGCATGGCCGACCCGCAGCGGTGTCACCGAGCGGCCCCGCTTCCGGAAGTACGCGGCGGCCTCGCGCACCGCGGCCTCGTCACCGGAGACGACCACCGAGGCGGGCCCGTTGACCGCGGCGATCTCCACCGCGCACCCGGTCCCGGCGAGGTGGGCGGCCACCTCGTCCGCGCCGGCGGCCACGGCCGCCATGGCACCGCCCGGAGGCAGCGCGTCCATCAGCCGGCCCCGGGCCGCCACCAGTGTGCAGGCGTCCGCGAGCGACAACACCCCGGCGACATGTGCCGCCGTCACCTCGCCCACCGAGTGCCCGGCCACCAGGCCGGGGCGCACCCCCCAGGCCTCGAACTGCCGGAACAAGGCCGTCTCCAGGGCGAAGAGCGCCGGCTGCGCGAACCGGGTCGTACGCAGCAGCGCGCCCGTCTCCGTACCGGGCCCGGCGAACATGACGTCCCGCAGGGGCACCGGCAGCAGCGTGTCGAGCAGGGCACAGGACTCGTCCAGCGAACCGGCGAAGGCCGGATGCATCTCCCGCGACTCGTAGAGTTCACGGCCCATGCCGACGCGTTGGCTGCCCTGGCCGGTGAACAGCAGGGCCGACGGGCCGTGGTGGCGGGACGTGCCCGTGTGCACGCCGGGCCGGGCGTCGTCCTCCGCCACGGCCCGCAGGGAGTCGAGCAGTTCGGCACGGTCCCGGGCCACCACCACGGCCCGGTGCTCGAAGGCCGCACGCGTGGTGGCGAGCGAGTACCCGATGTCCACCAGGGACGCATCAGGGACGGCGACCACATGGTCGTGCAGGCGTCGAGCCTGGGCCCGCAGTCCCGACACACTCCTGGCCGACACCGGAAGGGCCACCGGGGCCCGTCCGGGACGTGCCGCACGTTCCAGCACCGCCCCGGTCCCGACGCGGCCGCTTGCGGCCCCGCCGTCCGCCGCGGCATTCGTCGGTCCGGTCTCCCCGCCGCCCGGCGGCTCTTCGAGCACCACATGGGCGTTGGTGCCACTGATGCCGAACGAGGACACCCCCACCCGGCGCCGACGGTCTGTCGCAGGCCACTCCACCGCCCGGGTCAGCAGCGCGATCCGCCCCGTCGACCAGTCGACACGCGGGGCCGGCTCGTCGGCGTGCAGCGTTCGCGGCAGCACGCCGTGCCGCATCGCCTGCACCATTTTGATCACGCCGGCCACGCCGGCGGCGGCCTGGGTGTGACCGATGTTCGACTTCACCGAGCCCAGCCGGAGGGGACCTTGCCGCGCCTGCCGACCGTACGTCGCGAAGAATGCCTCCGCCTCGATGACGTCCCCCAGCCGGGTGCCGGTGCCGTGCGCCTCCACCGCGTCGATGTCCCCGGGATTCAGCCCCGCGTCCACGAGCGCCTGCCGGATCACCCGCTGCTGCGCCGGTCCGTGCGGTGCGGTCAGCCCGTTGCTCGCCCCGTCCTGGTTCACCGCCGAGCCGCGCACCACGGCCAGTACCGGAAGTCCGGCGCGGCGCGCCTCGGACAACCGGCCCAGCAACAGCATTCCGGCGCCCTCGCCCCACCCGGTGCCGTCGGCGGACGCACCGAACGCCTTGCAGCGGCCGTCCGGGGCCAGCGCCCGCTGGCGACTGAACTCCACGAACGACGAGGGTCCCGACATCACCGTGGCGCCGCCGGCCAGCGCGAAGGCACACTCACCCCGGCGCAGCGCCTGGGCCGCCAGGTGCAGGGCCACCAGGGACGAGGAACACGCCGTGTCCACGGTGATGGCCGGGCCTTCGAGACCGAAGGTGTAGGCGATACGACCCGAGGCGACGCTTCCGGCGTTGCCGAGGCCGAGGTACCCCTCGACCTGCTCGGGCGTCCTTGTCAGATGGCGGGCGTAGTCGCTGTACATCAGCCCGACGTACACCCCGGTCGCCGAGCCGCGCAGGGTGCCGGGGACGAGACCGGCGTACTCGAAGGCCTCCCACGCCACTTCGAGCAGCAGCCGGTGCTGCGGGTCCATGGCCAACGCCTCGCGGGGAGAGATGCCGAAGAACCCGGGGTCGAAGCGGTCCGCACCGGAGAGGAAACCGCCTTCGCGCACATACGTCCGTCCGGCCCGCCCGGGGTCCGGGTCGTACAGTGCCCGGATGTCCCAGCCCCGGTCGACGGGGAAGGGACCGATGGCGTCCCTCCCGTCGGCCACCAGCCGCCACAGTTCCTCGGGAGAGGTCACGTCTCCGGGATAGCGGCATGCCATCCCCACGATCACCACAGGGTCGTCGCCCGACCGGGCCGCACTCCGCTGCACGGGCCCGGCGCCAGCCGGCGCGGCGGCGTGCTGTTCCCCGAGGTGGGCGGCGAGCGCGGCGGCCGTGGGAAAGTCGAAGGCGACGGCCTCGGAGAGCGGCAGGCCGGTCACCGCCGACAAGCGCTCCCGCAGCACCGTAGCTGTCAGGGAGTCCATGCCCAGGTCCCGCAGTGCCGTGCTCGGCTCCACGGCCTGAGCCGTACAGCCGAGCACGGCCGCCACCTCGCCCCGGACCAGGGCCAGCAGGTCCCTCGACGGCTTTCCGGCGGCCTCAGCGCCCAGCGCCCGCGCCGGCCGGCCGGCAAGCTCCCGTCGCAGGATCTTCCCGGAGGTGGTACGGGGGATGTCCGCCACCTCGAACAGCTCGACGGGCGTCTTGGAGCCGGACAGTTCCGCACGGCAGGCAGCGAGGAGGCGCCCCCGGTCCAACCTGCCGCCACCGGGCTCGGCGACCAGATAGCCGACCGGCACCTCGCCGAAGACGGGGTGCGGGCGTCCGGCCACGGCGGCGTCCGCCACCCCCGGCAGCCGCCGCAGCACCGCCTCCACTTCCGAGGGGTGGATGTTCACCCCACCGCGAATGATCAGATCACTGGCCCGGCCGGTGATCGACAGTCCACCGAAGCCATCGATCCTCGCCAGATCACCCGTGCGGAACCAGCCCTCGCGCAGTACTTCCGCGGTGGCTTCCGGCCTCCCGTGGTAACCGGCCATGACCCCGGGCCCGTTGACCCACAACTCGCCCTCGCCCGTGTCCCGGCCGTCGGCGCCCCCGCCGACCCGGACCCGGGTGCCGGGCAGCACCCTGCCGCACGCCCCGGACACCGTCGCCCCGTCCGGCGCCGGCATGGTGACCGGGCCCGCCTCCGTGCTGCCGTAGTGCTCCAGATAGGGGACACGGCAGAGCGCCTCGAAGGACTCGCGGAACCCGGGCCCCGCCGCGGCGCCACCGCTGACGCAGCCCCGCAGCGCGGGGGCGCCGAGCCCGCCGCCGTCTTTGCCGCTCTCCTCGCCCCGGACCGCGTCGAGCAGCGCCGAGTACGTGGTCGGGACCCCGCCGAGCAGAGTGAACGAGGCTTCCTCGCACCGCAGTTCGCCGAGCACGCCCGCCACCGAGAACCGGGGCAGCAGCATCGCGCTCGCCCCCACCGCGGTCACCCCGAGGAAGCACACGATCTGGCTCATCGCGTGATGGAGGGGCAACGGCCACAGCACACGGTCCCGTTCGGACAGGCCCAGGACACCGACGAGCCCTGCCGCGACCGGTGCGAGGCGGTTGCGCTGGGTGGACAGGACCCCCTTGGGCGTGCCGGAGGAGCCCGAGGTGTAGAGCAGCCAGGCCACTTCGTCCAGCGCGAGATCGTCCCGGGCCGGCGTCCGTGGTTCCGTACCCGCCAACTCCTCGTACCGCAGAACGCCGCCCCCGACCGCGGCGGACCGGCCCCCGGCGCCGTCGGCCTCGTCCGCCGGTTCCTCGAAGTCCGCCCCCGAAGGCGAGTCCACGCCCCCGTCCTCGTCGCCGCCTTCGGCCACCACCACGGTCAGCCCGGGGCGGAGCGTCAGCGTCTGCCGCCGCGTCAGGCAGGCGCCATCGGTGATGAGCACCCGTGCCCCGCTGTCGTCCAGCAAGCGGGCCAGTTCGTCCTCCGGGTTCCCTGGGTCCAGAGGTACGCCCACGCCGCTCGCCCGTGTGACGGCGAGCAGGCTCTCGACCGCCTCGACCCGGTTGCCGAGCAGTACGGCCACCCGGTCACCGCGCGCCAGGCCGAGTCCTGCCAGATGACCGGCCAGCCGCGCGGTCCTCCGTTCCAGCTCCCGGTAGGTCACACGCCTGAGCCGGTCCTGGAAACAGACCTTGTCCCCGAGGCGCCGGGCGTGGTGCCCGAGCAGCTCCGGCAGTGGTTTGACGATGTCGGCGTGCGTACCCAACGCATGACCTCCCTGAGACGACCCGTCGTTGAGGACGACGGCACGGTTCACCGGGTTGCCTCCCGGCGGGGATGGCCGATCCGGCCGCGAAGGCGGCGGCCGGATCCGCGGCATCACCATCGAACAGCCGCACGTGACATGCGTGCTCGCCGGGGCCGAATCGATCGATATCAGGCCGCAGCACTGGTGGCCGGCGCGCTCATCCCGCTCGACGCGTGATCGGCAAGACGCTGCCCAGGGCGTAGCGATTTGGTGACAAACAATGATCTGTTCCGTCGACTGCTCGCACTGACTTCGGCCCTGCACGCCGTCCTATTGCCTCCCGGTGCCCGCACGAGAGGGAACGGACAACGTGCGCGCCCTCGCCGCTACTCAGCTCAGGAGGACCCACATGTTCCTCTCAACGACCCGCCGCGCGACCACTGTCCGCACGACGGCCGGCGCCATCCTGACAGCCGCTCTGCTGGCCCCCGCCGCTACCGCTGGCGCCGCCACGCCCGCCGCGCACCACACCACCGCGCCAGCCGCCACGGTCAAGGCGGCATCCCCGGTCCGCACCCAGACCCTGGCGGACGGCAGCACGGCCGGGATCTACGAGCTCGGCGCCCAGCACCACCTCGTAAAGATCATCCACCGCGGTCGGGTCTACGGCACGCTGGAGACGAACCAGCACGACGCCGGGCTCGACGCCAACGACATGTTTGTCGTACTCACGCTGGGCGGCCAGGTCCATTCCTGGATGGGCGGCGGACACCGCGGACCGGGCACGTTCAAGCTCGCGGGCGGTTGGACGGCCGAGGTCACGAAAGTCGGCGACCTGCGGTACCGCGCGCAGATTCTCGGCAACCGGGGAGCGGTGTACGGCACGCTGGAGACGAACCAGATGGCGCCGGGCTCGATGAAGTCGGCCACAGGTCCGACCAGGAGCCCGAGTACGGCAGGTGGCGACGCCATGGCCTGGAGGATGCCGACCACGAACGCGACAAGCCTGCGGAGGCTTCAGCCGTTCTGGCCGTTGTCGTCCCGTGCACGGCCCAGCAGCGTGCCGGCCCGCAAGCGGGGGATCGCTCGTGCTTGAGGCACACGCACAACACGTACCGTCGCCATCTCGTTGCTTCGCGTGTTCAAAAGCGAAGGGCCGAAGCACGACGGCGCCCTCGCCGGACGCTGCACACCGTCGTGGCCCGCCGCGTCACAAGGCCCCGGCAGTGCCGGCATCACCGGCCCGGGGCCGTTTCGTCTCACGCAGGTAGCGCACCCTGCGTGTGAGACGGTGGTCCAGGAGCCTCTGACCTGGACCTTATGGACTGGACGCTCACGAGCCGCTGAGGACGACAGGTAAACTCTGGACACGTGACTGCTGTGTCTGCGAAGCCTCGCATCCCCAATGTCCTGGCCGGCCGCTACGCCTCCACGGAGCTGGCCGTCCTCTGGTCCCCCGAGCAGAAGGTGAAGCTGGAGCGTCAGCTGTGGCTGGCGGTGCTGCGCGCTCAGAAGGACCTCGGGATCGAGGTGCCGGACGCCGCCCTCACCGATTACGAACGTGTCCTCGACCAGGTCGACCTGGCCTCGATCGCCGAGCGCGAGAAGGTCACCCGTCACGACGTCAAGGCCCGGATCGAGGAGTTCAACGCCCTCGCCGGCCACGAGCAGGTCCACAAGGGCATGACCTCCCGGGACCTCACCGAGAACGTCGAGCAGCTCCAGATCCGTCTCTCCCTGGAACTGATGCGCGACCGCACCGTGGCGGTACTGGCCCGGCTCGGCAAGCTGGCGGGCGAGTACCGCGAGCTGGTGCTGGCCGGCCGTTCCCACAACGTCGCCGCGCAGGCGACCACGCTCGGCAAGCGCTTCGCGACTGCGGCGGACGAGCTCCTGGTCGCCTACGGGCGGCTCGACGACCTGCTGGGCCGCTACCCGTTGCGTGGCATCAAGGGCCCCGTGGGCACGGCCCAGGACATGCTCGATCTGCTGGGTGGCGACGCCGGGAAGCTCGCCGACCTCGAACAGCGCATCGCCGGACACCTCGGCTTCGCGCAGGCCTTCACGTCGGTCGGTCAGGTCTACCCGCGCTCGCTCGACTACGACGTCGTGACGGCACTGGTGCAGCTGGCCGCGGCGCCCTCGTCGGTCGCGAAGACGATCCGTCTCATGGCCGGGCACGAGCTGGTGACCGAGGGCTTCAAGCCGGGCCAGGTCGGCTCGTCCGCGATGCCGCACAAGATGAACACCCGTTCCTGCGAGCGCGTCAACGGCCTGATGGTCATCCTGCGCGGCTACGCGTCGATGACCGGCGAGCTTGCGGGCGATCAGTGGAACGAGGGCGACGTGTCCTGCTCCGTGGTCCGCCGGGTGGCGCTCCCGGACGCGTTCTTCGCGTTCGACGGTCTGTTGGAGACCTTCCTTACGGTGCTCGACGAGTTCGGGGCGTTCCCGGCCGTCGTCGCCCGCGAGCTCGACCGCTACCTGCCGTTCCTCGCCACGACCAAGGTCCTGATGGGTGCGGTGCGCGCCGGTGTGGGCCGAGAGGTCGCCCACGAGGCGATCAAGGAGAACGCTGTCGCCTCGGCCCTGGCCATGCGTGAGCAGGGCGCCGAGCGCAATGAGCTGCTCGACAAGCTGGCCGCCGACGACCGCATCCCACTGGACCGCGCACAGCTGGACGCGCTGATGGCCGACAAGCTCTCCTTCACAGGAGCGGCGGGTGACCAGGTCACCGCGCTGATCTCTCGCATCGAGGAGATCACCAAGCAGCACCCCGAGGCCGCCGGGTACACCCCTGGCTCCATCCTCTGACGCCCTGCGCCACAGCCGGATGACCTCCGAAGAGCTCCGGACCGCCCGCGACCGCACCGTTCCCGATGTGGTCGCGGGCGGCCTGCGTGTGCTGTTCTGCGGGATCAACCCGAGCCTGATGACCGGGGCGACGGGCCACCACTTCGCCCACCCCGGCAACCGCTTCTGGCCCGTACTCCACCGGTCCGGCTTCACCCCACGTCAGTTGAAGCCGGCGGAGCAGACCGAACTGACTCGATACGGCCTGGGCATCACCAATGTGGTCGCCCGCGCCACCGCACGAGCGGACGAACTGTCCACCGACGAGTTCCGCGAGGGCGGACAGATCCTCGCGGCCAAGGTCGAGGAGTTGCGGCCGCAGTGGCTGGTGGTCGTGGGGGTCACCGCGTACCGCACGGCCTTCGGCAGGCCAACCGCCCGCATCGGTTTGCAGGACCACACGATCGCCGCCACCCGTGTCTGGGCCCTCCCCAACCCCAGCGGTCTGAATGCTCACTGGACCGTCCAGACGATGGCGGAGGAATACGGACGGCTCCGCGCCTCCGTCGAACACGACGGCACCGACATCACCGCGGAGACCTGACGCCCCCGGCGCCTGCACAGCGGCTTGCCCCCGTGCCTTTGCGGGCGGGTGTCCGGCCCGGACGAAGGACCGACGTTCCGGACAGGACACGGCAGGCGATCGCGGGGCTGTCGGCGCTCGTCGGCGCTCCGTATCGGATCAGCGGCCGGCTCATGTCACGGCGGATCGATCTCCGTCACCACGACGCTCAACTCGCAGCCGGGGCCCTCCTCCTCCAGACAGAGCCCCATGGCGACCCATCGGTCCTCGATCCGCCAGAGCTCAAGGTGCTCGCAGCCCGCCACCGTCTCGGCCCATGCCTCCGGGATCTCCTCGCCGGCCATCATCCGCACCTGCGCACTCCACAGACTGATCGTCTGTGGCTCACCCCAGCGGCTGGTGAGCAACGTCAGCAGCACATCGTGCTCCGCGAGGCACTGGGCCCGGTGTTCCAACCGCCCCACCTCGTCCTCGTCGTCGTCCCAGTGATCGGCGTCCGCGTGCAGGGATGCTGTGTGATAGCCGGGCCCGCTGACTCCCGAGCCTGACCGGATGCGCTCCGCGGGGAAGTTCCGGGTGCGCATCCCGTCGATGAGGCGGAGGTGATGTGCGGTGCTCATGCCGCCAGTAAACCGCCCGGCACTGACAATCCGCTCCGCTCACGCGCTTTGAGTGGTTTTCAGCCACCTCGCTCCGTAGTCGAGGACGAGGTCATTGCACCGGGCGGTTTGACGCTAGGCGTCCCTGCGCCGGATCGCCCACCAGCCCGCCAGCAGGGCGGCCGCCGCCCACGCCGCGGTCACCGCGAGTCCGCTCCACGGTCCGAGGCTGCCCATGGCGTTCTGGTGGAGGACCAACTGTCCCGCCCTGTCCGGCAGATACTGCGCCACACCGCCCGAGACGTCTCCCACCACGAAGGAGACGATGAGCACGAACGGAATGAGCAGGCTGAGCACTGCCACCGCGCTGCGCATCAGTACCGCCAGTCCGGCCGCGAACAGGGCCATCAGGGTCAGATAGATCCCCCCTCCGAACGCCGCCCTCAGGGCACCCGGCTCCCCCAGGCCGATCGCGTACTCTCCCATGAACATCTGCCCCACCAGGAAGGCACCGAAGCTGGTGACAAGGCCGACCACGAGCGCCGATGTACCTACGAGCGCCATCTTGGCCGCGTAGAAGACATTGCGGCGCGGCACGGCGGCGAGCGATAGACGCAGGGCGCCATTGAGGTACTCGGACGAGATCGCGGTTGCTCCGAAGCTGATGGCCGCGATCTGTCCGAAGTTCAGTGCGGAGAACGCGTTGAAAATCAGATCGGCATCCGCCTTCTCCGCCTCGGTCCGACCGGCGATGGACAACGCGAGTACGGTCATGGCGAGTGTTGCCAGAAGGACCGCTATCAAGGATCCGGTCACCGATCGCACCGATCTGATCTTGATCCATTCGGATCGCAGCACTGCTGTGGTCGACATGGTCACGACTCCTGACGGTTGTGGGACGGGTTCACCACGGACACGAAATCCATGGCGTCGGCGGTGAGGTCGAGGTATGCCTGCTCCAACGTGGTCCGTTCGTCGCTGAGTTCAAGGATGGCGATCCCTTCGACAGCGGCTGTCGCACCGATCTCCCCGGCCTTCGCGCCTTCGACGGTCCAACACCCGTCCTCACCCTGCACAGGCTCATATCCTTTGCGGACCAGGACATCGCGCAGCCGAATGGATTCGGTCGTACGCACGCGCACCCGGGGCCTGCTGCGCGCGTCCAGGAACTCCTGCATCGGCAGATCGGCCAGGAGCCTGCCCCTGCCGAGAACCACCAGGTGGTCGGCGAACGACGACGTCTCGTTCATCAGATGGCTGGACACCAGGACCGTGCGGCCCTCGCGGGCCAGCCGCTTCAGCAGCTCGCGGATCCAGATGATGCCTTCCGGATCCAGGCCGTTGGACGGTTCGTCGAGCATCACGACCTCGGGGTCCCCGAGGAGGGCGGCCGCTATGCCCAGCCGCTGTCGCATGCCGAGGGAGAACGTCTTGATGCGCGCTCCCGCAACCTGGCCGAGGCCCGCCTCCTCCAGAACTTCCTCGACTCTGCGCACACCCATCCCGTTGCTGACCGCGAGAGCCAGCAAGTGGTTCCGCGCGGTACGCGAGCCGTGGGCAGCCTGTGCGTCGAGCAGGGCGCCGACGCGACGCAGCGGCTCGTCCAGCGTCGCGTAGGGCTTTCCATCGATCGTGGCCGTGCCACCGGTGGGCCGGTCCAGGCCGAGGACGAGTCGCATGGTGGTCGACTTGCCGGCGCCGTTGGGGCCGAGGAAGCCGGTGACCCGACCGGGGCGCACACTGAACGTGAGGCTGTCCACGGCGCGGGTCGTGCCGTAATCCTTCGTGAGTTCATGGACGTCGATGCTGGTCATGTCCTCAGCCTCGCGGCCTCGCCGGGTGCCCGGCATCCCTCGGTGGTGTGGATCCCCTCCCCCGCACGGGGGAGCCGCCGGTCCCGCGCGGGCTGACACGATGGCAGCATGTTCCGCTTCCTCCGCCCGTTGAGCTCCTCCGTCACCTACACCCGGTGGCTGCATCTCCTCGTTCCGGCAGCGGTCTACAGCGTGTGGCTCTTCATCTCCATGGACTCACCGTGGGTGCCCATGGTCTTCGCCGTGCCGGTGGGGTTGCTGCCCGGCATGCGACTGGCGGAAGGTGTTCAGGCCCAACTCCTGCTCACGCCCGAGGAACGGGGCAGGCCCGATGCCGCAATCTCCGCAACCGCCGCAACCACCTGGGCGGATCGATGGCGAACCGTGCTGTGGCTGGAGATACGACTGGTGCTCGCCGCGGTCGTGGGGTCGGCGACGGTGTGGCTGCCGGCAACCACGGTCGATCTCGTCCTCTCCGCCTCCGGGGCCGGAGCGAGCGGCCAATGGCTGGTCCGCGGAGTGCAGCCGCACTGGTGGTACGCGCTGCTCGCGCCCCTGCCCATAGTGGTGCTGTTGGCCATGGTCGCGGCGTGCGGCGAGCTGATCACCGCGACCGCTCGCCGGCTCCTCGGCCCCTCACCGGTGCAGCGGTTGACCGCTCTGGAGGAGCGCACCGAACAGCTGCTGGAGCGCAATCGCATCGCGCGCGAGCTGCACGACTCGATCGGGCACGCGTTGACTGTCGCAGTCGTGCAGGC
The DNA here is from genome assembly GCF_044740965.1 of Streptomyces sp. NPDC088252. Taxonomy (NCBI): domain Bacteria; kingdom Bacillati; phylum Actinomycetota; class Actinomycetes; order Kitasatosporales; family Streptomycetaceae; genus Streptomyces; species Streptomyces sp. NPDC088252. Next base: position 117,973 of record NZ_JBIURS010000009.1, on the reverse strand, counting down.
GGGTGCGGCCCGGGCGGCTCACGACCCGGAGTTCACCGAGCGGGCTCTGACCGCGATCGAGGAGACCGGCAGGGACGCGCTCGACGATCTGGAGCGGGTTCTGCGGGTGCTGCGAGAGTCGGGAACCCCGGTGGGCCAGCGGCCGACGCTCACCGAAGCCGACCGGCTCCTGGACTCCGCGCGTGGTTCGGGGACGGAGATCGATGCGGACGTGTCCGGTCCGCTGGAGCAGGTTCCCGGAGCGATCTCCCGTGAGGGGTATCGCATCCTTCAGGAATCCCTCACCAACGTGCTGCGTCACTCCGGGGCCGTACCCGTTCGTGTACGGATCAGCGTCGCGCACGGACGGCTGGAGCTGGAGGTGACCAATCCGATCACTGCATCGACGAGTACGCCAGGGGGTGGCAGTGGGTTGCGGGGCATCCGTGAGCGCGCCGCGCTGCTGGGCGGAAAAGCCAAGTCGGGTCCGCACAAAGGCGAATGGAGGGTTCATGCGAGCCTTCCACTGAACGGGACGAGGGGTGTCCCGTAGTCCCTGACGGATCCGCGCGCGCCGTCGGACGCATGCGAAGGGATCGTCCTCGTACCGGTGTGTGTTCGGGCGGCCCGACATCGCGGCAGGAGCCGCAGCTGTCGTCGTCCGCCCGTCCGGGCGTGAGTGCCGGCCCTTATAGGCTGACCAGATGCCGGTTACCGTTCTTCTGGTCGACGACGAACCTCTCGTCCGCGCGGGGCTGCGCGCGGTGCTCGAAGCCCAGCCCGATATCGAGGTGGTGGGCGAGGCGGGCGACGGTGCCGCGGTGATTCCCTTGCTGCGCCGGCTACGCCCCGATGTGGTGGCCATGGACGTCAGGATGCCGCTGATGGACGGCATCGAGGCGACCCGGGTGGTGCTGCGGACCGTACCGGATCCACCGAAGATCCTGGTGGTCACCACCTTCGAGAACGATGAGTACGTCTACGAGGCACTCCGGGCCGGAGCGGACGGCTTTCTCCTCAAACGTGCCCGGCCCGCCGAGATCGTGCATGCGGTGCGACTGGTCGCGGAGGGCGAGTCGTTGTTGTTCCCGGCGGCTGTCCGGCAACTGGCCGCGGAGTACGGAACGAGCAAGGCACGGGCAGTCATGGAACGGGCTTCGCTCACCGAGCGGGAGGCTGCCGTGCTGCGGTTGATGGCCCGCGGACTGTCGAACGCGGAGATCGCCGCGAAGCTCGTGATCGGTGTCGAGACGGTGAAGACGCATGTCAGCGCCGTACTCGCCAAGTTGGGTGCGAGGGATCGCACGCAAGCGGTGATCGCCGCGTACGAGTCCGGCTTCGTCGCTCCGGGCTGATCACCGCCGCCTCCACATACCCGTTGCCGCCCACAGTCGCCCTGCACCCGGGCAGCGAGTACCATCCGCCTGACATGCGCACGAGCTGGGAGGACACACCGTGGGCCGGCTGACCGGTGGGGATCCGTCGCTGCTGCGACGGATCAATTCCGCGGTGGTACTGCATGCCCTCCGGGGCGCCGACTCCCCCACCCTGACGGACCTGACCCGGATCACCGGTCTGTCCCGGCCGACGGTCGAGGGGGTCATGGAGGGGCTCGTCGAGGCCGGACTGGTCGTGGAGTCGCTGCCCGACGAGGGTGGGACGCGACGCCAGGGGCGGCCGGCCCGTCGGTTCCGGTTCCGTGCCGAGGCCGGGCACCTGCTCGGCATCGAGATCGGTCCGCACCGGATCTCGGCGCTGCTGTCGGGGCTGGACGGCCGAATCATCGGGGCGGGCTCCCGCGAGGTTTCGGAGACGGCCTGCGCCGACGACCGTCTCGACAAGGTCAGGGCCGTGGTCGCCGAGGTTCTGCGGCGGACCGGCGTGGCCCGGAGCAGTCTGCGCGCGGTCGGGGCCGGCAGCCCGGGCATCGTGGAAGCCGACGGAACCGTACGGCTGGGCACGGCGCTGCCGGGCTGGACGGGTCTGGCGCTGGGTGAGCGGCTCAGGCGCTCCTTTCGCTGCCCCGTCCTCGTGGAGAACGACGCCAATGCCGCGGCGGTCGCGGAGCACTGGAAGGGGGCGGCCACCGAGTCCGACGACATCGTGTTCGTCCTGGCGGGACTGAGTCCGGGCGCCGGATCGCTGATCGGCGGGCGGCTGTACCGCGGTTTCGGCGGCGCGGCCGGTGAGATCGGCGCGCTGCATCTCCTCGGCCGCGAGGCGACGCCGGAGAAGCTTCTGTCGACGACGGACACGCCATTGGACCCGTTGGACGAGCCCGCGGTCGCCGCCGTGTTCGCGAAGGCCCGGCACGGCGATGTCCGGGCGCAGGCAGCGGTCGAGCGGTTCATCCAGCGTCTGGTGCACGATGTCGCGGCGCTGGTACTGGCGCTGGACCCGGAGCTGGTGGTGATCGGCGGTTGGGCCGCGGGGTTGGACGGTGTCCTGGACCCGCTCCGCCTTGAGCTGGCCCGGTACTGTCTTCGGCCGCCGCGGGTCACCCTCTCGCTGCTCGGCGAGGCGGCGGTGGCCACGGGCGCCCTGCGGCTGGCTCTCGACCATGTCGAGGAGCAGCTCTTCGCGGTGGAGGGAACGGTGACGGCCCGCCGCTGAGTGCGACGGGCCGTGTGTACATCACGGGCCGTGGAGCCGACAGGGTTCAGGAGGCCTGTCGCTCCTCGTCGTGATGGCTGATCTCCAGGTCGCCCGAATCGCCGAACGTGAGTCGGCACGTGTCGGCGCGGTAGGTGGCGACGGAGAGTGCCGCCGTACCACCGGCCGCGAGGTAGCGGGTGGTGACGACGAGAACGGGGGCGCCGGGAAGCCGGTCCAGCTCCTTCGCGTCGTCCACGCGCGCCGATCCGAGTTCCACCGAACGGTCCTGGCCGTCGAGTCCGAGACGGTGCAGTTCGCGCAGGACGCTGCGGGCGCGGGCAGGGCCGGAGGGGGCGTCGATCGCGGAGAGGTCGGGCACGGACGCCGACGGGACGTACAGGAGTTCCGCCGCGACGGCCTGTCCGTGAGTGACCCGGATCCGGCGGACGATGTGCACCGGCTCGTCGGGCTCCACGTCGAGTGCCGCCGCCACGGACGCCGGTGCGACCGCCGTCGTGCAGTCCACCGGCTGCCATGCCTCGCCGGCGCCGCCACCGGACCAGTCCCGTTGTGCCGTGGAGACCGCGACGCCGACGCGCGGCGGGGCGACGGTGGTCCCGACGCCGCGGCGACGCTGGAGCCTGCCTTCGAGTTCGAGCTGCTCCAGAGCCTGCCGGAGCGTGGCTCGGGCGACTCCGAACCGGGCGGCGAGCTCGCGCTCGTTGGGCAGGATCTCGCCCACCGCAAAGTCCGAGTCGAGTGCCTCACTGAGCACGGTCTTGAGGTGCCAGTACTTCGGCTCCTGCACCGTTTCCAGCTGCGTGGTCCCCACCCTGTCCTCCGCAATCGCCCAGCGGCTATTCCGCGACGTTATTTATTAAAGGTTCCTGTCTTAACGTTGAGACCATAGGACGGGACACCCCCTTGGTCAAGACCAATCCTCCATCGGTCACGCAGCGAAACGGACCTCTGCCGCACAGCGTTCACAGGACGTTCGTGGTTCCGTGAGCCGGCCGCAGCACAACGCGTCACGATCGGACGGGCAGCGGGACTCCGGGCAGGGCCGGCAAGGTGTTCCTGCCGGGCGAACCGGAGGAAGTCGCGTCGATTGCGAGCGCGACGGAGGGACGGGGATGGTGGCTACTCTGCGGCCAGGCCGATCAGTTTGTCGGGGTTGCGCACGATATATACGGATTGAATGAGCCCGTTCCTGATGTCCACCTGGAAGACGGAGTCGGGCTTTCCACCCGAGAGCATCAGAAGGCCCGGCCCGCCATTGAGCTCCAGGAACCGGAAGCCGGGGTCCGGGATCCGACCGTGGGCGACCGCGAACAGGAAGCGGCCGACCTTGTCGGCACTCTCGATGATCCGCAGCGGCGCCTTGGACTTTCCGCCGCTGTCCCCGACGAGCCGCACATCGGGCGCCAGCAGTGCCAGCAGCTCCTGGATGTCGCCCCCCGCCGCCGCGGCGAGGAACCGCTCCGTGAGGTCACGGCGCCGGGCCGGGTCGACGTCGTAACGCGGTTTGCGCTCATCGACGTGGCGCCGCGCACGTCCCGCGAGCTGGCGCACCGCAGCCTCGGACCGACCCAGCGCGGCGGCGATCTCGGCGTAGGGGAAGCCGAAGGCCTCGCGCAGGACGAAGACGGCCCGTTCCAACGGTGACAGCGATTCGAGAACGACCAGCACGGCGACCGAGACGGAGTCTGCGAGAACGGCCTGTTCCGCGGTATCGGGAACGGCCGGGCCGAAGTCGGTGACAAGGGGCTCCGGAAGCCACGGGCCGACGTACGACTCACGCCGCGACCGCACCTGCCGCAGTCGGTCGATGGCAAGCCGGGTGACGACCCGCACGAGAAAGGCGCGCGGTTCCCGTACGTCCTCGCGCGAGGCGGACGACCAGCGCAACCAGGCCTCCTGCACCACGTCCTCGGCGTCGGCGATCCCGCCCAGCATGCGATAGGCGACGCCGATGAGCACGGGACGGTGAAGCTCGAAGACGTCGGTCGCGGTGTCGGCTGTCACCCCTCCATCCCAGCCGACGCGTCACACCGTGTCCAGCGCGAATCCCGAACCCCATGAACTGCAAGCTACCGAACGGTAATTGTTATTGACGAGACGTCTAAGTCGCCCTCAGGCATGGCTCATTCATGCCGGACCACCCCGGGAGCACCAGCATGGCCACCACGGTCTCGTTCAGCGTCGACTCGTCGCGGGGGCCCCGCACCGTGTCCGTGGCGTACGAACGGAGCGGCTCCGGAGAGCCGTTGCTCCTGCTGCACGGGATCGGGCACCACCGTCAGGCCTGGGATCCTGTGCTGTCCGCCCTCACCGCGGAACGGGATGTGGTTGCCGTGGATCTACCGGGCTTCGGCGCTTCCCCGGGGCTGCCCGACGGTGTTCCGTACGATCTGGCGAGCGTGGTCCCCGTGCTCGGTGCGTTCTGCGAGTCCGCCGGCCTGGACCGGCCCCACGTCGCGGGCAATTCGCTCGGCGGGCTGCTGGCCCTGGAGCTGGGCAGGGAGAAGCTCGTGCGGTCGGTGACGGCCCTGTCGCCCGCCGGTTTCTGGACGGAGGGCGAACGCCGCTATGCATTCGGAACGCTGCGGGCCATGCGGCAGGGCGCACTGTCGATGCCGTTGCCTGTGATCGAACGGCTCGCACTCAGTGCGGCCGGACGTGCGGCCCTGACCAGCACCATCTACGCCCGGCCCGGTCGCCGTTCACCCGGTGCCGTTGTCGCGGAGACCATCGCCCTGCGCGAGGCGACCGGTTTCCACCAGACGCTTGCCGTCGGGCGGAGTGTCACGTTCACCGACGACGTGCCGGGGCTGCGCGTCACCGTCGCCCGGGGCAGCCGCGACCGGCTGCTGCTGCGTCGCCAGGGAAGCAGGGCCAAGCACGCCATTCCCGGTGCCCGGCTGGTGCGGCTGCCCGGTTGCGGACATGTTCCGATGAACGATGATCCGGCGCTGGTGGCGCGCGTCATTCTCGACACCGGCCACTGAGCCGGCACCCCGCGCCGCGCCGCGCAGCGGCAGGATGCCCGAGCCGAGCACCACACCCAGCCCGACCAGAAGGCTGCCGCCGGCCTGCGGGATCCCGTACGAACCGGTGCCGACGAGCGGTGCGGTGAGCGCGGCGGAGACCGGGATCAGGCCGGAGAAGAGTGTGGCCCGTTCGGCGCCGATGCGCTGCATGCCCATGTACCAGCAGACGAAGCCGGCAACGGTGACCACGGCTGCCTGCCAGAGCAGCGCCACGGCCTCGCCAGGTGTGGGCATCCGCAGAACGGCTCCGCCGTCTAGCAGCACACCGAGCAGCACGGACTCCACGGTGGCGACGCCGCAGACCGTGGCCGACAGCAGTTTCGGTCCCAGCGGGCGCAGCACGGGTACGGCGAGGACGGCGAAGCCGACCTCGCCCGCCAGCGCGCCGGCCGAACAGAGGATGCCCGCCGGATCCGTACGGCCCCACCCTTGAACGGCGAAGGCCCCGGTGGCAACGAGCGCGGCCGCATACAGGACCGCGCGCATCGGCCGGCGGCCGTCCAGCAGCGGTACGAGAACGGCGACGAGGATCGGGGCGCATCCGACGAACACCCCCGGAACGGCGGGTTCCGCGGATCGTTCCGCACCGAGTACGGCCAGGTTGAAACCGACCATGCCGACGGCTGCCAGCAGCGCGAGCCGTCCCCACTCGCGCAGGGTGAGGCTGCGCAGCGCGGCGGTCGGCCGGAGCTGCCCGTCGCGAGCCACCAGCGGCAGGAACAGCAGCGCGGCCAGGCCGTAGCGCAGTGCCTGCCCGCCCGCGTACGGGTAGTCGCCGAGCACGCTGTTGGCGGTGAAGGAGGCGCCCACGAGGATGCAGGCGACGGCCGCGAGGAGCGCCCCGCGCAGGGAAGTGGCGTTCATGGAGCCGACGGTAGGCAGCCGGACGGTCCGGTTTAAGGTCCACTTTCATGACATCTTCGGGGACCAGTTCGCCATCGGACGGCGTGGAGTCCGGCGAGCCCGTGTCCGCTGCCTGGGAGTTGCTGCTTCCGGCTGCCGCGGCCCCGGCCCGTCGACGCGGCCGCGCACTCCAGTCGGCTCTGCGCGAGGCCGTACGCTCCGGCCGTCTTGTTCCGGGTACGCGGCTGCCGTCCAGCCGTGCCCTCGCCGCCGATCTGCGGGTGTCGCGGGGGCTGGTCACCGAGGCGTACGAGCAGCTCACGGCGGAGGGGTATCTGCGCAGCGGACGGGGTGCGGGCACGTGGGTGAGCGGGGCGGTCCGGGCCGCCACACCGGGGGCGCGCGATCTGGCTCCTCGTGCCCCGGGCGCTCGTGCGGATTTCCGGCCCGGCACGCCGGATCTTTCGCTGTTTCCGCGCAGCGCCTGGGCCGCCACGTACCGCTCGGTGCTCGGCCGGCTTCCGCACAGCGCACTCGGCTACCCCGATCCGCGTGGGCTGCCCGAACTGCGAGAGGCCCTGGCCGCACTGCTTGTCAGGCGCCGGGGAGTGGTGGCCGATCCGGAGCGTCTGGTGGTGTGCTCCGGCGTGGCGCAGGCGACGACTCTGCTCGGATTTGTGCTGCACGGGCGGGGGATACGTACCGTCGGCGTCGAGGATCCCGGGAGCCCCGAGCACGCCGCGCTGTTCGCCGCCGCCGGAATCGCCACCACCGGACTACCGCTCGACGACGAAGGGCTGGCTGCCGAGTCCCTCGTACGTTCGGGCGTGCGCGCCGTCATGACCACTCCGGCGCACCAGTTCCCTACCGGAATCGTCTACTCCGCAGCCTGTCGCAGCAGGCTTCTGGACTGGGCACGCGCCACGGACGGGCTGGTGGTCGAGGACGACTACGACGGCGACTTCCGCTATGACCGCGCGCCCGTCGGTGCGTTGCAGGGTCTCGACCCGGAGCATGTCGCGTACACCGGTTCGGTGAGCAAATCGCTCGCCCCCGGACTGCGGCTGGGCTGGCTGCTCGCCCCGGCGAGGATGACCGACGAGATCGTCGCCCGCAAACGCACGATGGATCTCGGCAATCCGGCCGTCGACCAGGCAGTCCTGGCCGACTTCATCAGCCGGGGCGGCTACGACCGGCAGCTGCGCCACTGCCAGCGCACCTACCGTGGGCGGCGCGACACGCTGACCTCGGCGCTGGCTGAGCACTTCCCCGGCACCGAGGTGAGCGGGATCGCCGCCGGTCTGCACATCATCGCCCGACTGCCCGAACGGTACGGCCCCGAGCCGGTGTTCATGGCGCGCGCGGCCGCGGCGGGAGTGGCCCTGCGGCCACTGGGCGACTTCGGCACCGTACCCTCCACGGACCGGACGGTGGGCCTGGTTCTCGGCTACGCGCATCTGGCCCCTCAGGACATCACGCAGGGTGTGCAGTTGCTGGCAGCGGCTCAGCGATACGAGAAACGGACCGGACATCGGTGAGGGCCGGGGCCGGGTGTTCATCTGAGGTTGGTGTGCGCGCCGCCGACGGGCACAAGGGTGGGAGCGGTCGACCAGCCACCCGTTCGTCCGCTGTCCACTGCCCCGGAGGCGCCTCGATGTCGTACCGTCCGCGTATTCCGTCCCTCGACCGCCGCGGTGTGCTGCGCGGTTCACTCGTCGCGTCGGCGGCGCTCACGCTCCCCGCGGTGGGCGCCGCGGCCCCCGCCTTCGCGCTGTCCGGCAGGCCGCGCGCGGGATGGGGCGTGCAGGTGGGCGATGTCACCGCGTCGTCCGCGCTGGTCTGGGTCCGATCGGACCGTCCGGCCCGGATGGTCGTGGAGACATCGGCGACGGAGTCCTTCCGGCGGGCCCGCACATGGCACGGTCCGCTGGTCGGCTCCGGCACGGACTTCACCGGGACGACAGCGCTGTACGGGCTGCCACCGGGTGAGCAGGTGCACTACCGGGTGACGCTCTGCGACCCTGAAGACCCCCGCCGCACCGGCGAGCCGGTGTACGGAACGTTCCGGACCGCGCCCGCCCGGCGCCGGGACGGAGTGCGTTTCCTGTGGTCCGGCGACCTCGCCGGTCAGGGCTGGGGCATCAACCCGGACATCGGCGGCTATGTGGTGTACGACGAGATGCGACGCCTGGACCCGGACTTCTTTCTGTGCAGTGGTGACAACATCTACGCGGACGGGGTGATCGAGCCGAGCGTGCCCCTGCCCGACGGGCGTGTCTGGCGCAATGTCACCACGCAGGAGAAGTCGAAGGTCGCCGAGACCCTTGCCGAGTACCGCGGAAACTTCCGCTACAACCTGCTCGACCACAACCTCCGCGAGTTCAACGCGCAGGTGCCCTCGATCGTTCAGTGGGACGACCACGAGGTGCGCAACAACTGGTATCCCGGGCAGATCCTCGACGACCCCCGCTACACCGAGAAGGACGTCGACGTGCTGGCGGCCCGGTCGATGCGGGCATTCCGCGAGTACTTCCCGGTGTCCACGCTGCGTGCCTCGTCGGACGAGGGCCGGGTGCACCGCGTGGTGCGGCACGGACCGCTGCTCGACGTGTTCGTCCTCGACATGCGGTCCTTCCGGAACGCCAACTCCCCTGGCCGGCAGCCCGACGACACCACCGGCATCCTCGGTGCCCAGCAGCTCCGCTGGCTCAAGCACGAGCTGTCCCGGTCCCGCGCGGTGTGGAAGGTGATCGCGGCGGACATGCCGCTCGGACTGGTGGTCACCGACGGCGCCACGGACTTCGAAGCGGTTGCCCAGGGCGATCCCGGAGCGCCGCTCGGCCGTGAACTCCAGATCGCTGAACTGCTCCGCCACATCAAGCACCGGCGGATCACCGGCACGGTCTGGCTGACGGCCGATGTGCACTACACATCGGCGCAGCACTACGAGCCCGAGCGTGCGGCGTTCAAGGACTTCGCGCCGTTCTGGGAGTTCGTGTCCGGACCGCTTGCGGCCGGCCAGTTCCCCGCCAACGCACTCGATGCGACGTTCGGTCCCGACCAGGTCTTCGTGCGGGCACCCGACCGCGCGAACGTGTCGCCGATGGAGTCTCCGCAGTTCTTCGGCGAGGTCGACATCGACGGCGACAGCGGCGAGTTGACTGTCCGGCTGCGGGCCCAGGGCGGTTCCGTTCTGTTCAGCAAGGTGTTGCAGCCGGGACGCGTCGGGCAGTGAACCGACTCACCGGCAATCGGCCCCGCGCAGTGGGCCGGGGCCGATTGTCAGTGGTGGGTTCTACGGTTCTTGCATGACCCGATCCGTTCAGGCCTTGGCCTACTCACGCCCCTCCGCGCTGGCATCCTCGCAGGCCGGGCACCTCCTCGGTCTGGAGACAGCCGGTGGCCTCACGCCTCGGGGCAACGAGACCCGCCCCCGGTTCTTCTCCGGGTTCCTCACCTCACCGAGGATCGCCGCGCGCGGTCTGCTGGCGGTGGCGGACGTGGCATCCACGCGCTACTACCAGCGCACCCTGCCCGCCTCGCTCGACCCGGTGGTGACGGGCAACGGCGACCGGTTGCGCTTCGAGTCCTTCTCCGGCTGCTGCGGCGTGTACGCCCGCCTCGATGTGCTCCAGGGCGGTTTGGACGGCGCGCGGACGGGTCATGGCACGACGAATGTGGACGTCAACAACCCACTCCGGGAGGCACTTTCGCGGATAGCGGGAGACGATCCACTGCATATGCGCGTGGGGCCGGACGAGTTGGCGGTCACGACCACGGACGGTCCGGTCGTGGAGAAGAAGGTGCCCTTGCCCGACCGATGGCTCCGTGGCTTCGCCGAGGCGCAGGTGGTGTCAGCCGGTTTCGATCTGCGGGCCGAACTGCCGGCCGCGGAGGCCGTGCGGTTCCTGCGCACCCTGCCTCGCTCGTCGGGGAATGCCTCGCGGGGCGCTCGGTGGGTCGTTCCCGTCGGCAAGACGTTGCGGCCGACGACCCGACCGGTCGCGGGTGCGGTGTGTCTGCCGGGCCCCGAGCGGTTGGTGGCACTGCAACGAGTGTTGCGTCATGCGACGGCGCTGCGGGTGTACGGGCCCGTGGCCGACGGTGCGGCGACGGCGAGCGCCTGGGAGGCGGTGCTCCCCGGTATGCGGCTCACCCTGACGCTCTCGCCCGATGCCTCGCGGGGGTTCTCCGGCGAGGGCGGGGTGCTCGACGCGTTGGCCACCGACGATGCCGCGGCCGACGCCGAGCTGGTGTCCGTGCTCCTGGCCTGGGAGCCGCGGATCGAACCCGCCGATCTCGCGGAACAGTCGGGCCTGACGATGCAGCGGGTGCGGGCCGCGCTCACCCGGCTGGGGACGGCGGGCCGGGTCGGCTACGACCTCGCCGACGCGACGTACTTCCACCGCGAGCTGCCGTACGACGCCGACCGGGCCGAGCGGCACAATCCGCGGCTGGTGGCGGCCCGGCAGCTGGCCGGCTCGGGCGCCGTCGTACTCGACGGGGACGTGGCGACCGTGACCTCGACGGAACTCCGGTACCAGGTGAGGGAGAAGGACGGGGTGCTGAGCTGCACCTGCCCATGGTGGGTCGACTACCGCGGGCTCAGGGGCCCGTGCAAACACGCGCTTGCCGTCCGGATGGTCCGCCGCGGTGCGCCGGTTGCCGGAGGTGCGCGATGAAGGAGCTGCTCACCGCCGTACGGGAAGGGCGCAAGAAGGACGTACCGGCCCTGCTGGCCCGACTCGACGCAGCCGAACGACGTGCGGCGCTGGCGGAGTTGAAGGCACTCCGCAAGGAGGCGCGGACCTGGCAGTGGCACGAGCAGGAGAGGATCCGGAAGGCTCTGCTGATCGCCGGCGCGGGCTGTCACACGGGCGCTGCGAGCTGCGCGACCTGGATCGGCGGCCGGGACCTGCTGGGCTGGACACGGTCCCCGTACCCTCTGGTCCTCGAAGTCCTGGCGGACCGTGACCCCGCCTGGCTCGGTGACGTCGCACACCGGCTGGCGGCGCGTCCGGCGACGGCGGAGACGACGTACGAACTCATCGACGAACTGGTGAAGGTCGCGCAGTGCCCCGTGCCCACCACGGACGGCTTCGTGCGGGGCTGGGCCGAGACGGTCTCGACCGTACGATGGCGACGACGCGGTACACGAGCCCTCATCGATCGCCTCCGTACCGACCCGCATCTGACTGTTCTCATCCCTCGGCTCTTCGAGCTGACGGAGCTGCCGCCGCAGGTGACCTGGTACGAGCAGCCCGACGACCCATGCCACTGGCCCCAGACGCTGGCCGTCCTGGCGGACGAGGGTCTGCTGGAGCGGCGGGGCCTCGTCGACAGTTGTGTGACCCGGCTGCTGCGCGGCGGAAAGCCCGGCGACCTGCGTTTCTTCCTGACGGTGCTCCGTCGGCTCGCGCTGACCGCGCGGGAGGAGACCGAAAGGATCGCGGACTGGATCGGAATGGCCGCTGACGGGATCTCCACCGTGGCCGGTCATGCCCAGGGAGTGCTCGCCCGGCTGAATGAGCGGGGCGAACTACCTGTACGGACACTGGCGGATGTCTCCGGTTCGGTGCTGTTCCGTTCCGAGAAGAAGCTGGTCCGGGCCCAGCTCGTGCTGATCGGCAAGGTGCTGCGAAGCGATCCGTCGGCGGCCGAGGAACTGCTGCCCGTCGTCGCCGAGGCCTTCGGGCACGAGGACATCGACGTCCAGGAGCGGTCGCTCAAACTCGTAGCACGCCACCTGCCCGCCGTCGCCGATGCGGTGCGCGAAGAAATCGCCCTGTCCGCATCGTTGTTGGGTCCGGCGCACCGCACGGCGGCGGCGGAGGTGTTCGGCGATCTGCTGGACGAACGGTCGGCCGCGGAGCCGTACGAGGAGGTCCTGCCGCCCGTCCCCGCTCCGCAACGTCTCGAACCGGCGCCGACAACGCTGCCCGAGCTCGTCGAGGAGGTGGTGGTCCTCGCGAGATCCGCATCGCAGGAGAGCACCGCGTTCGAGCGGGCGCTGGACGGGTTGGTCCGCCATGCCCGCGCCGACCGGCAGGCACTGGCCGACGCGTTGCGTGAAGCGCTGGCAGGACAGTGGTGGCTCGGCGACGAATCGCAGTCACGGGTGGAGCGGTGGCTCCGTTCGGAGGCGGGAATCGAGCTCGTCGTGGCCGTCCTGCTCGGGCGGGTACCGACACAGGCCGTGCACGACGGGCGTGCCGCGTGGACGGGCACCGGGACCTGTGTCCACGCCGCACTCACGGGAGTGATGAGGGCTCGGCTGTGGGAGGCCGCCGACGCTGTACTGAGCGGCACCGCACCGTTTCTGCTCGCCTTCCCGACGTGGCACACGGGCTCGATCGACCCTGCCGTGCTCGTCGAGCGACTGCACACCTACCAGCGGCTCGGGATCCGGCCCGGGGAAGCCGACTTCGCCCAGGCCCTGCTGCGCGTACGGCGCAGCGGTCAGCACGAGGCCGCAGCGGCTGCGGCCCTCCTGGGCACCTCGGAGGGTGACCGGCTGGCCGCCTGGCTGCGGAGCGACGAGCCGCTCGCGCGGGTGTTCCGCTTCGATCTGGACAAGGGCAGTACCTCGACACGAGGCTGGCCGCTGCGGGAACCGACCGACTGGACGCGGCGCGTCCTGGTGGCGAGCGAGGAACACCCTGTCATCCAGCAGGAGTTCCCCCTTTCCTTCCACTGGCTCGGCCATCCGCATTCACCGGACCACCGCCTCTGCCACCACTGGGGCGACCGCTCGGGTACATGGCTCGCCACGCTGCCCGAGGACGGCGAAACGCTGGCAGCGTGGCTGCTGCCGACCACTGCGACCTGTGCGACGGACGAATTGCGCGGCACCGCCGAACCGTTGCCCGGACTGGTCGAACTCGGCGGGTCGGCCGCCCCCGAGGCCATCCATCTGTCCGTGGCATACGGGCTGGGGGCCCGTCATCCGGAGGACCGGTTGTCGGCGGTGGACGCCCTGCTGATGCTCGCGGCCCAGGACCGGCTGGACGCGGCATCAGTCGGCCAGAACCTGGCGATCCTCCTCGACCACAGACTGGTGAAGCCCAACCGGCTCGCGGACTCCGCCCGTACCGCGGCGGTCACCGGGGCATACCGGATGGTGCTCTCCGTACTGGCCCCCGTCCTGCCGGGGCTGCTCGCTCAGGAGAAGGCGCCTCGCGGACTGAGCGACCTGCTCTCCGTCGCCGCCGAGTGCGTGGAGCACTGTGGTCAGGTGAACTCGGAGCCGATACCCGGCCTCACCGAAGTGGTGGCGCGTGGCGGATCCTCGCAGCTGGTGCGACAAGCGATGCGCCTGAAGACGGCCTGGGAGCAGGCAGCCGAACCGACAGGCTCCGGACCGATGGCCTCCGCGCCGACGGGGTCGGGAACGCCGGACTCCGGACCGACAGGGACCGCCGCGATCGATGTGACCGGCGAGGACATCGTGGCGTAACCCGCAGGGGCATGTCCGGGGCCGATGAGTGACGCCCGTATGGGACAGGGTCGGACCGGCGCGGACCGGACCGGGTCGGACCAGCGCCGTCCCGACCGATGGTTGTCGTCCGGGCGCGCTGCTCCTCGCAGCGCGCCCAACGGACGGCAGCTGCCCCACTCCGACCCTGGGATACGCGGGCCTCGCTCACCGCCCCGGGCCCGGGAGGAAGCCGCCATACCCCACCTCACAGCCCGGCCCCGGCCCAGGGCAGCAGGACCTGCCTTACCGGCCGATCCAGAATCGATCAAGACAATAATCCGCCAAAACCGGCAATAGAGGTCCAGATCCACACTTAACCCATCAGTCACAGAGCGTTCGCGGCCAGGCAACACCGCTGGGTCACAGTGATGGCATGACTGATGTGACATCCGCCAAGTCCGCCCGCCGCTCCCACCACTGGCGGCGGGACGTGACCGAACTCGCCGCGCTGTTCACCGCGGTCGCGGTGGCCGACGCGATCGCCAACCTGATCGGGCACCAGCCGGGCGGACCGTACCTCCTGATCGCCTCGGCCGTGGCCCTGGCCGTGACAGCCGCTTTCCACACCTGGTGGGCGCGGCGGCACAGCCACGCTCCGCCTCCGACCACCAGCGACCCCACCACGGACATCGCCGGCCCGGCCCCGTCCCAGCACATCGACCCCGCCGCGGGCAGGCTTACGACCCCACCCACCGCCGCCGGCCCGGCCCGGTCCCCCGAGGACACGGTGCTGTGGCGGATGCGTACCACCGTGCGGGACGCCCCGGGCAGTCTGGCCGCGCTGTGCACAGCGCTGGCCCGGCACCGGGTCGACATCCTCACCCTGCAGACGCACCCACTGGCGCAGGGCACGGTCGACGAGTTTCTGCTGCGTGCCCCTGCCCCGCTGCAGGCCCAGCAGCTGCGTCGGGCGATCTCCGCCGCGGGGGGTGGCTCGACGTGGATCGAGCGGGCCGACGCGCACGACCTGGTGGACGCCCCCACCCGTATCCTGAGCCTCGCCACGCGCACAGCCCTGGACGCGGCCGAACTCCCCCTCGCCCTGCGTCAGCTGCTGGGCCGCTGCACCATCCACTCGCTGCCCGCCGTCTCGGTCACAGGCCGCTCCACCGGTGAGACGGCACCCGTCGAGGGCATGCTGGAGGAGACGGTGATGCGGCTGCGCGACCCGTCCGGAGGCACCATCACCGTCGAGCGGCCCTACCTTCCGTTCACCCCGACCGAATTCGCCCGGGCCCGCGCCCTGGTGGAGCTGGACGCCCGGCTCGGTCCCCGCGTGCCACGCGGCGAGCACGTGCTGACCCTCCCCGAGGGCGAAGAGATCACCGTGCGCCGGGCGGATCGCGGCGATCTCGCAGCAGCGCGGGCCATGCACGACCGCTGCTCCGAGCAGACGCTGCGGATGCGCTATCACGGCCCCGTCCACGACGCGGACCGCTACCTCGACCACCTGCTGAGTCCCCGTTTCGGCCGCACCCTGGGCGTGAAGACCGGCTCCGGCCGGCTGGTCGCCCTCGGCCACCTCCTCTGGGACGGCGACGAGACCGAGGTCGCTCTCCTCGTGGAGGACGAGTGGCAGCGCCGCGGGATCGGCTCCGAGCTCCTCGGCCGTCTGGTGACGCTCGCCATCGAGGCGGGCTGCGAGAGCGTGTATGCCGTCACCCAGGCGTCCAACACCGGCATGGTCGCGGCCATGCGTGCGCTGTCCCTGCCGCTGGACTACCAGATCGAGGAGGGCACGCTGGTCGTCACCGCCCGCCTGGACGCGACTCCGATCCGTTCGCTGCCACCGTACGAACAGGCCGGTCGCTGACCCCCCGACGCGGGAATTCCGCTCCGGCGGCTCCGACCCCGGGGCCACGAACCCCGGGGCCCCACGACCTGCCCCTCCCTCGACGCCGCTCCTGCCGTCAGCTCAGCGCCTGGCACAGGTCGGCCCACAGGTCCTCGACGTCCTCCAGACCCACCGACATGCGCAGCAGCCGGTCCCCGACCCCGGATGCCTGCCGGTCCCCCTCGTCCACAATGCGGTGGCTGATGGAGGCCGGATGCTGGATCAGGGTGTCGACACTTCCGAGGCTGACCGCGGGCGTGATGAGCCGTACGGCCGAGATCACCCGGTGCGGATCCCCGTACGTCTCGAACGAGACCATCGCGCCGCCCAGCTTCGGATAGTGCACCCGGGCGATGCGCGGATCGGCCGTCAGTCTGCGCGACAGTTCGGCGGCGCTCGCGGAAGCGGCCCGCACCCGTACCGGAAGTGTGGCGAGGCCGCGCAGCAGCAGATACCCCGCCATCGGGTGCAGCACCCCGCCGGTGGCGAAGCGCACCTGCCGCAGCCCGGCCGCGAACTGCTCGTCACAGGCGACGACGCCGCCCATCACATCGCCGTGCCCGCCGAGGTACTTGGTGGCGCTGTGCAGCACGATCCGTGCGCCGTGCTCGACAGGGCGCTGGAGTACGGGCGTGGCGAAGGTGTTGTCGACGAGCAGCGGCACGGAGCCGCAGGAGTGCGCGACGGCACGGATGTCGGCCTCGGCGAGTGTCGGATTGGCGGGCGTCTCCACCATGACCAGCCCGGTGTCCGGACGGATTGCCTCCGCGATGCCCGCCGGGTCGGTCCAGGTCACTTCGGTGCCCAGCAGACCGGTGCCTAGAAGGTGATCACTGCAGCCGTAGAGCGGACGGACGGCCACCACGTGGCGCAGTCCCATGCTCGCCCGGACCAGCAGGACGGCGGTGAGTGCCGCCATTCCGCTGGCGAACGACACGGCGCTCTCGGTCCCTTCGAGCCGCGCGAGCGCGGTCTCGAAACGGGCGGTCGTCGGATTGTCCAGCCGCGCGTAGACGGGCGGGCCTTCGAGGCTGGCGCCGGTGGCGGCGAAGGTGTCGATCCGCTCGGCCTCGCCCCTGGAGTCGTAGGAGGGGTACGTGGTGGACAGGTCGATCGGCGGGGCGTGCAGGCCGAGCGCCGCGAGATCGTCGCGGCCCGCGTGCACGGCTTCGGTGGCCAGCGCCCTGGACCGGGATGTCGTCCGGGGCGCCGTCGAGGCTTCAGTGTCCATGACACAACTCTGAACAAACACCGGGACTGTGTGCACATGTCCCGTGCTACGTTCGACAGATGGCCGATTCCGTCGCTCTCGACCCGGTGGACCTGCACATTCTGCGGCTGCTGCAGAACGATGCCCGGACCAGTTATCGCGAACTGGCCGCCGAGGTCGGTGTCGCGCCGTCGACGTGCCTGGACCGGGTGGCCAGGCTGCGCCGCTCCGGCGTCATTCTCGGCCAACAACTGCGTCTGGACCCGGCGCGGCTCGGCCGCGGTCTGGAGGCGCTGCTCTCCGTACAGGTCCGTCCGCACCGCAGAGAGCTCATCGGTCCGTTCGTCGAGCGCATCAGGTCGCTGCCCGAGTCCCGCGCGCTCTTCCATCTCACCGGGCCGGACGACTACCTGGTCCATGTCGCGGTCACCGACACCGCGGATCTGCAGCGACTGGTGCTGGACGAATTCACCTCACGCCGCGAAGTGGCCCGGGTCGAGACCCGCCTGATATTCCAGCAGTGGGAGTGCGGGCCGCTGCTGCCCCCGACCGTCGGACCGGCCGGGACAGGCCCCTGAGCCAGGATGATGGTGACGCGGAGGCCTCCGCCGTACGAGGATGTCCGCATGTCAGACATTCCCAGCAGCGCGCTGCCCCGCCAAGTCGCCGACGCCTACGTCGACGCGTTCATCGAACTCGACCCGATCGCCGGCACCTATCTCGGTGTCACGGAGAGCTCGCGCCGCCTTCCCGACTTCTCCCCCTCCGGGCAGGACGCGGTGGCCGAACTCGCCCGCACCACCCTGGCGAAGCTCGACGCCGCCGAGCGGCTGCCCGGCGCGGACAGCGATGCCGAGCGCCGCTGCGGACGCCTCCTGCGCGAGCGCCTCACGGCGGAACTCGCCGTCCACGAGGCCGACGAGGGGCTGCGCGCGGTCTCCAACATCTCCTCCCCGGCACACAGCGTCCGCGAGGTGTTCACGGTGACGCCCACCGAGACCGACGAGGACTGGGCGGCGGTCGTGGACCGGCTGCGCGCCGTTCCGGCCGCGCTGGAGGGCTACCGCGAGTCGCTCGCGCTCGGTCTGGAACGCCGGCTGTACGGCGGGCCCCGGGCCACCGCCACCTTCATCGACCAGCTCGACGAGTGGGCCGCCACGGACGGAACGGGCTTCTTCCGGGAATTCGCGTCCGCCGGCCCTGCCGCTCGGCGTGACGATCTGGACGACGCCGCCCGTCGGGCATCCGAGTCCGTCGCGGCGCTGCGCGACTGGATGCGCGAGGTGTACGCCCCCGCGGTCGAGGGCGCTCCGGACACGGTGGGCCGTGAGCGGTACGCGCGCTGGTCGCGCTACTTCAACGGCACCGACCTGGATCTCGACGAGGCATACGCGTACGGCTGGTCCGAGTACCACCGGCTGCTCGCCGAAATGAGGACCGAGGCCGAGAAGGTTCTGCCCGGCGCCGGCCCCTGGGAGGCACTGGCCCATCTCGATGTGCACGGCAAGCACATCGAGGGGGTCGACGAGGTCCAGGTCTGGCTGCAGAGTCTGATGGACGAGGCGATCGAGGCGCTCGACGGAACGCACTTCGAACTCGCCGAAAGGGTACGGAAGGTGGAGTCCCGCATCGCCCCGCCGGGCGGCGCCGCGGCCCCCTACTACACGGGGCCGTCCGAGGACTTCTCGCGTCCCGGCCGCACCTGGCTGCCCACCATGGGAGAGACCCGCTTCCCGGTGTACGACCTGGTCTCCACCTGGTACCACGAGGGCGTGCCGGGCCACCACCTGCAGATCGCCCAGTGGACTCATGTCGCGGACAGCCTCTCCCGCTACCAGGCGTCGATCGGCGGTGTCAGCGCCAACCTGGAAGGCTGGGCGCTGTATGCGGAGCGGCTCATGGACGAGCTGGGCTTCCTGCCGGACGCCGAGCGCCGGCTCGGCTATCTGGACGCACAGATGATGCGGGCCTGCCGGGTGATCGTGGACATCGGCATGCACACCGGGATGGAGATCCCCGAGGACTCCCCCTTCCACCCCGGTGAGCGGTGGACCCCGGACCTCGCCCAGGAGTTCTTCGGCAACCACAGCGGCCGTCCGGCCGACTTCGTGGAGAGCGAGCTCACCCGCTATCTCTCGATGCCGGGGCAGGCCATCGGCTACAAGCTGGGCGAACGCGCCTGGCTCCTCGGGCGGGAGAACGCCCGCAAGGCACACGGTGACGCGTTCGACGCCAAGGCCTGGCACATGGCCGCGCTGTCGCAGGGGCCGCTCGGGCTCGACGACCTCGTGGACGAACTGTCCAGGCTCTGACCGCCGCTCCTGCCGCCTCCCCGCCCCTCCCGCACTCGCGTCCGCCCGCCACGGAACGCCCGGACGGGAGCGGGCGGGGAGGGGGCACTCTCCCGGCCCGGCCGGTCAGCAGCCACAGTCACCGGAGTCGACCGGCGCGGTGAGCGGGTCGGCGTCACGCCGCTCATGTCCGTCCCAGGTCTCGAACTCGAAGCCCTCCCGAACCCAGTACTCGAAGCCGCCGAGCACCTCCTTGACCTGGTAGCCGAGTTCGGCGAGCGCGAGTGCGGCACGCGCCGCGCCGTTGCAACCGGGGCCCCAGCAGTAGGTGACCACGGGCACGGCCGGGTCGAGAAGGTTCCGGGCCTGTTCGGGGACGAGGGCGGTCGGCAGATGGACGGCGCCGGGTACGTGCCCCTGGTCCCAGGAGGCGGTGGAGCGCGAGTCGAGGAGTACGAAGCCGGGGTCGCCGTCGGCCGAGAGCGCGGCCTCGACGTCGGAGACATCGGCGTGAAAGGCGAGCGAGGCACCGAAGCGGGCGGCCGCCGCGGCCGGGAGGCCGGCGGGACACGGAGGACAGGGTTGGCCGCGGTGGTGGGCTGCGTTGTCATGCTCAGAAATCTATGGTCGGCGCCCCTTCCCCGGAAGATGAGATCCCCGGCACAACTCTTGATCCTCCGATGATTTCCCTGTTGTCTTCAGGCGTGACCGACTATTCCCCGGACTCGACGGACTGGCGCATCCTCGATGTCCTGCAGCGCGCGGGCCGTGCGACATTCGCCGAGCTGGCGCGGGAGGTGGCGATGTCCCCGAGCGCCGTCACCGAGCGGGTGCGCAGACTGGAGGAGGCCGGGGTGATCAGCGGCTACACCGCGGTGGTCGACCCGGAACGACTGGGGCTGGCGATTCTCCCGCTCGTACGGCTGCGCTACCCGAACGGCAATTACAAGCCGTTCCACGATCTGCTCGATACGACTCCGGAGATCGTGGAGGCCCACCACGTCACCGGTGACGACTGCTTCGTGCTGAAGGTCACCGCCCGCTCGATGCGTCATCTGGAGGAGGTCTCGGGGAGGATCGGCGCGCTCGGCTCCGTGACCACGAGCGTCGTCTGTTCCTCCCCGCTCCCCCGGCGTGCCATCAGCCGCTGACCGCCCCCGGTGTGTGGTGCCGTACCGCCGATCCGTGCCGCTCCTTCACCACTTCGAGCTGAGCGGGGATGCGGCGGCGCAGATCCGCGACATGGCTGACGATGCCGACGCTGCGGTCCCGCTCGCGCAGCGAGTCCAGTACGTCGAGGACCTCGTCGAGGGTCTGGTCGTCCAGGCTGCCGAAGCCCTCGTCGATGAACAGGGTGTCCAGCCGTACGCCGCCCGCCTCGTCGGTGACGACATCGGCGAGGCCGAGCGCGAGGGCGAGCGAGGCGAAGAAGGTCTCGCCGCCCGAGAGCGTCGCCGTGTCGCGCTCGCGTCCTGTCCAGGCGTCGACGACATGCAGGCCGAGGCCCGATCTGCGGCCGCCGGTGCGGGCGTCGGAGTGGACCAGCGTGTAGCGGCCGGACGACATCCGTTGCAGCCGTGCGGTGGCGGCTGCGGCGACCTGTTCGAGCCGGGCCGCGAGCACGTACGACTCCAGCCGCATCTTGCGTCCGTTGTCCGCGGACGTACCTGCGGTGAGCCCGGCCAGCCGTGCGACCCGGTCGTACTCCTCGCGCAGCGGGCCGAGTCCGCGCACCTCGTCCGCGGCGACGCGCGACAGTCTGCCGAGCTCGGCGCAGCGCTCGCGTGCGGCGGCCAGCGCCGCCGAGGCGTCCCGCAGCAGCCGCTCGGCCGTGTCGTAGGCGGCCGCGGCGACATCCACCGCGGCCGGGGGGCTCTGCGCGGCGGTACGGGTCGCGGTCTCGGCGAGCCGGTCGGCCACGGCGGCCGACTCGGACTGCCAGGCGTCGACCAGACGCTGGAGTTCGCGCTGCTCGGTATCGGTGAGGAGGCTCGCGGCGGCGGCCTGCGGGGTGGCGAACCCGGCCCGGAACGCGGCGTCCGCGAGCCGGCCGTCCGCCTCCTTGCGGCGCAGGGCGGCCGTCTCCTCCTCGCGTACCGCCTCGGCGGCCTCGGCCAGCAGAGCGACCCGGCGCTCCAGCAGGGCGGCATGTTCGGCGACGCTGCCGAAGTCACCTCGGGCGTTCACCAATTCCGCCTCCAGTGAAGCCTGTTCACGGTCCAGGCCTTCGCGCAGAGAGATGCGGGCCGCGGCCCGGCGCTCGGCCGACCGCAGACCCTCAAGACGCTCGGACTGTTCCCGTTCGGCGACCGCGAGGGCCTCACGCGCCGCGTGCATACCGGCGGCCTTCCGGTGCGCCTGGGCATGACGAAGCGTCAGGTCATCGACCAGGGTGCCGAGCTCGACGACCGTGGGGTCGGTGGCGTGATCGGTGGCGGAAGTCGGAGGGGACTGCTCGCCACGGGCCGCACCGTCGTCGACCGCCCCGGACGCCACAGAACCGGCAGCAGCGATCCGGGCGGGCTCTGCGGCGTCGGCGCCGTCCCTGGGCTTCGGCACCACGGACTGTGCGGCGGCGCGGGCCGCGATGTGCTTCTCGCGTACGACCCCCAGCTCCCGGTCCGCCTCCGTGCGCGCCTCCTCGGCCCACCGGTAGGCGTTCAG
Source organism: Streptomyces sp. NPDC088252 (assembly GCF_044740965.1). Taxonomy (NCBI): domain Bacteria; kingdom Bacillati; phylum Actinomycetota; class Actinomycetes; order Kitasatosporales; family Streptomycetaceae; genus Streptomyces; species Streptomyces sp. NPDC088252. The sequence goes on along the minus strand of NZ_JBIURS010000009.1, from coordinate 96,030 downwards.
GGCCCTTTCCTCGGTCGCCCGGTCGACATGGCCGTCGGCCGCGCGTGCGGGCCTGGGGTGGTCGGCCGAGCCGCAGACCTTGCAGTCCTCGCCGTCGACCAGCTCGGCGGCCAGCTCCGCGGCGATGTCGCGCAGTCGTCGTTCGCGCAGCTCCAGCCACGACTCGTGGGCGCCTGCGGCCCGCTCACGGGCCACGGCCAGCCGCTCGGCGGCGGCCGACGCCTCGACGGCGAGCGCGTCTCGGCGGCGAGCGGCATCCAGTCGTGCGCGGGCCGGCTCCAGGCGGCCGGCGAGGTGTTCGGCGCGGGTCGCCGCCTCCTGGGCCTCCTCGATGCGTGCTCGCAGGCCGTGCCGGACGGATTCCCAGTCGGCCAGCCAGCCCTTCGCCTCGTGGATCAGTTCGTCGTCCGCGCGGGCCTGGCGCTCCAGTCCGGCCCGCTCGGCCTCGATCTCCGCGCAGCGCCGCTCGGCGCGCTGTGCGGCGTCGAGCCCGCCGAGCTCCTGCCTGAGCTTTCGCTCCAGCTCCGCCAGGTGTTCGGCACCGGCGTCGGCCAGGGTGTCGGGCAGCAGCGCACGGGCGCGGTCACGGGCTTCGCGGACCGTGCGGTAGCCGCGCTCGGCCTCGTCGCGCAGCTCCAGTGCGGGGGCCACGAGGTCGGCGGCGCGGGCCTGCGCGAGCCGTTCCCGGTGCCGGTCGTGGTCGGGGCGGTCTGCTTCGAGTGCGGTGGCGCGGCGCTGCGTCTCCTCGTACCGCCGCTGGAGTCCGGCGAGTTCGCGTTCGGCGTCGAGGGTCAGTCGGGCGGCCGTCCGCCGGTCGTCGGCCGTGGTCAGCACGGACGCGGCGATGTCGAGCCGTTCGAGGGCGGCGCTACGGGCTGCGGCGGCCCACGCCAGCACGCCGTCGGCGAGCCCCGGCTCGCCGGGCTGGATGTCGGGCAGCGGCGATTCACGGGCGGCCGGACCGCCGGCCTGGGCGATCCGCTGGGCGACCGCGAGGACGCGTTCGTCACCGGTCCGCACCTGCGCCTCGGCGGTGCGGCGCAGTTCGGCCAGGCGTTCCTCGACGGCGGCGAAACGGCGGGTGTCGAAGAGCCTGCCGAGCAGTTTGCCGCGCGCCTCGGCATCGGCACGCAGAAAGCGCGCGAAGTCGCCCTGCGGCAGCAGGACCACCTGGCAGAACTGGTCCCGGCTCATGCCGATGAGCTGGGTGATCTCCTCGCCGATCTCCTGGTGCGAGCGGCTCAGCGGCTGCCAGCCGTCGTCGGGATCGTATGCACGCAGCCAGCTCTGGGCCTTCTCCGTCGTGAAGCCGCTGCCCTTCTTCTTGGGGCGGGGCTGTGCGGGGCGCCGGGTGACTTCGAGGCGTCGGCCGCCGACGGTCAGTTCCAGCTTGACCTCGGTGGGGAGGTCCGCGGGGGCGTGGTCGCTGCGCAGCGAGGTGCCGGGGCTCTGGCGGGCGCCGGGCACAGCGCCGTAGAGGCCGTAGCAGACGGCGTCCAGGACCGAGGTCTTACCGGCTCCGGTCGGCCCGTGCAGCAGAAAGATCCCGGCCGAGGAGAGGGCGTCGAAGTCGATGTCCTGGGTGACACCGAACGGTCCGAAGGCGGTGAGGGTGAGCCGGTGGAGTCTCAACGGTTCACCTCGCGCACGCCGTCGTCCACCCGTACGTGGTCGAGTGCGCCGCGCAGTACCGTGCGCTCCTGCTCGTCCGCTGCGGACCCGCCGCGCACATGCGCCACGAAGTCCTCCGCGATCTGCTGGTCGTCGCGCCCCTTGAGACGCTGTGCGTACGAGGCGAGCGGGTCGTCGGGGGCCCGGTCGGGTTCGAAGACGAGGCTGAGTGTGTGCGGGAACCGCTCGACGAGGCGGGCCATCGGCTCGACCGGACGCACCGGGTCGGTGAGGGTGGCCTCCACCCAGGACTCCCGGTGCCGTTCCAGCGTGGGGTCGTCGACGAGGGTGTCGAGGCGGCCGCGGAGCCTGGCGAGCGGACGGGGCACCGGACAGTCGATGCGCTCGGCGGCGATCGTGCCCGAGGCGTCGAGGTCGATCAGCCACATTGTCTTGCGGTGGGCGACCTCGGAGAAGGAGTACGCGAGCGGCGAGCCCGAGTAGCGGACCCGGTCGGTGACCGTCTGACAGCCGTGCAGGTGCCCGAGCGCGACATAGTCGACGCCGTCGAAGACTCCGGCGGGCACGGCGGCCACCCCGCCGACGGTGATGTCGCGTTCACTGTCACTGGGCTCGCCGCCCGCGACGAAGGCGTGGGCGAGCACCACGGACCTGGTGGCTCCGGGGCGGCTCGCGAGGTCGGCGCGGACCCGGTCCATGGCCGCGGTCAGCACCGCCTCGTGCCCGGCGCGCTCCGCCTTGAAGACATCCTTCACCAGGGCCGGTTCCAGGTACGGCAGCCCGTAGAACGCCACATCGCCGTGTGCGTCGCTCAGGACGACAGGGGTGGCGCAGTGGGCGGGATCGGTACGCAGATGGATTCCGGCCCTCCCGATCAGTCCTGCGCCGACGCCCAGCCTGCGTGCCGAGTCGTGGTTCCCGGAGATCATCACGGTGGGCACACCGGCGGCGGCGAGCCGGTGCAGCGCGTCGTCGAAGAGCTCGACCGCGGACAGGGGAGGAACGGCCCTGTCGTACACATCACCCGCGACGAGGACCGCGTCCACGTCGTGGTCGCGCACCGTCGCCACGAGGTGGTCCAGGTAGGCGGCCTGGGCTTCGAGCAGGGAGACCCGGTGGAACGACCGCCCCAGGTGCCAGTCCGACGTGTGCAGAATCCTCAAGAGCCGGCTCCGACCTGCATTGTTCTCTTCCTCCGCCCCCGGGGCCCGGGTCTGTCGCACCGTGCTCGGTCCGTCCGGTGCGGAGCCTCGTTGTCCGCATCGGCCACATCGACGGCGGTGAGCCCCTCTTCCCTCACCGACCACAGTGTCCCATCACCATCGGCCGCCACCGTTGCCTTCAGGCGAGAAGATCGATCCGCGTTCCGACGGAGAGCCGTTCCGCATGACGGTACGCGGCCCAGGCGAGGGCCAGGTCCTGCCAGGGGAGCCCGACGGGTGCGTAGACGGAGCGGCTCGTGTCGGCGGTACGGCCGGGATGCGTGCCTCCGAGCAGCTCACCGAGGGTGGCGTCCGCGGCGGTGGCCGGAAGCCCCGCCGCAGCCAGGGCTCCCATCGCCGCGGCCTGCTCGCGGTCGTCGACGACGAGGAGGGCGGAGGCGAGCAGATCGGCGGAGAGCTCCTGCTTGCCCGGCTCATCGGCGCCGAGCGTGGTGAAGTGCTGCCCGGGGCGGCTGTCGGCGAGGTACAGCAGGGGTGTGCGGGACCAGGTGGAGAGCAGGACGACATCGGCGACGGCGGTGATGTCGGCCGCGGAGCCGAGGACCCGTCCGTGGTGCCGGGCGGCGAATCGCGTGGCGCGTTCCGGATCGGTGTCGTGCACCACGAGTTCGCGGAAGCCGCGCAGACTCCGTAGCCCACGGACCATGATCTCGGCCTGTGCACCCGCGCCGACGATGCCCAGCACCGCTTCGCCTGCGGGGTCGGGTACGGCGAGGACGTGAGTACCGAGGGCCGCGGCCAGTCCGGTGCGCCAGGCCGTGACCGTGGCCGAGTCGAGAAGGGCGAGGAGTTCGCCGTCCCGGCCGCTGTGCAGACAGATCACACCGCGCAACGCCGGCCGGGCACCGGGGAACTTGGCGTTGACCTTGACGGTGTACGCGTCGATGCCCGGCAGCAGTCCGGGTATGAGAGCCGTCGCCGTACCCGGGAACGGCAGATCCGTGCGCACGCGCTGCCCGGCGAGCGTCGGAGCGCCGGCGTGACGAAAGCCCTCCCGCAGTGCGGCCAGGGAGGCTTCCGGATCGAGCACGGCCAGAAGGTCACTGCTGGTCAGGAGACGAGTCATGGGCCCATTGTCCGGCACGGCCGATCAAGGCCCGAGCATGCCCCGTGACGCGGGGAAAGTGCGGTGGGGGCGTGCGGACGGGCCCGGTCAGGCTTCCTCGTACGCCTCGCCGCCCAGCTCCAGCTCGGCCTCGCCCGCCGTGGCATCGGCAAGCCAGCCGCGGAACGACTCCACGTCGGCGTCCGGCAGTCCGATCTCGATGACGACGGCCTCCGCGTAACGGACCTCGCGCACGGTCCGTCCGGTGGCCCGGAGGTCGTTCTCCAGCTTGCCGGCGCGCTGATGGCCGACGGTGATCGTCGCGAGGCGGAACCGCCGCCGGGTGACGGTGCCGAGTGCGTCGAGTGCCTCGCCCACCACTCCTCCGTACGCCCTGATCAGTCCGCCCGCACCGAGCTTCACGCCCCCGTAGTAGCGGGTGACGACGGCGACGACGTACCGCATCTCTCGGCGTGTCAGCATCTGCAGCATGGGGACGCCGGCGGTACCACCGGGCTCTCCGTCGTCGCTCGCCTTCTGCACGGAGGCATCGGCGCCGATCACGTAGGCGAAGCAGTTGTGGGTGGCGGTCGGGTGTTCCCTGCGGACGCGTGCGACGAAGTCCTGCGCCTCCTGTTCGGTGGCGGCGGGGGCGAGCGCGCAGATGAAGCGCGACCGGTTGATCTCGGTCTCGTGCACGCCCGCTCGGGCGACGGTCCGGTACTGCTCCTGCATCCGGCCACCCTATGCCCCGGCCGGGAATGGTCCCGGTCCCCCGTCCGTTGTCCCGATCATGTACGCAGACGAAGAGACGATCAGCAGGATTCTCCGGAACTCGGGCGAGACCTGGGCCGTCGTGGGCCTGTCCGGCAACCGGTCGCGCGCGGCCTACCGCGTCGCCGAGGTGCTTCAGCGCTTCGGCAAGCGCGTGGTCCCGGTGCATCCGAAGGCGGAGCGGGTCCATGGCGAGGACGGCTATGCGTCGCTGGCCGACATTCCGTTCCCGGTCGATGTGGTGGACGTCTTCGTCAACAGCGAACTGGCGGGCGCCGTGGCCGACGAGGCGGTGGCGACCGGGGCGAAGGCCGTCTGGTTCCAGCTCGGCGTGGTCGACGCCGAGGCGTACGAACGCACGCGCGCGGCCGGGCTCGACATGGTCATGGACCGCTGCCCCGCGATCGAGATTCCCGCGCTGGACCGATAGTGCTGTGACCGGAAAGGTTCACCGGCTCGCGACGCCCGTCACGGCACCGCGCCGCGTTGTCGCATCACCCGAGTGCGCGTCCAGCACGAGGGCGATCCTCCGCCTTGCGACGCACCGCACCGGACGCCACGAGCCTCCCGGCAAACCTTTGCGGCCACAGCACCAGCGGCAGCACGTCCGTCTCCCGTGCGCATGTGCGCGGTGTCACATTCGGCGCCCGACTGGGAGAATGACGGACCGTGGGTACTACTGCTGCGACTGCGACGACCGTCCGCCACAGCCGCGCCGGGCTGTCCGGACAACTGACCGATCTGGGTGTGGAGCGGAACGGTGTTCTGCTGGTGCACGCGTCGATGCGTGCGGTGGGGCCGGTGAGCGGCGGGCCCGGGGCGGTGGTCGATGCGTTGCGGGACGCCCTCGGAGTGGGCGGCACACTCGTCGTCCCGGCGTTCACCCCGGAGAACTCCGACACCTCCACGCACTACCTCGACCGCGTGCGCGGTCTCACCGAGCGGGCCAGGGAGGCCGTGCGGGCGAGCATGCCGCCCTTCGACCCGGCCGCCTCGCCCGCGCCGTCGATGGGTCGTCTCGCGGAGACCGTACGGCTCACCGAGGGGGCGGCCCGAAGCGACCACCCCCAGACGTCCTTCGTCGCACTCGGCCCCTCGGCCCGTGAACTGGTGGCGCACCACCGCCCCGACTGCCACCTCGGCGAGGACTCCCCGTTGGCCCGCCTCTACGACCTGCGGGCCCAAGTGCTGCTGCTGGGCACCGGGTTCGACACCTGCACCGCGTTCCATCTCGGTGAGTACCGGGTGCCCGCGCCGCCGCGCCGCACGTATCGCTGTGTGGTGACGGCCGCGGGCCGGCGCCGGTGGTGGGAGTACGAGGACGCCGCGCTGGACGACAGCGACTTCGCAGCCCTGGGGGCGGACTTCTCCCACACGGACGACGGCGCGGCCGTGCGCACCGGTCCCGTGGGCTCGTCGACGAGCCGTCTGTTCCGCATCACCGATGCCGTCGACTTCGCGTCCCACTGGTTGCCGTCGCACCGGGGCGACGCACCGGTGCGGGCGCTCGGCCGGGCGCACCGCTGAGCTCAGCCCCGGACGCCCAGCCCCTCGACGACCACCGCTCCCGGCAGTGCCGCCAGCGCCTTGCCCGGGACGATCAGCTTGCCCCGCCGACTGCCGCTGCCGATCAGCACCCATGCCTCGTCCACGACGGCGGGATCGATCAGCAGCGGCCAGGCGGCCGGGAGTCCGATGGGGGTGATTCCGCCGTACTCCATGCCGGTCTCGCCGACCGCCGTGTCCATCGGGGCGAAGGACGCCTTGCGGGCACCGAGGTGCTTGCGGACCGCACCGTTCACATCGACGCGGGAGTGGGAGAGGACGAGGCAGGCCGCCAACGTCACCTCGCCGCCGCGCTTGCCCGCCACCACGACGCAGTTGGCCGACCGGTCGAGCAGCTCCGCACCGTGGTGCTCGACGAAGACCGCCGTGTCGGCGATCGCCGGATCCGTGTCGACATGAATGATCTGCTCGGCGGGGACACCGCCCCAGCCCTCGCGCACAGCGGTGGCGACGGGCGTGGTGAGCAGGTGGAGGCGGTCGGCCGCCGCTCCGGCGTTCTCGAAGGATCCGATGGGTGCGCGCATGTCCGCCACGCTAACAGCGCGCCGAAGGCCGTCGGTCGAGCGTCTCACCGTACGGGCGGGATGGACACCGCCATGGTGATCTCGGCAGGCTCGGAGCCGTCATTGCGGTAGACGTGCGGGTGGTGCGCCTCGAAGGTGGCGGAGCCGCCGGTGGGTACGGCGTATGCGGTCCCGTCGACGACCAGGGTGAGCTCGCCCGCGGTGACGTGGAGCAGCTCGACGGTGCCTTCGGGGTGCGGGTCCGAGGCGCTGCTGTCGCCCGGCATCAGGCGCCACGACCAGAGTTCGAGGGGCCCCCTGGCCTCCGTGCCGACGAGCAGGGTGGTCGAACTGCCCGCCTCCGTCGACCACATGCGTACCGCCTGGCTCTCGGGCACCAGCCGCACCGGTGAGCCCTGCTCGTAGTCGAGCAGGGTGGTGATGCTGACGCCCAGCGCGTCGGCGAGCTTGACCGTGGTGCCGACGCTCGGGTTGGTGCGGGCCTGCTCGATCTGGATGATCATGCCGCGACTGACCCCGGCACGGGCGGCGAGTGCGTCCAGGGTGAAGCCGCGTTCCCCGCGCCAGCGCTTCAGATTGCGCGCGAGCGACTGGGTGAGCTGATCGAGGTCAGACACATTCCGTCCAATATTTTGGATGACAGGGTCGAAAATACTGCACTACGGTGTGGTGCACCCACCGTTCACCGCACTGTACTGCGAGGCACGCGATGACAGCAGTCTTCGCCTTGGCCACCAGCCTTCTCCGGGGGTGGGCCGACTTCGGCGGCGGGCTGCTCACGCGACACGTGCCCGCGCTCACCGTGGTGGTCGTCTCGCAGACCGTCGCCGCCGTGGTGCTGGGCACCATCGTGGTCGCGACCGGCGGCTGGAGCGAGGCGGGACCGCAGCTGTGGTTCGCCGTCGCGGCCGGGACTGTCGGACCGATCGCGATGCTGAGCTTCTACAAGGCCCTGGCTCTCGGCCCGATGGGGGTGGTCTCCCCGCTGGGATCGCTGGGTGTCGCCGTGCCGGTGAGCGTCGGGATCATCGTCGGGGAACGGCCGGGGTTGCTGCAGTTCGCGGGCGTCGCGGTCGCCGTGGTGGGCATCGTGCTGGCCGGCGGTCCGCAGTTGCGCGGGACGCCGGTGCAGCGCCGGGCGGTGTTGCTGACGCTGGTGGCCGCGTTCGGCTTCGGGTCGGTGATGTCCTTGATCGCGGAGGCGTCCACCGACGTCACCGGACTCTTCCTGGCGCTCTTCGTCCAGCGCCTGACCAATATCGCGGTGGGCGGTACGGCCCTGTACGCATCGGTGCGCCGCGGGGCACGCGCGCTGCCGGAGGAGGGCGGAGGTGCGCGGTGCTGGCCGCGCTGCCCGCCCTGGCGTTCGTCGGGCTCGCGGATGTCGCGGCCAACGGCACGTACTCGCTGGCCGCGCAGCACGGCCCGGTCACCGTGGCCGCCGTGCTCGCCTCGCTCTATCCGGTGGTCACGGCCCTGGCCGCGCGCGGAGTGCTGGGGGAACGGCTGCGCGGGGTGCAGGCGGCCGGGGCCGGCCTCGCCCTGGTCGGCACGGTGCTGCTGGCAACCGGTTGAGGGACCGGATCCCGACGGCGTCAGTCCCCCGACGGCCCCGATGCCTCGCCCGGCTCCGTCAGGGCCAGCAGTTGCTCGGGCGTGACACCCGAGGGGATCGGCACCGGGGCCGGGGTACGCAGCGGGGGCTGCCAGCCCTTCTCGGGATCCCAGCTGCGCACCACACGGGCAGGAGCACCGGCCACCACCGCCCGGTCGGGTACCTCCCCCCGCACCACCGCCCCCGCCGCGACCACCACATTGCGCCCGAGCGCGGCCCCCGGGAGGATCACCGCTCCGGTGCCGATCCAGCAGCCCGGCCCGATGGAGACGGGCTCCATGCGGGGCCACTGCTTGCCGACCGGCTCGTGCGGATCGTCGTAACTGTGGTTCGTGGACGTGATGTAGACATATGGTCCGCAGTAGGTGTCCGAGCCGATGGTCACCCGGGTGTCGGCGACGACATGGCTGCCCCTGCCGAGCACCACCCCGTCCCCCAGGGTCAGGATCGGCTCCGGGCCGAGGTCCAGGTCGGGCATGAGTCCGGCGGTCAGCGTGACCTGTTCACCGATCACGCAGTGCGCGCCGAGCTCGATCCACCGCTCCCCGAAGACGGTGCCCTGCGGGAAGGCCAGCCGGGTACCGGCGCCGATCCGGCCGAACCGCAGCGGACCGGGGTGTTCCGCGGTGACCGCGCCCGACTCCTGCACCCAGCGCCAGCCGCGGTGGACGGCCCTGGACAGGGCGCGCCGCCGCCAGGCGGAAAGGGAAGAGAACGTGTTCCTGTTCTTCGGCACTCGCACACGGTAGTCGGCGGCACCCGGCACGATCACCGTGACCTCCTGTGATGTTCACCCCACTCGGCAGCGGTCCCCCGGCCGTCGCATACCGTTTTCCTGACGCGATCGGACGACCGCGACCGCACCACACCTGAGCACGGAGGAACGGGCGATGTCAGAGCAGGCGTTGATCACGGCCATGGGCGGCAAGGAGCCGGTCGTCGATGCGGAGGCCTTCACCGCACCGACGTCGGTCGTGATCGGTGAGATCACGATGGCCGCGGGCTCCAGCGTCTGGTACCACGCCGTACTGCGCGCCGATTGCGGTCCCATCTCCATCGGCGCCGACAGCAACATCCAGGACAACTGCAGTGTCCACGTGGACCCCGGGTTCCCCGTCACGGTCGGCGAGCGCGTCTCCGTCGGGCACAACGCCGTGCTCCACGGCTGCACCATCGAGGACGACGTCCTGGTCGGCATGGGGTCCACCGTCCTCAACGGTGCCCGCATCGGGGCCGGTTCACTGATCGCGGCGCAGGCGCTGGTCCCGCAGGGGATGCAGGTGCCGCCGGGGTCGCTCGTCGCGGGAGTCCCCGCCAAGGTCAAGCGGCAGCTGACCGAGGAGGAGCTCGAAGGCATCAGATTCAACGCGGTCGGCTACGTGGAGCTCGCCAAGGCGCACCGACAGGCACACGAGAGCTGAACGGAGCGGGCTCGGCGAACGGTTCCGCCGAGCCGCCTCGTCACCGGCCGGCACAGCCGCCTCCGGCCGGTCACCGCCGGTCAGTCCGCGGCCGGTACGGCCCCCGCGTCGGGCACGGCCGCGGTCGACGCCTGCGCCGCCGCCTTCTTGGCCCGGTTCTTCAGGATCAGCATCGAGGTCACACCGATCAGCACCGCGACCACCAGGCCCAGATAGGAGAACCGCTTGAGCCAGGCCTCGGCGACGACGCCCACCGAGTAGACGACGGCCGTGGTGCCGCCGGCCCAGACGATGCCGCCGAGCACGTTCGCGATCAGGAACCTCCAGTACGGCATGTGCAGCACGCCGGCCAACGGCCCCGCGAAGATCCGCAGCAGTGCGACGAAGCGGCCGAAGAACACCGCCCACATGCCCCACTTCTGGAACGACCGCTCCGCCATGGCGATCTGGTTCACACCGAAGTGCTTGGGGAACTTCCCGCCGAGCCGGGCCAGGAGCGGCCGTCCGCCCTTTCGGCCGATGGCGTATCCGATCGAGTCTCCGATGACCGCGCCGGCCGAGGCGCAGGCCCCGAGGACCCATGGATTGATCCCGTCGTGCCCGGCCGACAGAAGTGCCGCGCTGACCAGGACGATCTCACCCGGCAGCGGAATACCGAGGCTCTCAAGTCCGATGACGACGCCCACCAGGACGTACACGCTGACCGCGGGAACGGTCTCCAGCCACTCCTGGATGTGCAACGCCGGTTCCTCCCGTGATGATGTCTCGTGGCTCGCCGGTCAACTCCTCGGCGCACGGCGGGAATGCTACCTGTCCCGCCATCGGCCCGGACAGCACGAAAGGCCGCCGCGCTCGCCCCGGCGGGGGGTGCGCGGTCGGCCCTTCGGGGGAGCCGCCCGGGATCAGGCGTTGGGGCGCAGCGTCCAGACGACCGTCATCTCACCGGTCACCGCGCCGTCCGCACGCCGGATCTCGATGAGCACGGGGAACTCGGGCCGTCGGCCCTCGTCCAGTTCGGCGACGACGTCGGCCACCGGGCGGCCGAGGGTGGCCGTCGCCGTGACGGCACCCTTGGCGAGCTTCTTGTAGGCGATCTCCGCCTTCACCGCCAGCGGCACGGCGCGTGACAGCTGGTCGCCGAAGGCCGCGATGACGATCGCGCCGCTCGCCGACTCCGCGAGCGTGAACATCGCGCCGGCGTGCGGTCCGGCGAGGTGGTTGTGGTAGTCGGCCTGGTCCGGCAGGCGGACCACCGCGCGCTCGGCGGTCGTCTCCAGGAATTCGAGATTGAGGGTCCGGGCCATCGGAACCGTCGCGGCGAGCATCTCGCCGACGGTCATCTGTTCAGCACTCATGACCAGATGTTACTCATCAGTAAATGTGTTTGGCCATCCCCGGGATCCCCACACCCCTCTCGCCCGGTCGCCGCCTTCACCATCCGCTCACGGGGGCGGACGTAGCCGAGCGGTCGGCGCCCCTCTATCGTTACTCGCCATGTGGCCAGGACAGCAGCCGCCCGGGGGCGAGCAAAACCCGCAGGACCAGAACCAGAACCCGTATCAGCAGCCGGGGTACCAGCAGCCGAATCCCTACCAGCAGCCGGGATATCAGCAGCAGGGTCACCCCGGACAGCAAGCGGGGTATCCGCAAGCGGGTCAGCAGCCGGGGTATCCGCAGCAGGGCCAGCAGCCCGGCTACCCGCAGCCGAACCCGTACCAGCAGCCGACCGTGCCGCAGTACGCGGTCCCCGGCCCTCCCGGTGGACCGCAGCCGGACGGCGGAAAGAAGAAGACCACCGCCATCGCGATCGTCGCGGCCACCGCCGTCGTCGTGGCTGCCGTGGTCACCGGTGTCGTCGTGATGAACAAGGACGAAAACAAGGGCAAGGACGTCGCGGACGACAAGAACTCCTCGGCGCCCGCCAAGCCGTCCGAATCCGAGTCCGAGGCGAATCCGCGCGGCACCGACGGGGACGCCAAGCCCCTGATCGCCGGCTGGAAGGTCGTCACCAACCCCAAGTGGGGCACACAGTTCGACGTACCCGGGGACTGGGAGGTCAGCCCTCCCGGCGCGTTCTCGTACTTCAAGGACGACAACAAGGGCGACGGCTCGCCCTACATCGGATTCTCCGCACCGTCGTACTACCAGAGAAAGTGGTGCGTGAAAGTTTCCGACAAGGACGGCACCAAGGAGGACCTGAGCCTGGCCAGCGCGGGCACCAGGGGCGCCCAGGGCGCCACCGACGCGGCCAAGAACGCCCGCAACGAGGCCGCCGACTGGGCGTGGGCCGCCTACGCGCAGCACATGCCGAAGAGCACCATCAAGTTCACCGAGGCCAAGCAGTACACCACCAAGTCGGGTCTCACGGGCCAGGTCGTCACAGCCACCGCCCCGAATGTCACGAAGCGGAAGAAGTGTGACAGCGACGGCAAGACGATCGCCTTCACCTTCAAGAACAAGAAGGGCGAGTTCGCTTCCTGGATCCTCTACGGAGCCCACAACGTCAAGGACGAACTCCCGGACACGACGATCCAGCAGATCCTGAGCACCGTACGGCTGGTGGACGTCGCCCCGTCCTCCTGATCCTCACCGCCACCACCGGGAAAGCAGTCGGCACGGCGGGGGCGCGACGGCGATAGTCCCTTGGTGACTGCAGCTTCCGCCCCCACTCCCCCTGCGCGCCACTCCGGCCGCAACTACCGTCCTGACCACCGCCGCGATCATCACGGGCCTGGGCACCCATGGTGCGCTGATCGCGGCGGCGTTCGCCGTTCTGGAGTCGGGCGGCGACGGCGGCGACGTCGGTCTGGTCGCCGCCGCCAGGGCCGCACCGCTGGTGCTCTTCCTGTTGATCGGCGGGGCGGTCGCGGACCGTCTGCCCCGCCACCGTGTGATGGTCGCGGCGAACGCCCTCAACTGCGTCTCGCAGGCCGCCTTCGCCTGGCTCGTGCTGGCCGGCGATCCGAAGCTGTGGCAGATGATGCTGCTCACCGCGCTGTGCGGGACCGGGCAGGCGCTCTTCAACCCGGCGGCCGAGGGCATGTTGATGTCCAGCGTCAGCCGTGAGCACGCGAGCCGCGCTTTCGCCCTGTTCCGGATGGCCATGCAGGGCGCGACGATCGGCGGAGCGGCGCTCGGCGGTGCCATGATCGCCGCGATGGATCCGGGCTGGGTGCTGGCCATCGATGCCGCGTCCTTCGCGTTGGCGGGTGCGCTCCGGGCCTTCCTCGACGTCAGCCACGTTCCCCCGCGTGCGCCGGGCGGCGGGCTGCTCGCCGATCTGCGCGACGGCTGGCAGGAGTTCATCGGCCGCCCCTGGCTGTGGAGCATCGTGGCCCAGTTCTCGGTGGTGGTCGCAGCCGTGGGGGCCGCCGAGTCGGTGTACGGACCGCTGGTCGCCCGGGACGATCTCGGTGGCGCCCGTCCCTGGGGCTTCGCGCTCGCCGCGTTCGGGGTCGGCACGCTGGGCGGCGCGTTCTTGATGACGCGCTTACGGCTGCTGCTGGCCGGAACCCTCTGCGTCTTCCCCCCCTGCCGTCGGCCGGGCTCGCGGTCCCGCTGCCGGTGGCCGGGCTCTGCGTGGTGATGTTCGTCAGCGGCGTCGCCATCGAGGTGTTCGGGGTCTCGTGGATGACGACCATGCACCAGGAGATCCCGGAGGAGAAACTGTCGCGCGTCTCGGCGTACGACTGGTTCGGCTCGGTTGCCATGATGCCGGTCGCCACCGCGCTCGCCGGTCCGGTCGAGGCCCTGGTCGGGCGCAGCCGGGCCCTGTGGGGCTGCGCGGCCTTGATCGTGCTGGTCACCGGCGCCGTGCTGTTCGTGCCCGAGGTCCGCAATCTGCCGCGCCACCAGCGAGGTGGTGGCGGCCAGGGCCCTGCGGCCGTCCTCAGCCGATGCCGAAGGCTCCGTCGGGCGGCTCGGGTGAGGCGACCGCCTCCCTGTCCCCGACCGGCCGGGCGGCTCCGGTGAGCCGGTCCAGCGCAGGGCCGTCCTCGACCCTGGCGGGGAAGGCGTCGGCGGCGCAGCGGCGGGTCAGCGCCGCGGTGTCGATGGGGGTTCGGGAGGCGACGAGGACGACGTTGCCGAAGCGCCGACCGCGCAGCACCGCCGGTTCGGCGATCAGTGCGAGCTCTTCGAAGACGGCCGCGAAGGTGGCCAGTTGGGAGCGGAGGAAGTCGAACGGCGCGCCGTCCGCGAGATTGGCGGCGTACGTCCCGCCGTCGCGCAGCGCCCGGCGGGCGGCCCCGGCGTACTCGACGGTGGTGAGGTGGGCGGGTACCCGGGAGCCTCCGAAGACATCCGCGACCAGGACGTCGAGGGATCCGGGCGGCGTCCGTTCCAGCCGGCTGCGGGCGTCCTCGCCGTGCACGGCGATCCCGCTGCCGTCGGGGACCGGCAGTTGCTCGGCGATCAGGGCGAGGAGCCCGAGGTCGGCCTCCGCGACGTCCTGGCGGGATCCCGGCCTGGTCGCGGCCACGTAGCGGGGCAGGGTGAGCGCTCCGCCGCCGAGGTGGAGGACGTCCAGCGGTGCGCCCGGTGCCGCGGCACAGTCCACGACGTGCGCGAGGCGTCGTACGTACTCGAATTCGAGATGGTGCGGCGCGTCGAGGTCGACGTACGACTGGGGTGCGCCGTCGACGGTGAGCAGCCAGGCCCTGTCCCGGTCGATGTCCGGGAGGAGCCTGGCGGTGCCCTGGTCCACGTCCCTGATGACGGGTATCGACTCGTTCACTCCCCCATTGTGCGGTGAACGATCAGCCGCTCATGACCGCGGTGACGGCTTCGGTGTGCGCGGCCGACTGCGCGAGCCCGGCACGGGCCGCCGCGGCCCGGCACGCAGGGTCCAGGGGGTTGCGCCCGAAGGCCTTCTTCGCCGCCGCGTCCGGGGTGATGACCTCCACGCGGGAGCCCTTCGCGGCGAGCTCGGCCGCCTGCGAGCGCGGCGAGACGATGACCTTGTTGCCACTGGCCGCCGGAGCGATGACGACGACGCGTCCGTAGCCCTCGGCGAGATGGGCGTTGGCCGTGGAGTGCACTCCTCCGTCGATCCAGGAACGTCCGTCGACGGTGGCGACGGGCCAGACGGCCGGGACGGCGGAACTCGCGGTGACGGCGTCCACGAGCGGGACTCCGCTCTCCTTGTCGAACGTGTGGAGTTCGCCGGTGGCCGCGTCGACCGCGGTGACGCGCAGGGCCCGCTCGGGCCAGTCGGACGACGGAAGGCGATCGGCGATGGACGCGCGCCGTTGCTCCGCCGTGATGCCGAGGCGGGCGCCTCGCGCGATCCGGGCCAGCTTGCGGCCGTACGCCTCGGGAGTACGCGAGGACAGCACGGCTCCCGTGTAGCGCAGGAGGGTCGGCACGCCGAGCCTGCCGCCGGTCATGCCGTGCGGATCGGTGAGCTGGAGTTCGTACAGTTCGGGAAGACCGACCAGTCCGGAGGCCAGCTGCGCGCCGACCACCGCCCCCGCCGAGCTGCCGATGATCACGTCGACGCCGCCGAGGTCCACGCCCGCCTTCGCGAGCCCGTACAGAATTCCGGTCTCCCAGGCGCCGCCGGTGACACCGCCGGCACCGAGCACCAGTGCAGTCTCTGTCATGCCGTCAGTCTTGCGCACGGCATCGGGCCCGCCTCCCGTGGGGTACGGGAGGCGGGCCCCTGGTGCGGGACGCCTCAGAGCAGTCCGGTGACGGTGCCCGCGCCTACGGTGCGGCTGCCTTCGCGGATCGCGAATCCGAGTCCGGTCTCCAGCGGGACGTCACGGCCCAGCTCGACGGTCAGGTCGACCGTGTCCCCGGGTCGCGCCACCGCCACCGCGCCGAGGTCGACGTCTCCGACGACGTCCGCGGTGCGGATGTAGAACTGCGGCCGGTAGCCGGTCGTGACCGGGGTGGTCCGACCGCCCTCCCGCGCCGACAGGACGTACACCTGCGCGGTGAAGCGTCGGCTCGGCGTCACGCTGCCGGGGGCCGCCACCACATGGCCGCGGCGGACCCGGTCGCGCTCCACACCGCGCAGCAGCAGGGCCACGTTGTCGCCGGCCTCGGCGGACTCCATCGGCTTCCCGAAGGTCTCCAGACCGGTGACGACCGTCTCGATGTCCGGGCCCAGCACCGACACCCGGTCGCCGACCCGCACGGTGCCGCGCTCGACCGCCCCGGTGACGACGGTGCCCCGGCCGGTGATGGTCAGGACGTTCTCCACCGACAGCAGGAACGGCGCGTCCGTGTAGCGGACCGGCATCGGCACGTACGTGTCGACGGCGTCCAGCAGCGCCTCGACGGCCGAGGTCCAGCGCGGGTCGCCCTCCAGGGCCTTGAGGCCCGACACCCGGATGACGGGGGCGGAGTCACCGCCGTAGCCGTGCGCGGAGAGCAGCTCGCGGACCTCCAGCTCGACGAGGTCGGTCAGCTCCGGGTCGCCCGCGTCGGCCTTGTTGAGGGCGACGACGATGTGGTCGACGCCCACTTGGCGGGCGAGCAGTACGTGCTCGGCGGTCTGCGGCATGATGCCGTCGAGCGCGGAGACGACCAGGATCGCCCCGTCGAGCTGGGCGGCGCCGGTGACCATGTTCTTGATGTAGTCGGCATGCCCCGGCATGTCGACATGCGCGTAGTGCCGGGTGTCGGTCTCGTACTCGACGTGCGCGATGTTGATGGTGATGCCGCGCTGCGTCTCCTCCGGCGCCCGGTCGATCCGGTCGAACGGGACGTACGTCCCGGTTCCCCGGTCGCTGAGGACCTTGGTGATGGCCGCGGTCAGGGTGGTCTTGCCATGGTCGACGTGGCCCATGGTGCCGATGTTGAGGTGGGGCTTGGTGCGCACGTATGCCGTCTTGGGCATGGCTCATTCCTTGGAATTCGAAGCTGAGTGAGAAGACCCCAGGGCCCCGCCGACCCTCCCCTTGCGGGGTCCGCCGGACTGTCGGGGGAGGGTCAGCTTCGGGCGCCGCCGATGGACGCTGCGGCAACGGCGAACGCTGCTGCGACGACTGCCGCTGCGGTGACGGGGCTCACGGCAGCCTTCGGCGCGTCCGCGACTGCGGACGACGCTGCGAGGAAGGCGTACCGGAACATGGCTCCGATGATGGCCGAGGGACATGGTGACGTCGAATGGTTTTCCCGTGCGGACGGCGCGGGCGGACAAGGGAGTTCGGCCTCCGCCCCGGCGCCCCCGCCGCGTGGCCCCCAGGGCGTCGGCGTCGGCGCGGGTGGCCGTCCGGTACGTACCGTTCGCGTTACGGCGATCACACGCGGGCGTCGGTTAGTCTCCCCGCATGCTCGACCCCGTCCCCGCCGCCCGGCCCGCCACCGGCCTCGCCGTGCGCTGTACGAGGGCTCTGCTCTCGCCCTGGTCCCGGTTCTCACTGCTCGTGGTGGTGCTGCTGGGCGCCGCGGCGACGACGCTGCTCCTCGACCCCCAACGGCTGCTCGCCACCGGCTGGCCCACCCGGCTGAGCGGGGGCGCCACCGCGATCGTGCTGTTCGCCGTCGCGTACGGCGTGTGCACCGTGGCCTTCGTGCCGCGGCCGCTGCTCAACCTCGCCGCCGGTGCGCTGTTCGGTTCGCAGGCGGGCCTGGCCGCCTCGCTGGCGGGCACAGTGCTCGGCGCGGGCATCTCGTTCGCGCTGGGCCGGGTACTGGGGCAGGACGCGCTCCGCACGCTGCTGCGCGGGCGCTGGCTCAAGGCGGCGGACGGCCAGTTGAGCCGGCACGGATTCCGCTCGATGCTGGCCCTGCGGCTGTTTCCCGGTGTGCCCTTCGCGGCGGCCAACTACTGCGCGGCAGTCTCACGCATGAGGTATCCGCCTTTCCTGGTGGCCACGGGGCTCGGTTCGGTCCCGAACACCGCCGCGTATGTCGTCGCGGGCAGCGAGGCCTCGTCACCGACGTCGCCCGCCTTCCTGGCCGCGACCGGGTTCATCGTGCTGACGGGGGTCGGCGCCGCCGTCGTCGCCTGGCGCAAGCGCCACCGCCTCGCCGCCGAGTGATCCGGTACGCACGGGGGCGTGCAGCGGCGCGGGGGTACACGTGATGCTGTTCATCTGAGGGCGATACCCTGCCCGCGACCGACCGAAATATCCGGGCGCGGCACGGCCCTGCCCTCATTCGACTCCTCGTCCGCACGCTGCCGACGGCTCTCACGGCCGTCGGCCGATGCACGATCACCTCCGGGATGGCCAAAGCCCCATGAGCTGGTTCGAATCGTTCGTCCTGGGCCTCGTTCAGGGACTGACCGAGTTCCTGCCGATCTCCTCCAGCGCGCATCTGCGGCTCACCGCTGCGTTCGCCGGCTGGCACGACCCGGGTGCGGCGTTCACCGCCATCACCCAGATCGGCACGGAGGCGGCCGTCCTCATCTACTTCCGCAAGGACATCGTCCGGATCGTCTCGGCCTGGTTCCGTTCGCTGGTCGACCGGTCGATGCGGAGCGACCACGACGCACAGATGGGCTGGCTGGTCATCGTCGGCTCGATTCCCATCGGCGTGCTCGGCGTGACCCTCAAGGACCAGGTCGAGGGCCCATTCCGGGATCTGCGGCTGATCGCCACCACGCTGGTCGTGATGGGCATCGTCCTGGGCATCGCGGACCGTCTCGCCGCCCGCGACGAGGCGGGCGGCAGGCACCGGGCCAGCAAGGAGCGCAAGACGCTCAAGGATCTCGGGGTGAAGGACGGTCTCATCTTCGGTTTCTGCCAGGCGATGGCGCTGATTCCGGGTGTCTCCCGCTCCGGCGCCACCATCAGCGGCGGTCTGCTGATGGGCTACACCCGCGAGGCGGCGGCCCGCTACTCCTTCCTGCTGGCCATCCCGGCGGTACTGGCCTCGGGGGTCTTCGAGCTGAAGGACGCGGGCCAGGGACATGTGTCCTGGGGGCCGACCATCTTCGCCACACTGATCGCGTTCGGTGTCGGCTACGCCGTCATCGCTTGGTTCATGAGGTTCATCACGACCAAGAGCTTCATGCCCTTCGTGGTCTACCGGATCATTCTGGGCATTCTGCTCTTCATCCTGGTCGGCGCCGGGGTTCTGAGCCCGCACGCGGGCGAGTCCGCCGGTTGATTCACTCTCCACTTCTTTTCCGATCCAGCGCTTTCCAGCATCTCCACGCATCCGCGCGTCATGATCGTCTCCCGGTCTTCTCCCACTTTTCTCCCACGCAGGAGCCGGAGAGACAGGCAGCACAGTCATCATCCGCCATCGGATCTGATTGGATGCGCGCCCCGAAAACTCCGGGTCCATTGGACGCCCGTCGTATCTGTCGTCATTCGAACGTTTGATGACAGGCAGCGTGCCGCAGCCGGAGCAGCGGAAGGCGTTGACCGCCCGGCACTGGTGCCGGGCGGTCGTTGTACTCCGGAGGGCCCGGTGTCCGGGAGGCCCTGGAAAACCTGAGACGGCTGCGGGAGGCCTGAAGTCGCCTGCTCGACGGCACTGTCACCGACGCCAACGAGATCGCCACGGTCATCTCGACCTTCAGCGCATCGAGACCCAGCTCTCCCAGAACTCGGACGGTCCCGGGAGGCTCCGGTAGCCAACACGGCCGTCCCCGCGGCCGGCCGTGGCTTTGTATCTCAGTACGAAGACCGACACAGTCAACCCCGTTCTGCGCGTTCCACCATTGTGGCCAGGGCGGGGGAAACCGGAGTGCCGAGCAGACCGGGCCCCGTATGGCTGGTCAGCACGACAAGCTCAGCGGAAGTCGTCGGCGTGGTCAACGGCCCACTGGGCGTAGGTGTGCGCCGGAGCGCCGGTGATCTTTTCGGCGATGACGGAGGTCACGGCCACGACGCCGTCGGCGGCGGCCCACTGACTCACGATCGCCTCGGCCACGACCGGATGCATTGTTCTGGCGACTTCCGCGCGAGCCTGCTCGTCGGAGATGTGTTCAACCCGGATATGACGGCCGATGGCCTCGCCGATGTGCTCGACCTGGCGTTGCAGGGTCAGGGACTCGGCCCCGTAGATCGTGTAGGCCTGGTGCGAGTGGCCCGGTTCGGTCAGGGTGGTCACCGCCAGCGCCGCGATGTCCTTCTCGTGCACCGGTGCCGACTGTGCGAGCGGATAGGGGAGGCGGACGACGTTGTCAGTGCGGATCGATTCGGCCCACCAGGTGCGGGTGTTGGTCGCGAATGTCCCCGGCCTGAGGAACGTCCAGTCCATGCCGGACCGTTGGACGGCCTGCTCGATCGTGCGGTTCAGGCGGGCGACCGGGTGGTCGGCGTCGGGGTCCAGGACGACCGACACCGACGAGAGCAGAACCACCTGCCGGATCCCCGCAGCTGCGGCCGCCGCAGCGACCTTCTCGATGTCGTAGGGCTTCTGGGGGTCGAGCATTCCGTACAGGAACACCTTGTCGGCACCGTCGAGCGCTGCGGGCAGCGTCTCGGGACGCTCCAGGTCGGCGACGACTGCTTCGCACCCAGGCGTCAAGCCCGCGGCTGGGGTCCTGCTGACTGCTCTGACCTGCTCACCGGCGACCAGCAGGCCATCGGCCACATGACGACCGACGTTACCGCGAGCGCCGAAGACAACTGCCACCATGATGGAACCTCCTGCTTGTTGTGGACATGAATTGCCGCATTGGCGCGGGTAGTGCGAGATGTGTCGCTGCCACGCAGGTGGCGGACCGACGCCGGCGGGCCTGGTTGTTGGCGATGGTGTGGGGAACAAGTCGGGCGCCGGAGCGCGTTGACCGCAGGATGTGCAGGTAGAGATGTCGCTGCGGCGAGACGGTCGGTCGCGAGTGACGTAGGTGAGGCTTTTTCCGCTGTCAACGTGAGCGCCGACAGCGGGTCCGCCCCGATCGTCGGTCGCCGATCAGGGCTGGATGTTCTCCAGGTCCTCCAGAAGGCTGGGGTGCTTCGACTCCCAGCCGAGCACCTGCCGGGTGCGGGTGCTGGACGAGGGCTGGTCGGCCTTGAAGATCGGGCCGAGCGGGCCGTAGCTCTGCTCCGGCACCGACTCGACCGGCAGGCCCAGCCGCCGGCCGATGACGGCTGCGATGTCCCGTACCTTGTCCCCCTCGTCGGCCACGGCGTGCCAGGCGGTACCGGCCTCCGCCTGCTCCAGGGCGAGCCGGAAGAGAACGGCCGCGTCGAGCGCGTGGACGGCGGGCCAGCGCTGTGTGCCGTCACCGGGATAGCCGGAGATCCTGCTCCGGCGTGCGATGTTGGTCAGCAGACCGGCGAACCCGCCCGTGCCCTCGTTGTGAACCGTGCGCGGCATGCGTACGGACGTGCTCCGGACCCCGCGCGAGGCCAGGCCCAGGACCGCCGTGACCGTGCGACTGCGGCCGCCGACCGGCCCGTCGGTCGGCACCGGGTCGGCCTCGGTGGAGGCACGGCCCGGCACCCAGGGCGTACCCGAGACGGTGACCAAGGGGCGGTCGCTGCCGACGAGTTCCTCGCCGAGGGTGGTGAGGGCGGCGGTCTCCTCGGCGACGTTCTGGGCGAGGGCCTCGGGGCTGCTGAAGTCGTTGCCGAAGGCCAGGTGGATCACCCCGTCGGCCTGGGCGGCGCCGGAGCGCAGGACGTCCAGATCGACGAGGCCTCCCCGCAGCGGCTCGGCGCCGGCTGCCTCGGCGGCCTGTGCGGAGGCGTCGGAGCGGGCGAGCGCGAGGACGGTGTGGCCGTTGCCGAGGAGTTCGGCGACGACGGCGGAACCGATCAGGCCGGTGCCGCCGGTGACAAAGACGCGCATGGAAACCCTCCCAGAAGTGATGGGACTCTTGTCCCGTCACCCTAGCAAGGTGACGGGACAAGAGTCCCATCACGTATGCTGAACCCATGGGTCGATGGGAACCAGGTGCGCGTGAACGCCTCGTCGTGGCTGCGGTCGACCTGTTCACGGAGCAGGGGTACGACGCCACGACGGTCGCGCAGATCGCCGAGCGTGCCGGGGTCACCAAGAGCACCTTCTTCCGGCACTTTCCCGACAAGCGCGAGCTGCTGGTCGCCGGGCAGGAGACGCTGAGTCGACTGCTGACCGAGGGGATCGCCGACGCGCCCGGTAACGCCAGCCCGCTTGAGGCAGTCGCTGCCGGTCTCGAGCGCGCCTCGACCGCGATGGGCCCGAGGAGTCGCGAGCTCGCCCCTCGCCTGAAGGCGGCCGTCGCCGCCAGCGCCGAGCTTCAAGAGCGCGACACCCTCAAGACCGTCAGCCTCGCGGCCGCGATGACAACCGCTCTGGTAGCCCGCGGCGTACCCGATCCGACTGCGGCTCTCGCGGGCGAGCTGGGCGTCCTCGCTTTCAAACGGGGGTACGCCGAATGGGCCGAGGGCGACCGTGGCGCCGAGGACGAGCTCGCCGGGTACACCCTGGCGGCCCTGGACGAACTGCGTGCGGCGAGCGCATCGCTGGGCTGACCGGACGAGCATCGTCCAGCGCTGGCGCGGTGGACGAGAAGCAGACCTCACAGCTCTTCGAGCTCGCTGGCCTGATCTTGGCTGTGGGCCGCCATATCCAGCCGTCCAAGGAGGCCGCAGCCGCGTCCGGAACGCCTCTGGCGCCGGCGGCTCGACGCACTCCTGACGGCAGTGCTTCAGCAGTTCGTCGCGCACCCGGTCCGGATTCCCTTCCGCGTGCGCGACGCTGACGGCCAGCCATGCCGTCAGCTTCTCCGCGTCCTGCACCGAGCACATCCGGAACCCCAGGTGCTCACATATCTGGGACCGTCGGCCAGGCACCGCAAGTGCCGGGTGGACAGGTCGAGGGCAGACGGGTGGACAAGCACACAAAGCTCCTGGCGGCACGGGCGATCTTGGTCGTGAACCCGTCTACCAGGAGCTTCATCTCGTACGCAGCCCAACCGGCGGTTTCATCAACCAAGTCGGCCGTCGATATCATTGCTGCGGGCTCTGTATAGGCTGGTGCGCGTGGATGTGACGGGGTGTCTTGGGTGTGACCTGCTGGCCGGGCGCCGGGAGTTGCCCGGGGGCGTCCTGCACGAGACCGCTGCGTGGGTGGTGAACCACGTCGTCGGTCCGATGAATCTCGGCACCTTGATCGTCGGTCCGCGAGAGCACGTCGTGGCCATCGCGGAACTCGACGACACGGCGGCGGAACTCGGCCCCTTGCTGCGCGATACCGCTCGTGTCGTGGAGACGTTGTGCCGTCCCGAGCAGACCTACCTCTGCATGTGGTCACACGGCCGCGACGCGCGCAAGCACCTGCACATCGTGGTCCAGCCGGTGACCGCTGAGGTGCGGGCCCGCTACGGCGGGCTGCGCTCCGAGCAGCTCCAGGCCCGGATGCTGGCGGACGGTGACGAGCCGGACATCACGGAGGTCGAGCAGTTCTGCGAGCGGGCTCGCGAGCTGTTCCGAGCGATCACCGACAGCAGCGTCGAAGACCACAGCTGATCACCGGTGCCAGACCGACGTCGCGGCGCAGTCGGGCGAGCACATGTGAGGAAGCACTGCAGTCTTCCCCGCACCCCCGCTTCTGGAGCTTCTCGTTGTGATACCGGCCGCTGGACCCGCAGGTCACAGAGGTTCGCCTCGACCGAACCTGGAGAAGCTCATCCCTTACCGCACGGGACGTCACAGCAGGTCGGCGCCTGCTACCACAGTGGCTCAACCGGCGCCCGAAACCGGCGTGTTGTCTTTCTGCAAGCCCTTACTGGCCATGAGGGCTCCCATGCGTCGTGCAGTGCCCGGCCCGAAACCAGCAGTTCAACCAGAATATCCGTGCCCCGCCGCGCGCCGACCGCGCGCCCACTGGTCAGACGACGTCTCAGCTCTGTCACAGGCGCAACGGTCTATACGCCTGGCCGCTTCGTGACTGGCAGTCTCGCCGCGTGGAGACAGCTGAACTCGTCCTGGAGTACGTGAAGACCCTGGTCTGGCCTGTGGTCACCGTCACCCTGGTGTGGGGCCTACGCGCCCACATTCAGTACGCATTCACACGCATGACCAGGTTGGAGACACCAGCAGGCGCGATCGAGTTCGAGGCTGACGCGCGGGAGGTTCGACAGAACGCGGAAGGATTGTCCTCCAACCCTGCCTCCGACCATCCGCCCTCTCAAGGATCTGGCGAACCAAACCCTGAACAAGGGAGTCCACAAGTTCCGCCTCCACGGAACGGCAACCAGGGGTTCGACATTTACGAGTCCGCGAGACTCACGGCTCTCCGTTCTCCTGCACTGGCCGTTATCCGCAGCTGGGACTTCCTCCAAGAGGATCTCACCCACGCGCTGAATCAGCGCCGCATCCCCGACCCTCCGGACGGCGCTCGATGGGATCCGAGAGACATTTCTTGGGAACACCTGCACAGACTGGGCCTTGACCCTGAAGCGGTGGCCGTCTACATGTCGCTGAAAGACCTCTGGGACAGAGCAGCGCACACCCTTACCCTGGTCACTCCTGAAGCCGCAAACGACTTCATCGCCAGCTGCCGCGACCTTTCACACCAGGTGAATGCCAGATATCACGCATAGCAATCGCTAGGAGACCCCTATCCACCTTCGCGAAGAGCCCGAGCGAGGAAGTTGTTCGCGGCCGTTCCTGGATGGTGGACAACGACTGCTTACACGGTCCGCCCACTGGCCTGGAACCGCAGCGCACGGGCGCGCCGCGGCCGGATGCAGGACTTCGGCGTAGTCGTGTGACGTCCGGTTCGTGACGGTCCGTTGGACAGCGGGGGCCAGGAACGGAACAGGCATGGCTTCCAAGATCACGGAGTTGTCGACGTCCTGTGCACCCAGCGCGAACACGCCGAGCACCTCCCCGCCAGACGGGCCCACTACAGCATGGCCGTCGAGGGCAACCAGAAGAGTCTTGCGCAACCTGGCCATCGGAGCCCTGAAACGAACCGGCGTCGCCAAGACCCCCCTCCGCCGTAACGCCCGCGACCCACAACGCCCGCTCGCACTCCTCGGCCTCACGTGATCACAAACGGACATCGAGTGGCCATGCCGAAGCCCTGCCGTGTACCGCCACCGTCAAGGCAATCGGCGAACTCGCGAGAGCCCGAAAGCCAAGCGCGGCCAGGCAGATGATGAACGCGTAGGTGAGCTTGAGGGCGGGTGGCAGCAACAGGACATACCCAATGAACCGGTTGGCATTGTTCGGGCCCATCAGCTGGGCCCCGGCCCCGCTGGTGAAACTGCGGACGAGCGCGACGGCGAAGACCGGGAACACCGCGACGAACAAGCCCGGTACGAGCCACTTGGGCATGTTGTATTCGCTGGGCAGCCAGGTCGAGGCCATACACAACAGGTCGACCCCGCAGAGCACCAACGCCAGCCCGAAGTGCGCCCTGTAGCTGCCTCGCAGCTCCTCCATGCCGGTTTCCTCCCGCATGCCCCTGATCGGTGCACCATAGCCTGCAGCACCTCCGCAGTCGCGAATAGCCCTGGGCCGCGGGACTCCGAGAACTCCATGATCCCGGAAGCCGTGCCTGTCACGTTCCGGGATCGTCGAGCCGGCAGACCGTCACAAATCAGCTCCCAGGGTGGCCTGCGGGCACTTTCGCCGGGACATCGGTCTCGGCTGCCCCGGGTCGGCGGTCCCGCCTCCCTGGGAGCGGGAGGCGGGACCGAACACCTTGCATCTGCCACCGGCCGATCGAAGCCCGAAGCAGAGCTGGTCCTAGGACGGGGGCATGAGCACCTCGTCGACGAGGTAGACGGTGGCGTTGGCCGTCTTGATGTCCCCGCAGACGATCTTGGCGGTGTCGTTGACCTTGAACGACGTGCCCGACCCGGAGGTCTTGAGCTTGGAGCCCTCCAGCGTCTTGAAGCTGCCGTTGGGAAGCTCGCTGGGGGTGATGGTCTTGTCCACGACGTGGTAGGTCAGGACCTTCTTGAGTTTCGGCTTGTCCTTGAGCAGGCCGGCAAGCTGCGTCTTGGAAACCTTGTCGAAGGCCGCGTTCGTGGGAGCGAAGACCGTGATGTGCTTCGCATCATTGAGCTTGGTGGTGAGCCCGGCGTCCTTCAACGCGAGTGCCAGCTTGGTCAGTTTCGGGTTGTTGGCCGCCGCCGTGGCCACGCGTTCCCTGGACATGCCGGTGGCACTGCCCTTGCCGCTGTGCGGCAGCTCGGAGCATCCCGGGCCGAACGGGCTCGGGGTGCTGGATGCCGCGTTACCGGCGAACGCCTGCGGGGCGAACGCGCCGAGCGAGAGCGGGAGGGCCACCACAGCGGTGATCGCTGCGGCGCTCGTGCGGATGCGATGTGACCTCATACCGATTCCTCTTCCCTCTAGGCGAAGGTCCGTGAGGTGTCGATGGCGCCCCTCGAAGGACGGGGACTGTGGCCGTCCTGGCCGGGGTGTCGTCCGCACCGCTCCGGCATGCCTCGTGGACCGCCGAACCAAGCCTAGACACCATTCGGTGTGGGGCGCACCCCGAGAACAATCGGCCGGTGCAACCACGCGCCCACCGCACCCGGAGCCGTTTCGTTCACGGCGTGCACAAGCAGTCGAGCGGACGTACTCCGGAGGAATGAGTGCCCTGTCGGTCGACCACGGTCCGTCTCGCTCCGGAGTGCGCAGGGGCGCCGTCGACTCGGCGGGTCACCGTCAACGGGAAGGTCGCCGGACCGCACACGACGATCCCGCAACCTGGCCGGCTGGTCGGACTCGTGAGGCGCGCCGGACTCGACGACACGGACCGCCCGGCTCACTGCCCGGCTCAAGATCGACGTGATGTCGGGTTCTCGCCAGAAGGTGGGCGGCGGTCGATGTTTGACTGCGCCCATGACCATCACGCAGCCGGACCGTGCCCACCTCTTCCGTTCCCTTCACACCCCGTCCGCACCCCTCGCGCTCGCCAACGCCTGGGATGTTGCGAGCGCGCGCGTCATCGAGGCCGCGGGCGCCCCCGCGATCGCCACGACCAGTGCCGGCGTCGCCTGGTCGCTGGGTTCTCCGGACGGCGACCTCCTTGACCGCGACCGAGCGCTGAAGGTGATCGGCCGGATTGTCGCCGCCGTCGCGGTTCCGGTCACCGCCGACATCGAGGGCGGGTACGGGAGGGACGCGGCCGACGTTGCCGAGACCGTCTCCGGAGTGCTCGCGGCGGGCGTCGTCGGCGTCAATATCGAGGACGGCACCCGTCCTCCGGTCGAGCTCGCGACACGGCTGGCCACGGCCCGGGAGACCGCCGACCGGGCAGGCGCGGACCTGTTCCTCAACGCCCGAATCGACACCTTCCTGTTCGGGCTCGGCGACCCGGACACCCGACTGGAGGAAACCCTGACCCGGGCGCGCATGTACGTCGATGCGGGCGCCGACGGCGTCTTCGTCCCCGGCCTCACCGACGCCGCCACCATCTCGGCGTTGGCCAGGGGCATCTCCGAACCGCTGAACGTCATGGCGGGCGCCGGCGCCCCGACCGTTGGCGAACTCGGCGCGCTCGGTGTAGCCCGCGTCAGTCTGGGTCCGGGCGTGGCACAGGTCGCCTACGCTGCCGCCCGTCGCGCCGCGCAACAACTCTTCGCCACCGGCGACTACGCCTCCCTCGCCGACGGCATGGCCTTCCCGGAACTCGACGCGCTCTTCTCCGAGCCCCACTGACCGGCCCACCGGCCGGTCCCTCACCCCTTGAGGCGCGGCCGACTTCCCACCGCGGAAAGACTCACTCGACGCGCTCGGTCACAACCGCCCTGCCGGTGCGGACACTCACTTGACTCCGGCCGCCGGGCCCGACCGGCGCGTCGACGACCATCCGGACGGCTCGCCCGTTCGGGGACTCAGCGCTTCGCACGGCGGTGGGCCAGGATCCCGCCCATGATCAGCCCGACCAGCAGGGTGACCGTCAGGACCGCCCAGAGCGGCAGGGTGACCGTGGTGACCCACAACCGGATGCCGACCGATTCGGTGTTCACGGCGATGAACCAGATCGCGAGCCCCGCCAGCACCACGAGCCCGATGGTGCGTATCCGTACGTCGCGGCCCTTGACGGAGACGGTCGGCGGGGCGTGCGGCCGAGAGGTTTTCTGTGCCATGGTCCCAGTATCAAGCGGTCCGGATGATTAGTCCTGACAAGCCGAATTCATCCGGCATCGTCGATGGACGGGCAGTACTGTCACGGACAGTGAGTGCGTTTCCCGGCACGCGGCCCTGACGACGAAGGATTCGGAGACCATCGCCCCGTCACCGGCCGGATGACATCACCGGAAGGAGCGGTTGCCATGGAGCGGACCACCTGTTGTGTGGTGGGCGGTGGCCCCGCCGGTATGGTCCTCGCACTGTTGCTGGCACGGGCGGGAGTGGCCGTCACGGTCCTGGAGAAGCACGGCGACTTCCTGCGTGACTTCCGCGGCGACACCGTGCACCCCTCCACCCTGGCGCTGCTGGAGGACCTGGGACTGGCCGAGCGGTTCGGCCGGCTGCCGCAGCGGCGTGTGCAGACGGTCCAGCTGCCGCTCGGCCCGGACCGTTCGCTGGTCACCGTCGGAAACATCGGCGCGCTGCGGGGCACGTACAACTACATTGCGATGGTGCCCCAGTGGGATCTGCTCGACCTCCTCGTGGACGAGGCCGGGCGGGAGCCGTCGTTCTCCCTGCGGATGAACACCGAGGCGACCGCCTTCCTGGTGGAGCGTGGCGAGGTTCCTCCCGGTCGAGCGGAGCCGAGAGCTCGGGGGCGGGTCACGGGGGTCCGGTACCGCACCGCCGACGGCCGTACGGGCGAGCTGCACGCCACCCTCACCGTGGCCTGCGACGGGCGGGACTCGCTGGCCAGGTCGTTGCCCGAGCTGGGGCTGCGGGAGTTCGCCTGCCCGATGGATGCATGGTGGTTCCGGCTGCCGCGGCGGGAGAACGATCCGCACGGGCTCGTGGGAGGGGTGGGCGACCGGTTCGTCAGCGCCATGATCGACCGTGGGGACTACTGGCAGTGCGCCGCACTGATCCCCAAGGGAACCGACGGCCGGCGCCGCGCCGCCGGCCTCGGCCGGTTCATGGACGAGTTCACGGCCGCCGTCCCGTGGCTCGCGGACCGGGTGCACACACTGGGGTCGTGGGACGACGTGAAGCTGCTCGACGTGCGGCTCGACCGCCTCCGGCGCTGGCACCGTCCGGGGCTGCTGTGCATCGGCGACGCGGCACACGCGATGTCACCGGTCTTCGGCATCGGTATCAACCTGGCCGTCGAGGACGCCGTGGCCGCCGCCCGCCATCTCGTCGAGCCGTTGCGCGGGGGCTCGGTCGGCCTGCGGACCGTACGCCGCATCCAGCGCCGCCGCCTGCCGACCGCCGTCGCGACGCAGGCCCTGCAGGGTTTCGCCCACCGGAACGTCATCGCGCCGGTCCTCTCGGGCCGTCCGGCGTTCGGCGACGCGAAGCGCGCCCGGCGGCTGAGCGAGCTCGTCACGCGCTCGCGGTGGCTGAACCGCGTGCCGGCGTACTTCCTCGCCTACGGCGCGCTGCGCGAACGCCCGCCCGCCGCGTCGGTGCGCTGAGCAGGGGCCCGTCCGTGTGCCGCCCGGGGTACGGACGGCACACGGACGAGCGCATGGGCACGGACCCGCCGGATGCGCGTACGGGTCCGCCCGGGGAGGCGGTGCCGGTGCCGGTGCCGGGCGTCACGCCGGCCCGGCGGGGACGACGCTGCGGCTGACCGCGGACCCGTCGGCTACGCGCTGCCGTCGGCGGTGCGGCTTGCCAGATACTCGGTGAGGCCCGCCCCGGTGAGCGGGTAGTAGTCGGACAGCCGTCCGCCCTCGTCGAGGCGCCGACGCGCGAACGCCTCGCGGTCCTGGTGCAGCAGCGAGTCCTCGGCCAAGGGGACGGCCTTCTCCTGCGGCACGACGACGGCCCCGTCCTCATCGGCGACGATGAGATCCCCCGGCGTCACCAACGCGCCTCCGACGCCCACCGGCACGTTGAAGGCCGATGGGAAGAGCTCCGTCTGCGAGGCGTAGTGCGGGGTCACTCCGGTGCACCAGACGGGCACACCGAGCGCGCGGATCCGTGCCGCGTCCCGCACCCGCCCGTCCACCACGATGCCGGCGCCGCCGCGCAGTTTGAAATAGCGCACCAGCATGTCGCCGAGACAGCCCGTGAAGTGGCTCGCGTACGCCGATACCACCAGTACGTCACCGGGCTGCACGGACTCCAGGACGCCCCACAGCGCCGTCTTGCGCTCGGCGTCCTCCTGGTCGGCGCCGGAGAAGACGTCCTCGCGCTGCGGAAGGAACTGCAGGGTCACGGCGCCGCCGGTGATCTTGACGTCCGGCTCGCGGTGCAACGGCACGGGGCCGTCGATGAAGGTCCGTGTGATGCCCATCTGATGCAGCTTCGCGCAGGCCGTCGCCGCACTCACGTCCGTGAGCGCCTCCACCATGCGCGCGGTCGGGCGCTTGAAGGAAGCGGTGTGGACCGGCGCCAGCATCGAGTCGTAGGTCTGCGCCTCCCCCATCGACGGCGCTCCTTGATCCCCAGTCGGGTTCATTCACATGCCTCTCCGCGCGCTCCCTCGCACGCACCACCAGTGACATCATCGCCTATCGATGGTAGATAACAGCCGATCGATAATGACTGTCAACCGCGACAGGAGAGTTCAGTGCCCACAGCATCCATCGGGTGGTTCGAGGCCGCGCGCTTCGGATTGTTCGTCCACTTCGGCCTCTACAGCCTCGCGGCCAGGCACGAGTGGGTGCGCAGCCGGGAGGCCATGTCGCGGGAGGATTACGACCGTTACCTGGAACGGTTCGACCCGGACCTGTTCGACGCGCGGAAGCTGGCGCGGGCGGCCCGGGAGGCCGGCATGCGTTACGCCGTGCTGACTGCCAAGCACCACGACGGTTTCTGCCTCTTCGACTCGTCGCTGACCGACTACACCTCGGTGCGCGCGACGGGCCGGGACCTGGTGGCCGAGTTCGCCGAGGCGATGCGTGCCGAGGGCCTGCACGTCGGTCTCTACTACTCCCTGCTCGACTGGCACCACCCGGACTTCACCGTCGACCGCTATCACCCGCTGCGCGGGACGCGGGCCGAGCAGGAGCCGCGGGACATGGAGCGCTACCGCGCGTACCTGCGCGGCCAGGTACGCGAACTGCTCACCGGCTACGGGCCGATCGACCTGCTCTTCTTCGACTTCACGTATCCCGACAAGGGACCGGCCGAGTGGGGAGCACAGGAGCTGTTGGCCACGGTCCGCGAGTTGCAGCCGGACATTCTCGTCAACGACCGGCTCGGGATCCCGGGTGACTACGTGACACCCGAGCAGTACCAGCCCGACCGGCCGTTGGAGCGGGACGGCGCCCCGGTGATGTGGGAGGCCTGCCACACGCTCAACGGCTCGTGGGGCTACGACCGGGACAACCACGAGTACAAGGACCCCGCGATGCTGGTCAGGATGCTGGTGCAGTCCGTCGCGTGCGGGGGCAACATGCTGCTCAACGTCGGGCCCACCGGCCGCGGTGCGCTGGATCCGCGGGCCCGGGGCACGCTGGCGGCCATCGCCGACTGGACGGCCCTGCACGAGCGGGCCGTGCGTGACGCCGGACCGAGCACCTTCGAGGCACCCGCGAACGCCCTCTACACCCAGGCCGGGCGTCGGCTGTATCTGCATCTGCTCGCGTGGCCGCTCAAGCAGATCCACCTGCCCGGTCTCGCCGGGCGGGTGCGCTACGTCCAACTGTTGCACGACGGTTCGGAGATCCGGTTCCAGCAGTTGGACGGCACGCAACACGAGCACAACAATCTGGCCCCGCCCAGCCAGGCGGCGGGCACGCTCACGCTGACCCTGCCGATCGCCCGGCCCGATGTGCTGCTTCCGGTGGTCGAGATCGAACTCCTCGGGGATGAGTGATCCCATGACCGGGCCCTTGCACGGGGGGCCGGCTCCGCTGCTGGACGCGCACGACAGCACAGGACCGGAGAAGCCGCCGGCCGATCCCGCTCGGCGGATCGTCGTTCCCGATGTCACCTGCCGTTCCACCTGGGACGCGGTGCCCTCGGGGGTGCGCGAGGGAGTGCAGTCCGCCGCCGCGAAGGAACGGGCCCGCCCCGCCCCGCGTCTGCTCGCCACGGCCTGGGCACGGGCCTTCCGCGACGGCAGCCGGAGCGCGTACGAGGATCGGGCCTGGGCACTGCAGGAACGGGTGAGCCTGCTGGTGCCGGCGGCCGTGCTCACCGGCGAGTTGGCGGCCTCGTCCGCGGCGTCCGGGGACCGTCCCCATCCGGACGCCGCGGTCGACGGGCTCGTCGCTTTCGCCGAGGCGACCACCTGGTGCTGGGCTCCGCGCGATCGCGTCACCGCCGCACGGGAGGATGTGGCGCCCGACCCGGACGACCCGTTCCTCGACCTGGGGGCGGCCGAGGTCGCGGCACTCTTCGCCTGGGCGGACCACGTACTGGGGTCCCACCTCGACCGACGCATGCCGGGACTGCGCGCCTCGGTCGAACACCGGGCCCTGGACGATCCACAGCTGAGACGGAGTTGGGGAGCCCGGCTCAGTCGGCTGGCGCGACGATCGGACAGCCCGCCGCCGAGGGGCGGATCGCCGTGCGATGGCAACGAAACAGTGAAGAGAGGGTTGCCGCAGCACTCTTGAAACATTCCGGGTGACCCACATAGCATCAGTAATCGATAGACGATAGCGATGGGGGGTGATGACCGATGCGACTCCTTCGGGGGTGGCGGGCTGTCGCCGTGTCACCGGACGCGCCACCGCGAGAGCGGCGGCCGACACCGATGCGACCCCCTGCCGCGTGTCGCTCTCGAGGAGCCACCGCGCGACCGGCGCCTCGCCGCCGATCGCGCTCTCGTCCGTCGGCCGCCGCGCGTCCGACGGTCCGCGGCGGCCGACATCTGTACCGAAAACGGGCAGGGCCGAATTCCTGACCCGGAAAGAGCCGCCGAAAACCCATATGACTTTCTCGCTGCGTCACCTTTCTCGCCGCGTCACCCGGGCAGGCGATTGCAGACAACCAGCGGAAGCAGACGACCCCGTCCCGGAACGAGGTGGGGCACACATGCCTGGTATCACCAGAACTCCAGGCATGGAAATCATCTTCGACATCGGCGATGCCGGAAATACGTGAACGTCGCATCGGGAATCAAAATTTCCGGCGAACCAGCACTTGATCTGCGGTTTCGTCAAACGGTGCGATATACCGATTTCCGCGCGCCCCCTGGCGGGGTCTCCGATTTATTTTACTTGTTGACCTCGCCGAAACGCCTGTGCTTCGATCTCGACAATCGATTATTCATTGACTGAGCAATGGAGCGTGTCCCGAATGAGAAAAATGTGGCGCCGCGCCTGCGCACTCGCAGTGGCTCCGCTGGTGATGGCGTCGGCCGCCGCCTGCGGTGGCAACGACTCCGAAGATGCCGCGGGAAGGACGACCCTCCGCGTCATCGTCAACATCACGCCCAACCTGACCGAGAAGTACTGGTCCGGACTCTTCGCCCGGTACGAAAAGAGCCACCCCGATGTGAAGGTGAAGCCGGAGCTGACGGGCACGATCTCGGCGAACGCAAAGCTGACCCAGGACCTGGCCGCGGGCGACCCGCCCGACATCGCACAGCAGATCACGCCGACCGCGGAGAACGCCTCCCTGTTCGCCGATCTGTCGGACCAGCCGTGGGCCAAGGACACCCCGCTGGTCGACCAGTACGCCCTCGACGGCAAGCGGTACCTGGTCGGTGTGGGCGAGCAGATCCAGTCGCTCGTCTTCTACAACAAGGCCGCCTTCACCAAGGCCGGGGTCGACGCGACGAAGATCCGGACCATGGACCAGTTCACCACCGCGATGGGCAAGCTGAAGTCCGCGGGCTACAAGCCGCTGCAGACGGCCGGCCAGTGGGTGACGGGCTCGCAGTTCTCGATGATGGCCGACGCCGGTGTCCTCACCGAGGACCCGAAATGGACGGTCAAGCGCAATGAGGGCAAGGTCTCCTTCGCCGACAGCGGCTACGTGCCCTACCTGGAGCATTACAAGAGCTGGATCGACTCCGGCCACCTGGACAAGAGCGCCCTGGGCCTGACCTACGCGGACGGCCAGACCGCGTTCCTCAACGGCAAGTCCGCGATGTACATCATGGGCTCGTTCTTCGTGCCCGCCGCGGACGCCGCGAAGAAGAGCGACGACATCGGCGTGTTCACCATGCCGACCGACGGCGTGTACCCCTCGGGCCAGTTCGGCAACATCTCCAACCCGTACGTCGTGGTCGACAAGTCGCGGCACAAGGCCGAGGCGATCGAGTTCGTCAAGTGGCTGGTCACCGACCGGGAGGCCATCAGGAGCCAGCTCGCCGCCGACGGCAATCTGCGGAGCGGCTTCAGCTATCCGATGTCCAGCCTCGGCACCGAGGTGCAGAAGGTCCTGGACAAGGCGCCGTCGGTGATCGTCAAGTCCGGGCCCGGCCAGCCGATCGCCGGGTTCAGCGACGAGCTCAACAAGCAGATCCAGTCCCTGTACACGGGCGCGTCCGCGAAGGACGCCGCGGGCGGATTGGACAAGTGGTGGAACTCGCAGAGCTGACACGGCGGGGGCGGTCCGGCGCCGCCCCCGCCCGGGCGGGGCGTGATGCGGACCGCCGGCGTGCCCGGTTCCGGGAGGCAGCCGTCTCCCTGGGCCTGATGGGACCCGCCGTGGTGCTCTACACGGTGATGACCGTCGTGCCCGTGGTCGTCGCGGTGTATCTCAGCCTGACGAACTGGGACGGATTCTCCACGGCCGAGTTCATCGGGCTCGACAACTACCGACACCTGTTCGACGACCCCAGCTCGACCGATTCCTGGTACGTGACCGCCCTCATCGCCGCCGTGGGCACGCTGCTCATGGTCGGCCTGGGACTGGCGTACGCACTCGTCCTCAAGGGACGGTCGCGGTCCAACTCGTTCTTCCGTGCGGTGGCCTATTTCCCGCACGTGATCAGCGCCCTGATCCTCGGATACCTGTGGGCGGCGATCCTCGGCACCAACGGTGCCATCAACAACACGCTCGCCAGGTTCGGTATCGAGCCGGTCGGGTTCCTCTTCGACGAGCAGTTCGCACTCATCACACTGATCGGCGTGATCGTCTGGGCCGGGTTCGGGTTCAACGTCGTGCTGTTCGTGGCCGCCCTGCAGACGGTGCCGGCCGAACTGCTGGAGGCCGCGGCGACCGACGGCGCCACCCGGCGCCAGACGAACCTGCGGGTGGTGATCCCGATGATCGCGCCGGTGGTGACCGTGGCGACCGTGCTGAACCTGGTCGGTCTGATCCGTGCCTACGACATCGTGGTGAGCCTCACCGGGGGTGGACCCGCCGGCTCGACGCAGACGTTCTCGTACCTCATTCTCGCCCGGTCCTTCGAGGGCACCAAGGTCGGTTACGCAACCGCTCAGGCGGTGTTCCTGATGGTCGTGTCCGCCGCGTTGGCACTCATCGTGACGGCGCTGCGCAACCGACAAGATCAAGCTGCGACAGGTTAGGAGCCGGTGGTGGTGGTACTAGAGGCGGAGATCCGCGACAAGCGCACGCAGCCGCCGGATCCCGAGGACGCTCCCCGGAGCACGGAACAGCGGGAGTCGCGCTCGGTCGTGCGCTGGGTGATGCTGGCGCTGCTGTTCGTGATCATGATCGTGCCGGTCTACCTGCTCCTGGTGAACGCGTTCAAGTCGCAGGACGACATCCTCGACAACCCGTTCTCGCTTCCGCTGGGCGGTCTGACGCTGGAGCATCTGTCCGCCGCCGTGAACAGCCCCCAGTACAACGTCATCGGCGGCTACGGGTTCACGCTGTTCCTCGTCGTGGTCGTGGACGTGCTGTGCATCGCGCTCGCAGGACCGGCGGCCTACGCGATCGCGCGCAGCCTCAAACGGCGCACCCAGCTGGTGCTTCTGTACTTCCTGGCCGGCACCTTCATCCCCGGCGCGGCCGTGATCATCCCGGTGATCTACGTGCTCCGTGAGATCGGGCTCGCGAACACCGTGACCGGTCTGGTCGCACACGACGTGGCGTCGACCCTGCCGGTGAGCATCTTCCTGTTCGTCGGCTTCATCCGCACCATCCCGGTGGACATCGACCACGCGGCGACGATCGACGGCGCGGGCAGGTACCGGACCTTCTGGACGATCATCTTCCCGCTGATGCGCCTGGCGGTCGTCACGGTGCTCATTCTCAACTCGATCGGAATCTGGAACGACTTCATCAGCCCGCAGATCCTGCTCAGCCCGTCCTCCGGGCACTACACGGTGACGACGGCGATCTACGCCGGGATCAGCCAGTACTCGACGGACCTGACGAAGGTGTTCCCCAACCTTCTGCTCGCGATCGCCCCCGTGATCATCTTCTTCATCTACATGCAGCGCCACATCATCAGCGGGCTCACGGTCGGTGCGGTGAAGGGATGATCCGGGCGAACCGGTTCCATCCATCCAGCAAGGGAGAGAGGACAATGGAGTGCTGACGAAACGGTTGTCACGGCCCCACCGGGGGCTGTGGTCCGCAGCCGCCGCCGTGCTGGCGTCCATGTGCGTGGTGGCGTCCGCCGTCCCGGCCGGCGCCCATCCGGCCGGGGCCAAGAACGGCCGCACCTATTACGTCGCACCGTGGGGACGGGACACGGCCGGTGGTCGCACGCTCCTGACGCCGTTCCGGAACATCCAGGAGTGCGCCGACACGGCGGCTCCGGGAGACACCTGCGTGATCGCGTCCGGCACGTACGAGGAGACGGTCGTGCCGGCCCGTTCGGGCACGGCGGAGAAGCCGATCACCTACCGCGCCGCCCCGGGTGCAAAGGTGACGCTGAGCGGCGCCACGCAGGTCCGGGGATGGTCGCCGGTCACCGGCGACGACGTCGTCGAGATCGGCAGGATCGACCCCTACGCGCTGAATTCGGCGTTCAGCGAGGCCGTCGAGGCGGGCCGGGTCTACAGCACGGACGTCGACCTCGGATCCGACGTGACCACCGTGCAGGTCTTCACGGACAAGAAGATGGGCATCGAGGCCCAGTGGCCCTATCCCGGCCTCGACCTGCTCGACCCCGAGCTCCAGTACGCCGGTGCGGGCAGCGCGGACGCCACGATCGCCGACGCGGATCTGACCCGTCCGGCGGGGTACTGGGACGGCGCACGTGCGCTGACGAGCTACTGGTACGTGTCCGCCACGACCACCGTGAAGAGCTCCGGCGTCGGTTCGGTGGAACTGGACGCGGCGCCGCCGTGCGTCCACAAGGTCGTACCGAAGGACACCCGCTACTCGCTCTCCGGCAAGATCGGGGAACTCTCGAACACCGGTGAGTGGTTCTACGACCCGGACGCGAAGCGGCTGTACGTGTACAGCACCGACGACCCCGCTCTGCACCGGATCGAGGCGAGGACCAGGCCGCTGGCGCTCGACCTGACGAACATCAGCCACACCAAGGTCGAGGGCATCGACCTGTTCGCCTCGACGATCAGGACCGGCCCGTCGAGCACCGGAGTGACGCTGGACGGCATCACGGGCAGGTACCTGTCGCACTACACCGACATCACCCGCGGAACCACCGACTGCGGCAGCTCCGTGACCCGCGGCGTCGGCGATACCGGCATCGTGATCGATGGAACGCACAACAAGATCGTCAACAGCGATCTGTCGCTGAGCGCCGGCAACGGGATCGCGCTGCGCGGGCAGAACAACACCGCCACGGACAACGTGATCCACGATGTCGACTACCTGGGTACGTACGCTGCCGGCATCGCCGTGCAGGGCAACAGCCAGACGGTCATGCACAACACCATCCACCGGGTCGGCCGCAGCGGGATCAACCTGCAGTGGGGCACCGCCGAGGGCCTCGCACCGGGGCCGGACCGGATCGCCCACAACGACATCTCCCAGTACGCCCGGCTGAGCCTCGACACCGCCGGGATCTACACCTGCTGCAGCGCCGACATGATGGGGTCCTCGATCGACCACAACCTGTTGCACGACGGCACGCCCACCCCGGGCGTCACCCCGTTCGCGGTGGCCGGTGTCTACGCGGACAACGGGCAGAGCAACCTCGTGATCGCGAACAACGTGGGCTGGAACAACCTTGAGGGGACGGTGATGCTGAACGGCCTCGGCACCGGATCGCACAACAACGGTGTGTACAACAACACCGGTGGCATGACGTTGTTCTACGTCAAGGAACCGGGGCAGTCCACCGGTACCAGGATCTACAACAACATCGGCGCCATCCGGGGTCTGGCCGGTGCCACCGACGGCGGACTGGTGCTGTCGAACAACCTGCCCGCGGAGACGGATCCGCTGTTCGTCGACGCGGCGCAGCGCGACTTCCGGCTGTCCGAGGGTTCCCCCGCACGCAACCAGGCGATACCGCTGCCGGGCATCAACGACGGGGCGACCGACGCCACCCCGAGCCTCGGCGCCTACCAGTACGGTGCGCCGAAGTGGACGGCGGGCGCCCGCCGGTAGCTACTGGGCAGCAAGAAGTGGGCCCGAGCCGGATGTCCGGCTCGGGCCCACGCGCTCTGCCGTTCCTCCCCCGGGCCACCGGCCTTCGCCCGCCGGGCATCGGCCCTCGGGCCCACCGGGGAGGCAGCGAACGGACCGGGACACCGAACGCGGCGGGGCGCGTGTGCCCACGCACACGCGCCCCGTCCGAACCGCACGAGAGGTCCTACTGTTTCTTCCTGGCTGCGGGAGCCTTCCGCGGCTTCCGCGCCGCGCGTGCGTCGGGCACCGGTCCGCGCCCGGCCGCATGGTCGGCGAACGCGGCGGCCGCCACATCGGCGTCGCCGGCGCGCAGCAGGCTCACGAGACGGCCGTGCTCGTCGGCCATCGCGTGCCGGTCACCTTCGAAGAGCGGGTCGGAGATGGCGCGCAGCGCACGCAGACTCGGCTCGATGACCTCCC
This sequence comes from Streptomyces sp. NPDC088252, assembly GCF_044740965.1. Lineage (NCBI taxonomy): Bacteria > Bacillati > Actinomycetota > Actinomycetes > Kitasatosporales > Streptomycetaceae > Streptomyces > Streptomyces sp. NPDC088252. The sequence goes on along the minus strand of NZ_JBIURS010000009.1, from coordinate 57,446 downwards.
ACATCCGGGCCAGGAACGGGTTGCCGGCGATCTGGGCGACCAGGGTGTGGAACTCGATGTCGACGTCGCGGAACCGGCTGATGTCGTTGGCGGCAACGGCTTCGTGCATCTGCTCCACGAGCGCGTCGAGCTCACTCAGGTGTTCCTCGGTGATGCGCTCGGTGGCGAGTTGAGCCGCCAACCGCTCCAGCGGCTCCCGCACCTGGCGGGCATAATCCGCGTCCTGCGAGGAGATCTCGATCACGAAGTGGCCACGGCGCGGGACGTGCATCAGCAGCCCCTCACGGGCCAGTTGCTTGACCGCCTCACGCACCGGGGCCTGGCTCACCCCGAGGCGCCGCGCGATTTCCGATTCGACCACCCGGTCGTTGGGTGCGAGGTCGCCCTCCACAATGGCCTTGCGGAGCAACTCGTACACCTGGTCGGAGATCAGGGTTTTGCGGAAGCGGTCCTTGTTGGTGGCCAGCGTGGAGACGAATCCAGCCGACGCATTCGATGCCATGAATTCCCAATCCTGCGATGGGGGGAGAGCCAGTTGTGCCATGATACGCGCTCATCGTCTATCGATGGCGAGATCCCAAGACGCGCTCCATTAAGTTGTGGGGATTCTCATTCCACGGTTTCCAGCTGCTTCGCCAGCCATTCCAGTTTGACGACCTCGTGCGCGGGTCCGCCACCCTCGTGGTCGTTGAACGGATACACACTGATCTGCTTGTCCGCCTGGTCGACCTGGCGCTCCGAGCCGTAGTGGTTGAACGCGGCGTACACGGTCGAGGGCGGGCAGATGTGATCCATCAGGCCGACCGAGAACAAGGTCGGCGCGTTCGCCCTGCGGGCCAGCGTGACACCGTCGAAGTAGGACATCGTGCGGGCCACCGTGGCCGCGTGCTCCCGGTGCAGTTTCACGAACCGCGAGACCTCGACGTAGGGCTGGTGATCGGTGATCGTGGTGGCGCGCGGGAAATGGCAGAGGAACGGCACATCCGGCATGACGGCGACGAGGTCCGGGACGAGACCCGCCGCGGCCAGCGCGATCCCGCCGCCCTGGCTGGTGCCGGTGACCACGACGCGCGCCGGATCGACGGCTGGATGTGTGCGGATCGCATCGACGGCACGCACCGCGTCGGTGAACAGGCGGCGGTAGTAGTAGCGGTGCGGATCGAGGACGCCACGTGTGAGGAAGCCGGCTGCCGCTATGTCACCGGTGGCGGGGTCCGGGTCGGGGGTCTCGGCACCCTGGCCGCGGGTGTCCATGATGAAGTGCGCGTACCCCGCGCACGCCCACAGCCGCTTCTCGTGCGGGGCGCCGCGGCCGCTTCCGTAGCCGAGGTACTCCACGACGGCCGGCAGCGGCCCGGTGCGGGTCACGGGCAGTTGCAGCCAGCCGCGGACCGGATGCCCGCCGTAGCCCGCGAAGGTCACATCGAAGGTGTCGATCGTGGCCAGCCCGTTGTGCACCGGCTCGAACGTCGCGGCGAGCTCGAACTCCCCCTGCTGCGCGAGGGTCTGTCGCCAGAACTCGTCGAAGTCGGCCGGCTCGGCCAGGGTGGGGCGATATCTCTCCAGCTCGTCCTGGGGCAGGTCGAAGAAAGCCATCTCGGGTCTCCGCGGAGGTCGGGGCCGGCTCGGCCGGAAGAAGGCGACCACTTATCGCCTATCGATGATCCCCATGCATCGAAGCAGGGCACTCTCAGCGCTGTCAACCACACAGTCCGTACACGCGTTCGGCGGTGGTGTGCAGCACGCGTTCCAGCCGACCGGCGGGGAGATGGGCCAGTCCGAGCCGCGCCACCGCCAGCGAGTCGCCCCGGGAGCCTCGCGGCAGGCAGATCGGCCAGTCGGAGCCGATGAGGCACCGATCCGGGCCGAAGGCGTCCACCACGTGCCGCACCAGATGTGCCACCCGGTCGGCCGGAACCCCGTGCTGCTGGGTGAGCAGGCCGGAGATCTTCACGACCACATGGGGCGTCGCGGCCGTGCGCTCGACGTCCCGGTACCAGTCCCCCGGATCCGCCCTGAGGTTCGGGGGGTTGCCCAGATGGTCGACGACCACGGTCAGCCCGGGATGCCGGGCGGCCACGTCGGCAGCGGCCCGCAGGGCGCCGGTGCCGAGGTTGAGTTCGAGCACCACACCCGCCTCGGCCAGCACCGGGACGAGCGCGCGGGCCGAGGGCGGCGTGTCGGCCCAGGCCCGTCCGCCCAGACGCATCCCGTTGGGCCGTGTGTCGCCCAGGCCGTCCAGGAGCCCCCGGAAGCGATCCGGGCCGGCTTCCCCGTGGACGTGCAGGTTCGCCACGTATCCGGCGACGAGATCAGGCCGGCGCAGACGCAGGTCGCGCAGGGCGAGCGTCTCGCCGGTGTCGCCGCGGGACGCCTCGACCAGGACGGTTCCGGTCAGACCGAGGCCGGCACCCGCGTCCTCCAGATCCCCGGACGAGAACGGCCGATGGTGCACGGAATCCGGACGGATCCAGGGGAACCCCTCCCCCGGATTCCACAGATGAGCATGACAGTCGATCACGAACGGCTTCCTTTCCGGAGGCGTTGCCGAGTATTGACACGCCGACCCCCGCCAGTGAGTCTAGCCATCGGTAATCGATGGGCGATTGTGAGGGGCCGGGTGTTCTTGATGCTCATATCCGGGCGAATCGGCGGCACGTCCGCGGCAGGAGCGGCGCACCGATGACGACCACCGCCGACGCCGCGCACGTGCCGCATGTGCGTGCGACCCGCCGCGTCACCGCCGTTCCCCGGTGGGCCGCACTCGAAAGGGAACTGTTCGCCGTCCAGGACAAGGCGTGGCGCGTCTTCGCCGACCGCTACACCGAACGCGACGGCCGCCTCGTCTTCCGCGGCGCGCTGGGAGAGGGGCTCGACGGCCGCGACGGCGTGGACGACTTCTACGAGCCGTTCTTCAACTGGCCGACGCTCTACCTGCTGGGCGGCAGCGCGGATCTGCTGACCGCGGCACGGCGGCATTGGCACGGGGTCTCCGAGCAGCTCACGGAGATGGGCATGCTGGAGAGCGGCCTTGAGCGCGGCTACGACTGGTTCCACCAGGGTGAGGGGCTGCTCCTCTTCTACGGTCTGTGCCTCGCCGACCCCGGCGACGCCCAACTGCGCGAAATGGCGGGCCGCTTCGCCGACCTCTACCTGCCGGGCGGTCCCAACTACGACGCCGAGCACCGGGTGATCCGTGCCCCGCACAACGGCTCCGCCGGCCCGCGCTGGGGCTTCAGCGACCACGACACGTACTTTCCGTGGAGTCTCGCCCTGCGCCCCTACGGGCTGCCGCTCGACGGGATCGACGACGTCACGTCCTTCGACGAGCTGGCCGCCTCCCCCGAGCGCGCCCGCGCCTACGGCCGGGCGATGTGGGACCGGATGGGCCGCGGCGACACCCTCGTGAACCTGGCCGCGACGGGGCTCGCCACCAACGCGTACCTGCTCGGCGGGGACCGGCGCTACGCGGACTGGGTGGCCGAGTACGTCGGCGCGTGGCGGGAGCGGCTCGCCGGGCACGACGTCGTACCCGACAACGCCGGGCTGCACGGTGAGGTGGGCGAGTATCTGGACGGCCGGTGGTACGGCGGCCACTACGGCTGGTCGTGGCCGCACGGGCTCTCCCCGGTCGGGAGCGCCACCCTCGTCGGAGCGTCCAACGCGACGCTGCTGACCGGCGACCGGTCCTTCCTCGACCTGGCCCGCAACCCGCTGGACGCGGTGCTGCGCCGGGCCGAGCACCGGAGCGCCGACGAGATGGGGACCCTGGGCGAGCGCTGGGAGCCGCATCTGCGGGCGATGGCCGACGAGCGCACGCTCATGGTGCCCCAGCGGCACAACGACTCCGGCTGGTTCGACTTCACGATCATGCCCGGCCAACTTCCCTTGTCGCTCTGGCACTTCAGCCGCGATGCGGTGGATCGGGAACGCATCGAGCAGCTGCGGGCCGGATCCAGCTGGGACTGGACAGCGGTGCACACCCAGCGCATCAAGGACGAGGCCGGGCACGAGGAGCCGTGGTACGAGTTCCTCCAGGGCCGCAATCCGGACTTCCCCGAGCGGATGCTGCTCAGCGCCATGGCCTCCTGCGCCGAACGGATGGAGGCCATCGAGAACGACCCGGTGGATCCGACCGTGGGCCCCGATGCCCTGGACATCCATCACTGGCAGCATCTCAATCCCGTGGTCACCGAGGCCCTGCTGCAACTGACCACCGGATCGCCACAGGTGCTCTACAACGGCGGCCTGGCCCAACTGCATCTGCGCTACCACGACGCCCTCGACCCACGGCCCGGACTGCCCCCGGACGTCGCGGCGCTCGTGTCCGACATCCGCCCGGACCACACCGTGGTGGAGCTGGTCAACCTCGGCGCCACCGATCGCTCGGTGATCGTGCAGGCGGGTTCGTTCGCAGAACACCTCGTGCGCACCGTCCGTGTCGACGACGGACCGGCGCAGAATGTCGGTGGACCGTACTGCCGGGTGGACCTGCCCGGGGCCACGCGGGTACGGCTGACACTGACGATGGCGTTGCGCGCCGGCCGGCCGACGTACCGGTCCCCGTGGGAGGTGGCCCGATGACCGGCGCGTCGGCGCACGGCGCGCCTTCCCGGCTGCCCTTCGACCTGCCCCGGCTCGGGATCGGCACGGCCCCGCTGGGCGGGTTGTTCCAGGAGGTGTCGGAACAGGACGCGGCCGCCACGCTGGAGGCCGCCGCCGCGGCCGGTATCACCTACTTCGACACCGCCCCGCGCTACGGGCACGGGCAGGCCGAGGACCGTCTCGGCCGGCTGCTGGCCCCGGCCGGGATCGCCGAGCCGGTGATCTCCACGAAGACGGGGTGGCTGCTGCGGCCCGAGCCGGACGGCTCGCCGGGCACCGTGGTGACCGACTGGACGGAGCGCGGGATCCGCGCGTCGCTGGAGTCGAGTCTGACGCGGCTGCGGCGCCCGTCGGTCGACATCCTGTACCTGCACGACCCGGACGACTACCCGGACGAGATCCGGCGTACCGCCTACCCGGCGGTACGCCGCCTCAGGGACGAGGGGCTGGTCCGGGCGATCGGGTTCGGGATGAACCACGGCGATCGCCTCGCCGCGTACGTGGCGGAGTTCGAGGTGGACGTCGTCCTCGTCGCCGGCCGGTTCTCCCTGCTCGACCACGAGGCGCTGACGACCCTGCTGCCGCTGTGCGCGAAGACCGGCACCGCCGTGGTCGTGGGCGGGGTCTTCAACACCGGTCTGCTCGCCGACCCTTCGGACGACGCCATGTTCAACTACCGGCCGGTGCAGGCGGAGACGCTGGCTCGCGCACAGCGGTGCCGCGAGCTCTGCGCCGAGTTCGGGGTTCCGCTCGCCGCGGCCGCGATCCAGTTCCCGTACCTGCATCCAGCCGTCACGTCGGTCGTGGTCGGCTGCCGGTCGGCGGCCGAGGTCACGGCGAACGCCGCGGCATCCCGGTTCCCGATCCCGGACCGGCTGTGGCAACGGCTCGCCGAGGAGGGTTTCGTGCCTTCACAGTTGCCGACCGTTTAAGGGCTGTCCCGCAATCCCTGGCGGGCGCGCGACGACAGCCACGGCACCTCGCCGCGTCGTCGGGACGTCCGCATACATCCAGTATGCGGACGTCCCTCCGCCTTGCGATGCACCGCATCCGACGCCGCGCACTGACCCACCACGGATTACGGGACAATCCTCGGCCCGGACAGGCTCGGACCCGCCCGGCCCGTCCGTCGGCCGGAGCGGGTCCGCCCGGCGGGTGGAGGCGGTCGCCGGCCAGGGCGATCCCGCCCGGACGGGGAAGCGGCAGCAGACCGCTCCGGTGCCCGAGCCCGCCCGTGGCGCCGCGGGGTTCGCGCCTCAGCCCACACCGACCGCCGTGTCGTCGAGGACGAACGATGTCTGGAGCTTGCTCCCCTCGGTCCCTGTGACGGACTGGGAGACCGTGTCGGTGGTGGCGGTGCCGTTTCCGTCGAGCCACGCGTAGTACGAGCCGGTGCGCGGGGACTCACCGGAAGCGTTGGTGATGACTCCGCCGGTGGCGCTCCAGGAGGTGGCACCGGACTCGAAGCCGTTGTTGCGCAGCAGTTGGGCGGCGGTGCAGGGATCCGTACCACCACCGCCTCCCCCGCCGTCGCCGGTCGCGCCGGAGAGCCATGCGGTGGCATTGAGGGCGAGAGCCGCGTTGGTGGCGCTGGCGTCGTTCCAGCCGTCGTAGAGGGTGTTGCCCGCCTGGCCGGTGCCGTCGTCGATGGGTGAGCTGTCGCCCCAGAAGGCGACGCGGCCGTTGCCGAAGGTACTGGTCGCGAAGAAGGCGCCGGTGTTCCCGGAGTATCCGGTGCGGTAGAGCAGTCCCTTGACGGTGGAGTTGTCGGCCGGCTTGAGCGTCGCGGTGGTGCCGCTGGCGATGAGGCTCTCGAGGCCGAGCCGCTCGGTACGGGCGCGCCCGACGAGGTGCGGCGCGAGGTCGAACGGCTGGGCGACGAGTACGCGGCGGCGCAGGCACGCCGGGACCGGCAGCTGAATCCGATCGAGGAGGTCAGGGCTCTCCGCCCGGTCCCACCTGCCCGCAGGCGCGAGGACCCGCACCGCCGCACCCCGGTCGACGCGTGGCTGGAGCTCGCCGACTTCGTCGACGAGCGGCTGGCGGGACTGCACAAGCGCCTCGTCGAACTGGAGGAGGCACTGCGCGCTGTCGAGCACGAGCTCACCGTCGCCGCCGACAGGCTCGCCCGCGCCTCCACCGACGCACCGTCAGCACATGTGGAGACCACGGTCTGCGCGGCCCTGACCCTCGACGGCACCGGTGACGCGGAGGTGGAGCTGGAGCTGGAATACGCGGTGCCGGGCGCCGTCTGGGTACCGACCTACCGTCTCACTCACCGTCAGGGCGACGGCAGCGGCCGTCTGGTGCTGCGCGCCTCGGTCGCCCAGCGGACCGGCGAGGACTGGACGGGCGTGCGCATCGCCCTGGCCACCGCCGATCTTCGGCGCCGCACCGACCTGCCGAGGCTCCGCTCGATCCGGATCGGACGCAGTCAGCCCGCCCCCGCACCTTCCGGCTGGCGCGAGCCCCCGGCCGGGCTCGTCGGTCTGTTCTCCGGGTACGACGCGGCAGGCCCTCGCCCGGCCACGACCGCCGCACCCGTGGCTGTCGTGGCGGGCTCCGCGCCCACGGGTGCCGCGGGCGGCGGCTCGTCGTCCGGTCCCGTTCCGCCACCGCCGCCGGCGCCACAGGGCTACGGCGGCCCGCCGGCCGCAGTCCCGGTGCCCGGCGGCGCGGACGGCGCTTCCCCGGAAGTCTTCGGCGGCGGGATGCCCGCGCTCCCGCAACCAGCCGGGGCGCGACCGGGCGACAGGCCGCGCCCAGGCGGCAGGTCCTTCGCGGGTGCCAGCGCCGCCATGGCGCCCGCGGGGCCTGGCCTCGCTGCGCCGCCACCCCCTCCGGCACGGATGGCCGGTCCGCCGCGCGGCCGAGCGGCGCCGAGCTCGACTAGGCCGCCCTTGTCCTGTGCGGCCCCGACGAGCAGAGCGGTCGCAGAGGCCAGCTGTTTCCCGGCTCTCCCTTCGATCCGGTGGCGGCCGAGTACCGCCGCCGTGCCGAAGCGGTGCCCGCGCTGCCGCTGCCCGGACAGGCCGTGCGGCCCCGAGAGTCGGCGGGTTCCTTCGACCACCGCTTCGATGCCGCCGCCCGCGCCGACATTCCGTCGGACGGCACCTGGCACACCGTCACGGTCGGCGAGATCCCGGTCGGCCTGCGTACCGAGTACCTCTGCGTGCCGTCCGTGGAGCAGACCGTGTACGCGACGATGGTGCTCTCCAACTCCACCGACCAGGCACTGCTGGCCGGCCCGGTGGAGATCACCGCCGGCGACGGCTTCCTGCTGACCGCCGCACTGCCCACGCTCGCGCCCGGCGGTGTCAGCCGGGTCGGGCTCGGGCCGGCCGAAGGCATCCGGGTCACCCGCCGCACCAACCTGCACGAGTCGACGTCGGGCCTGCGCAACAACACCACCGTGCTCGACCACTGCGTCCACGTGGAGCTGGCCAACCGGCTCGCCGGGCCCGTCACCGTGGAAGTCCGCGAGCGGGTGCCGGTCACCTCCGAACCGGACGTCCGGATCGAGGAACGGGCCGACTGGACGGCACCCGAGGAAGGCACGGGACCCGATCGACATGCGCCGGGCACCCGCGTCCGGCGACTGGACCTGCCCGCAGGCACCACTGCCGCCTTCGACGGCGGCTACGAGATCCGTATCCCGGCCGGCAAGGCCCTGGTCGGCGGCAACCGCAGGAGCTGACACACGCCATGCCCACGGCCCCGAAGCCGATCGCCCTCCCCGTCACCGCCGTCACGTGCCTTGAGGATCGCGCCCGCGTCGAGCGCGCCGTCGTACTCGACCTGGAGGCCGGGGTCCAGCGGCTGCGTCTCGACCCGGTCAGTGCGCTGGCCGTCGACCGGACCCTCCATGCCGAGCTGACCGCCGATCATCTCGCGACCGTGCTCGACGTGCGGATCGTCCGCAGCTGGATGCCGCGCGGGCCGCTGCCGTCCGCCGACGACGACTCCGCCCTGCGCCACCGCGTACGCACCCTCGAAGAGGAGCGGCTTGCCCTGGGGCAGCGACGCGACCGGCTGCATGCCCGCCTCGACCTGCTCGGCCGCCTCGCCGCCGACGTGCTGCGGGAGATCGGCGAAGGCGCCGGCTCCGGGGGGAGCGAACGGCCCCGCTGGGCACGCGAACTGGACCGGGTGGACCACGAGCGTGACATGCACGGCGAGCGGCTCCGTGCCGTGGAGGCCCGGCTGGCCGCCCTCGCGGTCGAACTCGGGGAAGCCCGCCGGGCCATGGATCTCTCCGAGGAGGAGCCCGCCGAGCTGGTCGGCCACATCGAGTTGACGGTGAAGGCCGCGGTCGCCGGGCCCGTCGAGCTGCTCCTGAGCCATCTCACCCCGTGTGCGCTGTGGCGTCCCGCGTACCGGGCCGTGCTCGACGGGGACTTCCTGACCCTGGAGACCGACGCGATGGTCTGGCAGCGCACCGGGCAGGACTGGTCGGACGTACGGCTGACACTGTCGACGGCCCGCTCGGCGTCGGCGACCGATCCGCCACGGCTGGGCGAGGACCGGCTGACGCTCAAGGACCGCTCCGCGGCGGAGCGCCGCACGGTCGACGTCGAACTGCGCGAGGAGGAGATCGGGACCCTCGGCCCGGCCCCGGTGCTCGGCCTGCCGGGGGTGGACGACGGCGGCGAGACACGGGTGCTGAGATCCCCCGTGCCGGTCTCGGTGCCGGGTGACGGCCGCGCCCACCGAGTGCCGCTCTCCGCATTCACGACGGCCGCGCGCAGTGAGTACGCCTGCGCACCGGCCTTGTCCCCCTTGGCCACCCAGGTGGTGCGGTTCGGCACTCTGTCCGGCCACGCGCTGCTCGCCGGGCCCGTGGACCTGGTCCGCGGCAGCGGGTTCAGCGGCCGCGGCACGCTGGACTTCACTGCCCCGGGCGTCCCCGTCGAGCTGGCCTTCGGCAGCCGCGACGACTACAGGGTGGTCCGGCAGGCCGAGGAGTCCCGCGACTCCGCCGGTATCACCCACCGGACCGTGGTCACCCGTACGGTCCGGCTGCATCTGTCCCGGTTCTCCGCCCCCGGGGAGCACGGCGAGCGGATGGTCGTCCTCCGGGAGCGGATACCGGTCTCCGAGGTCTCGGCCGTGGAGATACGCCTGCACGAGGATTCGTGCTCCCCGGCCCCCGACGTGGTCGACGCCGAGGGCATCGCCCGCTGGGATGTCACCCTCCCACCCGGCGGCCGCCGCACGGTCACCCTGGTCTACGAGCTGTCGGCGAGCGCCAGAGTCACCGGGCTCTGAGTTCGAACCGCACGTCGGTCATTTCTTCCGACACCTCCCACAGACGACGGGCCGTCCCGGCATCGGCCGCCGCGGAGGACAGCCGCACCCGAGTCGGCGCGCCGCGCAGTTCGGCCGGACCGTCCGGCCCGATGAAGTCACCGCTCTCCGCGTTCGGATCGGTCGCCGCGTACAACTGCGGCAGCGCGCCCTGCGCCGGGGCCTGGGCGAAGAGCGGGCCGCCTATGCGGCCGAACACCACCCGCCACAGGGCGACGGCACCCTTCTGCAGGTTGGTGGCGGTGTAGCCGGGATGTGCGAGCACGCTGCGCACCGGGCTGCCGACCTCGGTCAGCCGCCGGTGGAGTTCCCTGCCGAACACGGCGTTCGCGAGCTTCGACTGATTGTAGAAGGCCATGGGTTTGTACCGGCGCTCACCGGCGAGGTCGTCGAAGTGGATGCGTCCCTGCCGGTGATTGATCGAACTCACCGTGACCACGCGCGGGTCGCGCCCGGCAGCCAGCAGGTCGAGCAGCAACCCGGTGAGCGCGAAGTGGCCGAGATGATTGCAGGCGAACTGCAGCTCGTGGCCCTGCGCGCTGGTCGACCGGGGCGGTGCCATCACGCCGGCGTTGTTGACGAGCACGTCCAGCCTCGAATGGTCGGCGTGCAACTGCTCCGCGAAGGTCCGGACCGAGTCGAGGTCGGCGAGGTCGAGGTGGCGGACCTCGAGGTCGGCGTCCGGTTGCTCGGCCGTGATCTCCGCGACCGCCCGGCGCCCCCTCTCCTCGTCACGTACCGCAAGGATCACGCACCCGCCCCGGCGGACGAGCGCCCGGGTGGTCGCCAGGCCGAGCCCGCTATTGGCCCCGGTGACGACGAACACCCGATCGGTCTGGTCCGGGATCTGCTCGGCAGTCCAGCTCTGCTGCTGTGTCATGCGGCACAGATTGCCTTCGGTGACACCAAGTGTCAATACGCTCCTTGGTGTCACGCAGGGCATGGCGTTACGATGATGCGGTGAGTTCCCGTCCTGAAGTGACCATGGCCCAGCGCAAACGTCAGCTCGTCTCGAACGAGTTGACCGAAGCGGCGCTGCAACTGCTGGCGCTGAAGGGCTTCGACGCGGTCACCATCGACGAGATCGTGACCGCCGCCGGCGTGTCCAAGCGGACGTTCTTCCGGTACTTCGCGTCCAAGGAGGACGTGGTCGTCCAGTTCCTGGCCGACATGGGCACCGGCATCCGGGCCGAGCTGGCGGCTCGCCCCGTCGAGGAGCGGCCCTCCGTGGCACTGCGGCACGCTGTCGCGCTCCCCATCGCCGCCTGCGCCGACCATTGCGACAGGGCACTGCGCGTGGTTCAGCTGATTCTGCGCACCCCCGCCCTGCTCGCACGCTTCCTGGAGCGCCAGGCACAGTGGCGCTCCGACCTGACGGCGGAGCTGACTCATCGTCCGGGGCCGGTCCCCGACACCGATCTGTACCCGCAGCTGGCCGCCGGAATGGCGCTGGCCGCCTTCGACGCCGTGCTGCAGCGGTGGAGCGACAGCGACGGCACCGAGGACCCGATGGAACTGATCGACCGGGCCTTCGCCGTGATCGCCCCGGCACTGGACGCCGCCCACATGACGGAGAAGACGGGTTGACCCCGGACCGGTGGGGGCGCGAACGAGTCGGCGTGGCCTTCTGACGCTCGGTCGCAAGCGCGATCCGGAGCCATCAGGGGCTCCACGTCTCGCGCCCGCGGCGCTGAAGGATCGTCGCGTCCGCTGCACACGCTGGGGCCTGCCCCGAGAAAAGGTCGAGGAGCGGCTGGTACGCACCGGGCGGCGGGAGCGCCCCCACCCTTCGCGGGGCGACGACCGCCCGCACCGGCGCCCGGCCGCAGCCGCGTAGGCGGTCGCGGTACGCCGAGCGGGGTACCGGATGCCGTCGCCGGACGCCCGACCGGCCGTACCTTACGTGGCATGCGGCCCCTACATGGCGTGCGACGGCCGTAAACCAGTGGTGGCATCCGTCCGGATTCCCGGCAGATGGGGCCGAAAGTCCCTGCCGCGCCACGTGAGCGCGTACCAGTGTGGGACATGTACCGCCGGAACCTGGAGGGAATCATGACCGCCAACGAGCTTCCCGTGATCGCAGCAGTCGACGGCTCGTCGCACAGCGGTGAGGCGCTCGACTGGGCCGCTCACGAAGCCGTCCGCCGGAGGCTCCCGCTGATGATCGTGCATGCCCGCACGCCGACCCGCCGCGCCGTCCCGGAAGCACAGCGGCGCGAGGCGGAGGAGTTGCTCACCCGGTCCGTGCGACGGGTGGCCGGGATCGCTCCCGATCTGCACCCGAGGACGCTCGCGCCGCTGGACTTTCCCGCGGCGGCGCTGACCTCGCTCAGCAACGAGGCCTCGCTGGTCGTCGTCGGCTCGCGCGGTCTGGGAGGCTTCCGGTCACTGATGCTCGGCTCCAACAGCCTGGCGATCGCCTCGATGGCCAGGTGCCCCGTCGTCGTCATCCACAGCGGACCGTCCGACGAGCACGAGGAGGAGTCGAAGGAGGCCTTCCCCGACATCGTCGCGGGCGTCGCCGCCGACGAGAGCAGTGAAGCAGTGCTGGAGTTCGCGTTCTCGACGGCCGCCTCCCGTCCCGGTGCGCGACTGCGGATCGTGCACGGCTGGACGATGTTCTCCTCGATGCTGTCGGGCGGACCCGTCTTCGACCGGGACGCGGCGGCAGGTGCGGCCGAACGGAGTCTCGCCGAAGTCACCGCGCGCTGGCGGGAGAGGTACCCGCAGGTCGAGGTCGTCAGGGAACCCGTCGGCGGCTCCGCCTCACGCACCCTGGTCACCGCCTCGGCCACCGCGGCACTGACCGTGATCGGGCGGCGCAAGGGCGGTGAGTCCCTCGGGCTCGGGCTCTCCCCGGTCGCGCAGACCACGCTCACGCACGCGCTCGGCCCGGTGGCGGTGGTGCCCTGCTGACGGCATCGCCCCCCGCCGTGCGTGCACGCCCCTTGGCCTCGCACGCCGGGGGGCGGACACTGGCCCGATGACGCAGCGCGTGGATCTCGCGACCGTGATGGACCGGTTGTCCATCGATGAAGTGATCAGCGGCTATGCGAGGGCGGTGGACGACGGTGCATGGGCGGACTACCGCGCCCTGTTCGCCGAGGACGGCCGTGCCGACTACCGCGGTGCGGGCGGTATCGAGGGGTCCGCGGCCGAGGTCGCCCGGTGGCTCGCGGAGACCATGCGGCTCTTCCCCGTACGCCAGCACCTGATCGTCAACCGTCTGGTCGCCCTCCCGGACCTGGACGGCTGTCCGGGCGACCGCGCCGAGGTGCGGGCCGACTACGTCAACCCGATGCGGCTGGAGAGCGCGGGAGGGGGCGGGGACGGCTCCGGGGCGCGGGCGGGCGCGCCGAACTTCGTCTCCGGCGGGCGGTACACCTTCACGCTGGCGCGTACGGGGAGCGGCTGGCGGATCCGTGCCGTCACCGTCCACGAGAGGTGGCGCGGTACCACCGACTCGCTCCTGCCGGGCTGATCCCGCCGTCGGGGCTTCCGCTCCCCGGCCCGGGGGAAGAACTGCGGAACGGGGAGCCAGGGGGGAGACTGCTGATCAGGCGGGACGAGGAGGCGCGGCATGCGAATTCCGGCCGGTCGGCGCGAGCAGTGGGAGCGGATACTGCGGTCCGGCCGGTGGCGAGGCTGTCTCGCACTGCTCGCCGGTGCGCTGCCCGCGCTCGCGTTCCCCGCGCCGTCCCTGTGGTGGCTCGCCCCGGTCGCACTGGTGCCGTGGCTGCTGCTGATCCGCTCCGCCGATACGGGACGCAGGGCGGCGCTCGACGGCTGGCTCGGCGGGATGGGCTACCTGCTCGCCGTGCACCAATGGCTGTTGCCGAGCCTCCATGTCTTCCTCGTGATCCTGGCGGCGCTGCTCGGTCTGCTGTGGGCGCCCTGGGGGCTGCTGGTCCTCCGGGTGCTGCGCGGGCCGGTGTCCGCCGCGAACGCGGCGACCGCGGTCGTCGTGGTGCCGTGCGGCTGGCTGATGATCGAACTGGTCCGTTCCTGGCAGGGTCTCGGCGGTCCCTGGGGGCTGCTCGGTGCCAGCCAGTGGGAGGTGACTCCGGCACTGCGGGTGGCGTCCGTCGGCGGAGTGTGGCTGGTGAGCCTTCTGCTGGTGGCGGTGAACACCGCGGTCGCCCTGCTGTTCGTGACCGCCGCCGCCCGTACGGTCGCCGTCGTAGGCCTCGCGGTGTGCGCCTTGGCCGTGGGGACGATGGCTCAGTGGGCGCCGCGGCCCGAGCAGTCGGGCGTGGCCAGGATCGCCGTCGTGCAGCCAGGAGTGATCACGGGTCCGCGGAGCGTCGAGCGCCGTCTGGCGGTCAGTGAGCGGCTGACCGGCTCTCTGGTGGGGCGCGATCTCGATCTGGTGGTGTGGGGCGAGAGCAGTGTCGGTGTGGACCTCTCCCGGCACCCGGACATCACTGCCCGGATCGCGGCCCTCTCGCGTCGGCTGGGCGCGGATGTGCTGGTCAACATGGACGCCCGGCACACCGGCGGGTCGAGGCGGACCGGGATCTTCAAGTCCGCCGTGCTGGTGGGCCCGGACGGGCTGACCGGGGACCGGTACGACAAGATGCGGCTGGTGCCGTTCGGTGAGTACGTCCCGGCCCGGTCGGTGCTCGGGTGGGTCACATCCCTGGGCAAGGCCGCGGGCGAGGACCGACTGCGGGGCACCCACCCGGTGACGATGTGGCTGCCCTCGGCGCTCGGCGGGAAGGGGCTGCGCATCGGTCCGCTGATCTGCTTCGAGTCCGCGTTCCCCGACATGAGCCGGCGGCTGACCCTGGACGGCGCTCAGGTGCTGATCGCCCAGTCGTCGACGTCGACGTTCCAGCACAGCTGGGCTCCCGCACAGCACGCCTCGCTCGGAGCGCTGCGTGCCGCCGAGAACGGCCGCCCGATGGTGCATGCCACGCTCACCGGCATCAGCGCGGTGTACGACCCGCAGGGGGCCCGGGTCGGTGAGCCGCTCGGTACGGACACGAGCGGCGCCGTCGTGTACGACGTACCGCTGGCGTCCGGTACGACGCTCTATGTGCGGCTGGGCGACTGGCCCGTGCAGGGGGCGGTGGCGGTGCTGGCCGTGTTCTGCGCCTTCGAGGGGGTGCGGTGGTTGCGCAGGCGTGACCGGGACGGACCGGCCGGGGAGAGGGCTGCGGCGGTTCCGGTGGAGTCCTCGGGCCCGATGGATTCCTCACGCTCAGGGACCGTCGGGCCGACCGCTTCGGCCCGGCCCGGACCGGGGACCGCCTCCCGCACTATCCCGGGCCGCGCACGGAGACGATGTGGCCCTGGGCGTCGACGGTGAGCGCGACACGCTCGACCCTGTTCGTCACGGCCAGCGCCAGCCACACGCCGCCCCAGAGAAAGCAGGTGAAGACCATGAGGACGGCGTGCAGCACATGGTTCAGCGGTCGGCCACGGACCATGACGACCTGGGTCTCGGAACGGGACTCCACACGCCAGCCGCTCGCGATCCGCTGATTGACCGCCCAGTCGAGGATCAGCGCGCGCTGCATCGCGTCGGGCGGCCGCCCGTCGGCCGAGTAGTAGCCGGGCGGCGGCTGGAGCGCTCCCCAGCCCTTTGGCTCGTCGTGGGGCCTCACGAGGTCACCTCCACGGGCCGGTGGTCCATCACCCCAGCCTGCATCGGGGTGGGGCCCGACGCATCCCGGGGGTCGGTGGCCCCGGGACGACGTCCGGTCAAAAGGCAGGCGGTGGTTCCTCCGGACTCAGGCAACGTCCAGGTCGCGCAGGATGCGCTCGCACAGCTCGTGGGTGCGCAGGGCGTCCTCGGCGCTGAGCACCTTTCCGGCTCGCACAGCTCCCAGGAAGGACAGCACGCTCTGCTCGATGCCGCGCTGCCGGGCCACGGACACCCAGTCGCCGCGCCGCCGTACGCTCGGCTGCCCCTTGTGGTCGATCACCTCGGCGAGGTTGACGACCTCTCGCTTGGAGTCCTGCCCCGAGACCTCCAGCCGCTCCTCGGTCGAGCCGCTGAGCCGGTTCATCATCCCGATGGCGGTGAATCCGTCGCCGGACAGCTGCAGCACGACATGGTGCATCAGCCCGTCGCGGATCCTGGCCTGCACAGCGGTGTGCTCGACCGGCCCCGGAACCAGGAAGCGCAGGGTGTCGACGACGTGGATGAAGTCGTCGAGCACCATGGTGCGGGGGTCCTCGGGCAGGCCCACCCGGTTCTTCTGCATGAGGATCAGCTCGCGCGGGTGTTCGGCACACTGCGCGTAGCCGGGCGCGACCCTGCGGTTGAAACCGACGGCCAGGCTCACCCCGCGCTCCTCTGCAAGACTCACCAGCCTTTCGGAATCGGCGAGTTCGTAGGCCAGCGGCTTGTCGACGTACGTGGCGACGCCCGCGTCCAGCAGCCGGGCCACGATCTCCGGGTGCACGGCCGTCGGCGCGTGGACGAAGGCGGCGTCCAGCCCCTGGTCGAGCAGCGATTCCAGATCGGTGTGGCACTGCCCGGACGGGATCCGGTGGGACTCGGCGACCTCGGTCAGGGTGGCGGGGGTACGGGTCTGCAGATGCAGTTCGACCCCGGGCCGAGTGGTCAGAACCGGCAGATACGCCTTCTTCGCGATGTCGCCGAGTCCGATGCAGCCGACCTTCACAGGGGTCTCCCTCTCACTGTCCGGCGCGGGCCCGTGCGGTGCCGCCGGACGAGGGTGCCCCGTAGAGCCCTTCGGACCGATGTCTACCGCGGTGACCTGTGCGCCTCCTTCGTCCGGGCAGCATACGTGTGCTGCGGCGGCCGCCAGTCCGCGATGCCGTCGAAGGTCCGCAGGACCAGCGTGGGCCCGAGCCGCGAAGCGACGGACATCAGCGCGTCGCGCAGCGCCACGGCCGGACCACTCGTCAGACACATCAGCCGCGCGGCCTGGGCCGCCTTGCGGACGACGGCGGATGTACGGGGCAGCCGGTCGGCGGTGTACGCCGCCAGACCCGCGCCGAGGTCCCCCTCGGGCGTCACATGGTGGGCGAGCACGATCGCGTCCTCGACGGCCTGGTTGCCGCCCTGTCCCAGGCTGGGTGCCATGGCATGCGCGGAGTCGCCGAGGAGGACGACGCGCCCGCGGTGGAAGGACGGCAGGGGGTCGATCAGTTGGTGCACGTCGTTGCGGAGCACCTGGCCGGGCTCGGCGGCGGCGATGATCGCGGGGATCGGGTCGTGCCAGCTGCCGAACCGCCGCATCAGCTCCGCCTTCTCGTCGTCGGCGGCACGGGCACCGGCGGGAGCCACAGCGGCCCCGTAGGCGTAGATCCGGCCGTCCTTGAGCGGCTGGGTGCCCCAGAGGGCGCCACGCCCCCAGGTCTCGTGCGGGGCGAAGGGCCGCTCGGGCGCGGGGACGACGATGCGCCAGGTGGTGAACCCGGCGTACGAGGGTCCGGGGTGGACCGGGAAGAGGGCTCCGCGCACGCCGGACCTGATGCCGTCGGCGCCGATCACGAGGTCGGCCTCGATGTCCCCGGACGCCGTTGTGACCACGGCCCGCGCCCCGTCCGCGACGCCCGGGTCCAGCAGTTCCGCGGCGGAGTCGGTACGGACGGCGGAGTCGGGCAGCCGGGCCACCAGGCGGTCGACGAGGGCGGCCCGGTGCAGCAGGACGAGCGGGCCACCGAACCGCGCGGTCGCGGCTGCGCTGTTCGTACGGGAGAGCCAGCGGCCGCTCGGGGTGCGCATGCCGCCCTCGCCCTGCCAGGCGGCGAGTGACCTGATCTCGTCGCCGAGACCGATGACGTCCAGGGCGCGCTGTGAATTGGGGGCGAGGGCGATACCGGCGCCGACGGGTTCCAGGGAGGCGGCGCGTTCCAGAACAGTGACCCGCCAGCCACACGCGTGGAGAGCCACCGCCGCGGTGAGTCCGCCTATTCCACTGCCGATCACGATGGCATGGGGATGGTCCATCGTTCCTCCTCGATCCCGGGAACTACACCTGTAGTGACGCCTTCACCGTACTACAGGTGTAGTTAGAAAGGTAGATTGGCCCCATGGCCACACGCACCACCGGCACCTCCCGGGCCGACCTCATCACCGATGCCGCCCTCGCGCTCCTCGCCGAACGCGGGATGCGCGGGCTGACCCACCGAGCGGTGGACGAACGCGCCGGACTCCCCCAGGGCTCCACGTCCAATTTCGCGCGCACCCGGCAGTCCCTGCTGGAGGCGACGGTCCGGCGGCTGGCGGAGCGTGAGGCCCGGGTGCTCGCGCCCGGCGAACTTCCGGCTCCGGGCGGCGGACCGACCGACACCTCACGCACCGGCACGGGGCACGGCTCGGACGGCGGTACGACGCAGGGCCCGCGGCACGGCGCCGACGGAAACACGACGCAGGGGCCGCGCACCGATGCGCAAGCATTGATCGACGGTCTCGCGCTGGCCCTGCACCGCTATCTCACCCGCCATCCCGAACTACTGGTCTGCCGTTACGAGCTCGCCCTTGAGGCGACCCGGCGCCCGGAGCTGCGGGAGTTCTTCGACGCGACGGGACGGCAGTTCCGCGAGCCGCTGTCGGCGCTGATGACCGCGGCCGGATCGGCCGAGCCCGAGCGGCACACCCTGTCCCTGGTGGCCTGGTGCGAAGGGCTGATGTTCTCGTGTGCCGCGGGATCGTTCCACCGCTCGGTACCGACCGAGGAAGAACTGCGCGCCGGCTTCACCGAACTGCTGCGCGGAATGTTGGGTTCCGATTGGACGTTGCGCTGACCGGAGTCACTCGTGCGGGCCAATCAGCGCTTCCCGGCTCACTCCGAACCGGGTCCGCACAGCAGAGTTGCTCAGGTGCAACGAACCAGAATCACCGTGAAGCTCCTGGTCGGCGTCGCCGTCACGACGCTGTCCGGCTGTGTGTCCGTGGCCCCGCAGGCCGACGTTCCGGCCCGGCCCGGGAACAGCAGGCCCGGCCAGGACCTGGCGCCGCAGATCATGCCGCCACCCGCCCACGACAGACTGGAAGCCGTACCGGGCCCGCAGGCGTCCGTCTCCGCGTCCACCCCGACCACCGGCACATCGCCGGACACCCGGCGCGCCGCGCCCCACGCGCCGCGACAACGCAACCACCCAGAAGCGGCACGGCCCCGGCCGCGTCACGCCCCGCCCGCCGTGACCGCGCCCGCCCCGGCCCTGCCGGCCCCCGTCTCCGGGACGGACGTCTGCGCACTGGGGCGGGGGTACGGGCACTGGCCCTCGGGCAGCCCGCAGTCCCGCATCTGTGAGAACACCTACGGTCACTGAGCCCGGCAGGAGAGAGCCGGGTGGGTGGCCCGTCCGCCAGGGACGGGCCACCCCTCACAGCTCGCGCAGCCTCAGCTCCAGCCGCGCGATCGCCGCGCGGACCCCTCCCCCGTATCCGTCGTCCGCCCCGTCGTCCGCGAGCACATCGGAGGCGGCGCGCGCCCTGTCCAGATGGATCCGGGCCGCCTCGGGACGCTGGAGCTTCACATAGTCCGCCGCGAGATTGAGATGGAGCGAGGGGTAGAACGCCCGCACCGCGAGCGCGTCGGCATGTTGCGCCGCACGCTCGTCGGTCAGACTGTCAGCCGCGGTCAACGCCCGCAGGTCCCAAGCCAGTTCATCGCCGGGGTCGTCCTGCGTGTCGGCCATGTAGTGCGCGAGGGTACAGCGGTGCAGGGCATCACCGTCCTCGCCGATCTCCGACCAGAGGCCGCCGAAGCGATTGCGGGCCTCCTCCCGGTCACCGCCGTGCAGCAGCATGATCGCCTGGCCGATCCTGGTCATGACGGCGTCCCTCGACGCCTCCCGCTGCTCCGTCACCGCGGCCTCCCTGTTCCTGTCCACCCGTTCCCGATCGACGCTAGCCGCAGCCGCGGTCAATCCCGCAGAGGCTCGGGCGGGCGCCCCGGGTCTGTCCTCCGGGCGCCCGCCGTCGGCGGGGAGACGGCCCCGGCGTCAGCCCAGATCGGGGATGCGCCAGTCGATGGCCTGGTGCCCCTGCGCCGCCACCGCCTCGTTGATCTGTGTGAACGGACGGGAGCCGAAGAACTTCTTGGCGGAGAGCGGCGACGGGTGCGCGCCCTTCACCACCACATGCCGTTCCTCGTCGATCAGCGGGAGCTTCTTCTGGGCGTAGTTGCCCCAGAGCACGAAGACCGCCGGATCGGGCCGCGAGGCGACCGCGCGGATCACCGCGTCGGTGAACTTCTCCCAGCCCTTGCCCTTGTGCGAGTTGGCCTCGCCCGCGCGCACCGTCAGCACGGCGTTGAGCAGGAGCACGCCCTGCTCGGCCCACGGCATCAGATATCCGTTGTCCGGGACGGGCAGGCCGAGCTCCTCCTTCATTTCCTTGTAGATGTTCCGCAGGGAGGGCGGCGTCTTCACACCCGGCCGTACCGAGAAGCACAGGCCGTGCCCCTGCCCCTCGCCGTGGTAAGGGTCCTGACCGAGGACGAGGACCTTCACCTTGTCGTAGGGCGTGGCCTCCAGGGCGGCGAACACCTGGTCGCGCGGCGGATAGACCGGCCCCTTGGCCCGCTCCTCCTCGACGAACTCGGTGAGCTCCTTGAAATAGGGCTTCTGCAGCTCTTCGCCGAGGACGCCGCGCCACGACTCGGGCAGCAGGTCGGTGTCGGTCACGTCAACAACCTCCGGTAAGTAATACGTTCTTCACCCGAGAACCTACCGGGGGCCACTGACAACGGACCCCGCGAGCCCTGCCGCCGGCCTACCAGCTGGCCTTGCGGTACAGCTCCCACATCTGCATCACCGTCTGCGGGTCCAAGGCGCGCTCCCCGCCGCCGATGTCCTCGCCGGAGGCGACATACAGCTTGCCCTGCCACAGCGGCAACAGCCGTACGTCGTCGACCAGGATCTGCTGAGCCCGTTCGAACTGCTTGCTGACCGCTCCCCGGTCGCTCTCCTTGCGGGTCTGCGGCAGCAGCTGCTGGGTGATCTCGTTCTTCACGTACGGCATCCCGGTGATGCTGTCCTTGCCCACGAAGGGGGCGATGAAGTTGTCCGGGTCCGGGAAGTCCGGGAACCAGCCGCGGCCGAAGACGGGGTACTGGCCCTTGGTGAAGCCGTCCTGGAACTCCTTCCAGGGCTTGCTCCGCAGCGTGATCCGGAACAGCCCGGAGGCTTCCAGCTGACGCTTGAGCTCGTCGAACTCGGGTGCCGTGGAGGAGCCGTATCGGTCGGTCGTGAACCAGAGCGTCATTTCGACGGGCCCGGTGATACCGGCCTTGGCGAGGATCTGCTTCGCCTTGCCCTTGTCCGGTTCGCCGTAGGCGTCGAAGAAGCTGGTGGTGTGACCGGCGATGCCCTTGGGGACCATGGAGTACAGCGGCTCGGCGGTGCCCTGGTAGACCTTGGCCACCAGCGCGTCACGGTCGACGAGCTGGGCGATGGCCCGCCGTACGGCCACGTTCCCGGCAGCCGGGTCCTCGGGGTTGAAGACCAGGAATCGGATGTCCGCACCGACCGTCTCCACGATCTGCAGATTGCTGTCCGGGTCCTTGTTGTCCTCGAGATTGACGACCTCCTCGGCGGTGAGGCCTCGGTAGATCGCATCGATCTCCTTCTTCTTCAATGCCGCGACCACGGGCGCCGATTCCTTGAAGTACCGGATGGTCACGGCGTCGTTCTTACGGTTGGCGAAGCCCTCGTAGTCCGGGTTCTTCACCAGATCGGCCCGATTCCCCGGCTTGTACGAATCAAGCAGGTAGGGTCCGGAACCCGTGACCTTTCCATCGCTGCGGATCTTGTGCTTCGAATAGTCACTGGGCGCCACGAGCGACATCGCGGGAGTGGCGAGGATGAAGGGGAAGGTGGCGTCCGGCTTGGTCAGATGGAAGACGACGACGTCGTCCCCCCTGGTCTCGATCCGGTCGAGCGAACCGAGCATGCCGACGGGTCCGCCCTTGACCTTGATGTCCCTGATCCGGTCGATGGAGTACTTCACGGCCTCGGCATCGAGTTTGTCGCCATTGGAGAATTTCAGGCCCTTGCGGAGTGTGCACCGGTAGGCCGTGCTGCTGGTATCGGTGAACGTGCACGATTCCGCGGCATCGGGCTCGGGACTGGTGCTGCCCGTGGGAAAACTCACCAGGGTCTGGAAGACATTCCGCATCAGCTCCCAGGAGTTGTCCCACGCCGCCGCCGGATCGAGGGTGGAGGGCTCACTGGTCGTACCGACGACTATTTTCTGCGCCTCTTTCGAGCTGCCGTCGGAGAGAAGTCCGCAGCCTGCCAGCAGAGAAAGGGAAGCAAGGATTGCAGCGGCCTGCACACTGGCCCGGTAGAACACGTGAACGCTCCTCGATCAGCCATGGGTCGGCAGACCTTACCGCAGTGCCCCGTCGGGTCAATCCACAGGCCCGACAGGGCACTTGAGTCAATCAGGGCCAAAACCGCTCAGGCCGTGCTCAGCTCACGCCGGCATTCAGGAAGATCCCGCCGTCGACGACCAGGGTCTGTCCGGTGATCCATTCGGACTGGCTCGACGTGAGGAACGCGGCGGCGCCGCCGATGTCCTCGGGAGCGCCCAGTCGACCGAGCGGATAGGCGGCGGCAGCCTCCGCCTCACGGCCCTCGTACAGCGCCCGGGCGAACTTCGTCTTCACCACCGCGGGAGCGATCGCGTTGACCCGGACGACCGGCGCGAACTCATGCGCCAACTGGAGGGTCAGATTGACCATGGCGGCCTTGCTCATGCCGTACGCGCCGACGAACGGCGAGGCGGAGATCCCGGCGATCGAGGCGATGTTGACGATCGCCCCGCCGTTCTCCCTCTGCCAGGCCTTCCAGGTCTGCTGGGCGAATCCGAGCGCCGAGATCACATTGGTCTCGAACACCTTGCGGGCGACATTGAGATCGAGGTCCGCGATCGGACCGAAGACCGGATTCGTCCCCGCGTTGTTGACGAGGAAGTCGACCCGGCCGAACGCCTCCATGGTGCGCTCGACGGCCGCCGCCTGGTGCGCCTCGTCGTGGGCCTTGCCGGCCACGCCGATGACCCGGTCGGAGCCGAGCCGCTCGACGGCCTCCTTGAGCGCCTCCTCGCCGCGTCCGGTGATGCACACCCGGTCACCGCGGGCCACGAGCGCCTCCGCGACGCCGTAGCCGATGCCCCGGCTCGCGCCCGTGATGAGCGCGACCTTCCCGCTGTCCTGCACAGTCATGACGTGCGTCTCCCTTCGGATCAGTTGAGCGGTCCGCCGGCGACGTACATCACCTGGCCGGAGACGAAGCCCGCCGCGTCGCCCGTGAAGAAGGCGATGGCGTTGGCGATGTCCTCGGGACGGCCGACGCGCTGCACCGGGATCTGCGTGGCGGCAGCGGCCTGGAACTCCTCGAAGCCCATCCCGATGCGGGCCGCGGTCTGCGCGGTCATCTCGGTGACGATGAAGCCGGGAGCGACGGCGTTGGCGGTGATGCCGAACTTGCCGAGCTCCTTGGCGAGGGTCTTCGTGAAGCCCTGCAGACCGGCCTTGACGGCGGAGTAGTTGGCCTGACCGCGGTTGCCGAGCGCCGAGGAGGAGGAGAGCGAGACGATGCGGCCGAACCCGGCGTCCACCATGTGCTTCTGGACGGCCTTGGCCATCAGGAACGCGCCCTTGAGGTGCACGTTCATGACGGTGTCCCAGTCGGACTCGCTCATTTTGAAGAGCAGGTTGTCGCGGAGCACGCCCGCGTTGTTGACGAGGATCGTCGGAGCCCCGAGCTCGGCGGCGACCCGCGCGACCGCGGCTTCCACCTGGGCGCTGTCCGACACATCGCAGCCGACGGCGAGGGCGGCGCCCCCGGCGGCGGTGATCTTCTCGACGGTGTCCTTGCAGGCCGCCTCGTCGAGGTCGAGTACGGCGACGGCACGGCCCTCGGCCGCCAGGCGTACCGCGGTGGCGGCGCCAATGCCCCGCGCCGCTCCGGTCACGATGGCGACGCGCTGCTCGGTGGTGGACATGCTTGGTTCTCCTCGCCCTTGGATCGCCGCTCAGCGGACGTCGGGGCACCCCGGCACGCAATCTTCGTGTGCGCGGAACCTTCCCGATAGCTGAGCAACCGCTTAGTACCTTCAGCAGACGAGACGCTAGAAGCCCTGGCACCCGGTGTCAACGGCCCACGGCCACGGGGGTGCATGTCACACCCGACGGCGCCGCCGCCTCGATGGTCAGGCGCGGCGCCGCGGGGCTGGAGGATCAGCGGACGAGCAGCTCGAACAGCCGCGTGACCTCGGCTTCCGGGTCGTCCGTGAGGCCGCTGTGCACGGG
This sequence comes from Streptomyces sp. NPDC088252, assembly GCF_044740965.1. Classification (NCBI taxonomy): domain Bacteria; kingdom Bacillati; phylum Actinomycetota; class Actinomycetes; order Kitasatosporales; family Streptomycetaceae; genus Streptomyces; species Streptomyces sp. NPDC088252. The sequence continues at coordinate 33,288 of NZ_JBIURS010000009.1, read as the reverse complement.
GCTCGGCTGAATGACGGTGGAGCGCGGAGCGATCAGCCAGCGGAAACGGCGGCCGGCGTCGTCACCGGCCGCCTGGCCCGCGTCCGCACCACCGCGGCAGACTCCCTCCACCGCATGCAGGGCGGCCCGCACACCGACCACGTCGGCATTCGGATCCAGCGCCTTCAACTTGGCCTCGTCGAGATGGGTGCGGGCGGCGACGAACCCCCGCGCGCGGCAGTAGACGACCACGCCCGCGTTGAAGAACTCGCCGCGCTGCACCCGCGGCACCACGCGCAGCAGCGCGTACTCGAAGACATCGCGCTCACTCACCGCTGGCCGTCCTTGTCGTTCTTCTTGGTGGGGTGCGGCCACGGGGTGAGGTGCTCGGTGAGCCAGCCGGGGGCCTGGGAGGGCTTGGGTTCGGTGGGGGCCTCCATCGTGATCCGCTCGTGGATGGTCGCGGCGCGCGGCAGCAGCGCCGCCACGTAGGCGCGGCGCAGCTCGTCCGTGGAACCGAAGCCGGGCTCGTCCACCAGCCACTCGTCGGGGACGTCGGCCGTGACCTCGGTGAGCAGTTCCTCCGTGACCAGCGGAGCGAGCTCGGCGGCGGCCGCCGCGACATCGGGGGCGAAGGGGGCGAGCGCGTGGTCCGAGGCGTTGTACGGCTTGGCGGCGGAGGCCTGGGCTCCGGGCCAGTTGTGATGCCAGATCATGGTGGCACCGTGATCGATGAGCCACAGGTCGCCGTGCCAGATCAACATGTTCGGATTGCGCCAGGAACGGTCGACGTTGTTGATCAGTGCGTCGAACCAGACGACCCGTCCGGCTTCCTGGGAGTCCACCTGGTAGGCGAGCGAGTCGAAGCCGATCGATCCCGGCAGGAAGTCCATCCCCAGGTTGAGCCCGCCGCTGGCCTTCAGGAGTTCCTGCACCTCCTGGTCGGGCTCGGCGAGCCCGATGACCGGGTCGAGCTGGATCTGCACGAGATCGGGGACGCGCAGACCGAGCCGGCGGCCGAGCTGTCCGCAGATGACCTCCGCGACCAGGGTCTTGCGCCCCTGTCCGGCACCGGTGAATTTCATGACATACGTGCCCAGGTCGTCGGCCTCGACGATCCCGGGGAGCGATCCGCCCTCCCGCAGGGGTGTGACATAGCGGGTGGCAGTGACTTCGGTGAGCATTTCCCCAGGCTATATGGCTCATATCCCTGGAGATCCACGGACCGAGGTCAGGGCCGTACAGCCTGGGGAATCACTCCGATCACCCTGGCGAGAATCTGGGGAGTTTTGGCCGGCGACCCGCTTTCCGAGGAAACCGTCGATCACAGCCCGGCCCCGGTTCCCGGCCGGCATGAAGTGCACGTAGTAACCGAGCGTAATCGTGGGCGATGAGTGCCCCAACCGCTGGGCCAGGGTGACGACAGACTCGCCTGCCTGGTTAATCCCTCACATGCCTTTTCAGCTCTTCAGCCACGGACGGCGGCATGTCGACGACACGGGCCTTCCGAGACGTCGGAAGCGCGTAGTACAACTTCCCGTCGATCGTCTGAGTCTGTCGACGAACGTGGAGGACACCGCGTGCGTAGTCAATATCATCAGGACTCGGCCCGAAGACCTCCCCTTGCCGGAGACCACACCCCAGGCCAAGGACAACGGCGATCCAGTTCCGCTCATTGATCCCTCAGCTCCGGGCTCTCAGCGTCAGCCGGGCGGGACAGAACTGCCTCCGCCCGAGGCACTGGCAGCACCGTCTCGCCTTCGGAGTACTGAAACGTCCAGCCGCTCACGCTGACGAGGTCCAAAACCGCCTGCCAGTCCTCAACCGAGGCATCAGGAACAACCACGTCCGGCAGCGACCCCATCAAATCCGGGTCGAAGAAGCTCACTACGTCATCCCACAACAAGTCAGGCATCACGCCATGCTGCCCCGAACCTCACCAGAACGCAGCCCGATTCCCTTGACGAACCCCATATTGATCAGAAACTCATTGGGTTCACTCGTCGAGGACGTATCGGACGTGCGGGGCTTTGAAGTAGCCGGTGACGATGTGGGGCTGGCGCTGTCGGCGGTGGAAGAACCTGCGGGTTTCAGTGGCGAGTTCGGCCCGGTTCCTGGCCCGCTGGGTGTGGGGCAGGCTGCGTTCGAGGTCGGCGTTGACCAGCTCGTCGGGGTTCAGCTCGTTTGAGTACGGGGGCAGGAAGTGCAGCTCGATCTCGTCCTGGTGGTCGGCGAGCCAGGCCCGGACGGATTTCGAGCGGTGGGCCGAGTGCCGGTCGACGATCAGGTGGACCTTGTGGTCGAAGTGTCCGACGAGCCGGGCGAGGAAGTGGCCCATGACTTTCGCGTCGAACGACTCGGTGAAGACCATGACGTGCATCCGGCCGCGGGTGCTGATCGCGGACATCGCGTTTACGGAGAACCGGTTCCCGGTGCGGCGGACGACCGGCGTCCGCCCCTGCGCACCCCAGGTGCGGCCGGTGACCTGGTCCGAGCGGATGCCGACCCGGTCGGCGAAGAGGACTTCACCGTTCTCCGCCTTCGCCCTGGCCCGGATGGCCGGCCAGGTCTCCTCGTGCCAGAGACGGACCGCTTCCGGATCCTGCTGGAGGGCCCGTTTGTCTGGACGCTGGAAGGTCGGGCCCCAGCGCTTGACTTGCCCACGCCGGGCTCGGTGAAGCGGACTCGGTACAGCTTGAAGATCAGCTCGCCTATCTGCCCGCGTGTCCACAGCTGACCGGAAAGCCCCAGGTCAGGGGGTGTGATCGAGCACGTCCTGCCGGACGGCGGCCTGCTCGGCCTCGGACAGGACCTGGTGTTCCCCCACGCGACGACCTCGGGTGCGGGACAGCAGTGCGTCCCGTCCACCGGCCTGCCGCTTGGCCCACCAGTTGTCCACTGCCCTGGCCGGCACCTTGAACAGAGCGGCGACCTCTACCCGGTCCCGGCCCTCCACCAGCGCGGACACCGCAAGCAACCGCACAGCCTCCTGCGCGTCCGGCGACCAGGTCCGCGTATCCCCCACCAGATCACTCACACACCGTCAACGAGCCTGAACCCAAAGCGTTTCGGATCAATAGGTCCCCCTGCGCCGAGCCCAAAGAGGGCGGGTGAAGCGAAGCGGGCGGATCCAATAGCGGAATCCGACAGACGAGCCTCCCAAATAGGGACCTTGCCAGCAAGGCAGCCCAGTGTGGTGCGGGGTTGCGAATCAGTCGCAGCCCTGACCACACCGGAGTAACTGCATCATCTGACCTGGTGTTTTCCGGGACGTTGTACGTTGACATGGTCCCGGCGAAGGTTCCAGTCTTTTGGAGTTCTTTTCTGTCTGCCGTGGTCGGATGCCCGCCGACGGCCCTGCGTGGAATCCTCACGTCGCGGACCTATTGAGACGAAAGGAATGCGCCGGCGCCTGCACCGCTAATTCGTTACACAATCTCGTCGGCAAGGCCCTGGTCATTCCCGACCGGGTGGACGCACTCGGCCGTAACCGCCCTGCCACCTGCCGGGTCGAATACGGCAGCGGCGATGTGTACTTGCGGATGGCGGTGTGGGCGGCGTGGCCCGAGCAGACGGTGCGGCATCCGGTGTGCCCTGGCCGACTGAGGATTTCTCAGTGAAGATCACTTCCAGTGGCGGTTGAGGGCAGGGGCGGCGCGGGCTATGTCGCCGATACGGCTGGGGCTGAGGGTGACGCGCTTGAGCGTGCGCCAGCGTTCTTCGAGTTCGGCAGCGGTGCGCTCACCGAGGGCGCGGAGGTCTCTGACCAGGCAGTTCGTGGTGCGGGTGTCGGCGTCGAGGGCTTGTTCCGACTTCCGCTTCGGGCGGCGGACCGGGACGCGGATGCCGATGCCGGCGCCGACGTATCCCTCGTCGGCCAGGGTGGGCAGGCCGTCTGCGGCTGCCTTGTACAACGCGGGCAGGACGTGCAGCCGGGCGGCGGTGATGTCCGGGGTGGAGCCCGGCTCGACATCGGAGACCCACAGCGGGGTGCCGTCCGGGGCGGACAGGAACTGGACGTTGCCGCCGAAGCTCTTGTGTTTCTGGCCGAACCACAGGTCGTTGCCGTTGTCCCGGGTGCCGGCCAGGCGGTCGCTCTCGATGAGCATGCCGTCGAGGATCACGTGACTCATCTCCTCCTCGCGGCAACGGTCCAACACCTCGTGCAGATCGGGTGCTTGGGCCGCGAGGATGCCGATCCCCTCGTGCAGGTAGCGATAGCTGGTGGCCTGGGAGATGCCAGCGTCCCTGGCCAGGCAGTGCACGCAGCCCCGCTCACGGAACCAGCGCAGCACGAGGACCGCCTGCCGGAACGTGCCCAGTGCCCGCGAGCCCCGCGGGGTGCCCAGACGACGGCGATGCGCGGCAAGCAGCCGGGAGAGGTGTACCACGATGTGGCGCGGGACATCGAGCGTGGCAGCACAGGTGACCAACGTGAAGCCGCTGGTTCAGCGGACGATCTTGTGGTGAGAACCGTCCTACCAGGGGCTTCACGTCTCTCGACGATCGGGGCCCACCTGCCCCACCCGTCCCGGATCGAGCGGTTCACATAGCTCAGCGAAGATCATTTCTCAGTGACGAGGTCTGGGATTTCCCTGACTCACGCCTACGCCGGCTCCAAGATGTGCGCGACCGTTTCCAGAAGATGCACGCTACTGTTTCCAGCATGTGACGCCACCGCCGAGGATGGCCGGGGCGCCGGCAACGGTTCCCCGAGGATCGGCTCAATGTCCTGCGCGAAGTATGGACTGGAGGTTCCGGTCGACGGTGGAGGCCCCACACCAATGATCACCGGAGTCACCAGGGGATCCCGCAGCATGACCGGCACCACGGAGGCCCTTGGCGGGTCGGCTGCAGTCGACAATGCAGCACCAAGTGTCACGCGCCCGTTCTACGTATACGCCGTGCTCGCCAACTCGCTGTTCCAGCGTGGCGTATTCGTCCTCTTCCTTCAGCAGCGAGGCTTCTCCGCCGGGCAAGTGGCCCTCCTTCAGACACTGCTCTACCTGGTCAGCGGACTTGCGGAGTTGCCGACGGGAGTCATCGCCGACCGAATCGGCAGGCGTGCCAGCATTGTGATCGGCCAGGTGCTGATAGCTGGATGCCTGATCGGTCAGGTGACATCCTCCAACTACTGGGTGTTCCTGACGCTGTTCATCGGCCAGGGCGTGGGCATGGCATGTGTATCCGGTTCGGACACCGCCCTGCTGTACGACCTGCTCGTGCGTCGTGGTGCAACGGCCAGCTACGTCAAGATCAAGTCCCGGTTCACCATGCTCGGGACGGTCACCTCGGGAGCCGCCATCGTCCTCGGCGGCCAACTGCAGCAGTTTTCCTGGGGAATCGTCTACGTCGGTTCGGCGTCGTGCCTCGTCCTGGCCGTGGTGGTGCTGATGTCGCGGGTGCCCGAGATCCGCGGCGCGGACGCGGTGGACGAGCAGGAGGAAGCCGAGGAGGAGCACGGCGACGCCACAGCATGGCGGGCGATGCTTCGGGTAGCCACACCGGCGCTCGTGACGCTTGTCGTGGTGTCCGGATTGATGCATGCGACTTTGACGCCGTACATCATTCTTACGCAGAAGACCCTCTCCGATCAGGGAGCGGGCACCGCATTGGTCAGCGTGGTCATATCGGCGGGATTCTTCGTCGGCGGACTCACTCCCTTGCTGTCGGAGCGCGCGGACCGGCGCATCGGGTATCGGATGATAGTCCCGGTGTCTCTCCTGACGCTCGCCGCGGCACTCGCCCTGAGCGGCCTCGGCCTTGTCTGGGTCACCATCGCCGCGTTCCTGGCCCTGGTAGGAATTCCCGAGATCACCGCCGTGCTCGTGGACAACGCGTTCAACGAGGCAGTGTCGTCGCGCCACCGGGCGAGCCTGCTGTCGATGATCGCATTCGTGGAGTCGGCGCTCATCGGCACCGGCTATCTCGTCCTCGGCGCGCTCATGGACGGGATGGGCTCCAGTGTGGGCATGGCCACCTACGCCGCAGTCCCCCTGCTGGCATGTCTCCTGTGGCTCCCGGTGCTCTTCCGAGGGGCACGGGTGACCACCGAGATCAAGAAGCCCGCCGACCAAAAGGCATCCTGAAACAGACCATCTCGCGCAACGTCCTGCCCGATGGCAGAGGCGCTGCTCGTTGACATGTCGCTCCCGGTCAGCGACGGAACTGTCATCGCGACGATCAGCGCCGAACGGGATGGGAAGAATCGCGCCACTGAGAAAACCTCGCTGGCCCGGGGCGCGGTCGAGATACGAGACAAGGAGCAGTGCGGGAGGTCGTGGATGCCGTTGGTGGTTGGGCTGTTAGAACAGCGTGAGCTGGGTGCTCGCCGTCGCGTGGACGGGCTACGGGAGGATGCCGACCGTATCCAGGCCGAGTTGGCCGTGGCCGAGCCGGAATGGGAGTGGCTCACCGCCCGCTCGCGGGTCGGTGAGGTGCTGGGCCCCGGCGGGCGAGACCGGGCAGGACCACGCCCGGGCCGACCTGACCGCAACGGCTGCCGAGGAGCAGCCCGGAAAGACCGCGCAGGCGCCGGAGGCGGCGAAGGTGAACGGGTACCACGGCGCCTCGGTCAACGCGCGATGCCCACCGACCAGCGCCTCGAACTCCCCAGCAAGGTCACAGCGCCGCTTGGCGTCCGTGGCCCGGCCGGGCGGCGACCGCGCAGTGCTGCGCTGCTCACCGCAGTGGCAGGAAGTGACGGAGCCCCAGACCTTGCCGTGGGTGCGCAGCCACGTGTCAGCACGGTCAATCTGGCCAGATAGAGGCGCTCGAGGGTGGACATGATGCGGGAGGTGGTGGAGGAGCCGAGTCCGGTGAGTTGGGCGATGTCCGAGACGCGTACGGTCCGACGGGCTCGGCCGGCGGCCGGGGCGAAGAGAGGTCGCTGGCGCGTATTACTTCAGCGGGCTGGTCGCCGGCGTGGCGTCTTCCTGCATGTCCTCCAGCGAGCGCCCCTTCGTCTCGCTGACGAAGAAGAAGACGAGCAGCCACGAGAGCAGGGCCATGAATGCGTAGACCGCGTAGCTTCCTGCCAGAGAGAGGTCGCGCAGGCTCGGGAACGAGAAGTTGAGCAGGACACCGGCGAGCCAGTTGGCGGCGGCGCACGCCGACAGCGCGACGCCGCGTATGCGGTTGGGGAACATCTCGCCGAGAAGGACCCAGACGGCCGGACCCCAGGAAACTGCGAAGGCCACGACGAACACGTTTGCGCCGACGAGAGTGACCGGCCCCCAGACTCCGGACAGTGCGGGCTCGCCGTCTGCGGTGATGGTGGCGGTGGAAAAGCCCACCGCCACCGTGACGAGGCTCACGAATATGCCTGCTGATCCGGCGAGCAGCAGCCGACGGCGGCCCACCCTGTCGATGAGAAGAATCGCGACCACTGTCGCGATCACGTTCACGAAGGAGCTCAGTACCGACAGGGCGAACGCTGCCGACTCGTCGAAACCGACCGACTGCCACAGTGACGTGGAGTAGTAGAAGATGACGTCGACGCCGACGAGGGCTTGAAGGGCTGCGAGCCCGATCCCCACCCAGACGATGGGGAGGAGAACGTGCCGTCGATCAAGGAGGTCCTGGAAGCGGGCGGAGCGGTCGGTCCGCAGCGTCGCGGCCATGCGATCGGTCAGCGTGGCGGCTTCTTCGTCTGTGATGTCCTGGAGCCTTTGCAGCACGTCGCGCGCTTCGGCGGCTCGCCCGCGCGCGACGAGGAACCGCGGCGACTCGGGGACCGCGAGCGCGATAACCAGGTAGATGAGGGCCGGCACGATGCCTGCGATGAACATCCACCGCCACGCGGGGAGACCGAGGAACGTCTGCGCATCCGCGCCCTCGAGCGTGAGTGCGATCGAGCTGTCGGAGAGAAGAGCGGCGAAGATGCCGAGGACGATCGCCATCTGCTGCAGGGACGCAAGGCGGCCGCGCACGCTCGCCGGCGCGATCTCCGAGATGTAGAGCGGCCCGATCACCGTCGCGAATCCGACCCCGTAGCCGGTGAGCAGGCGCCAGATCGCGAGGTCCCAGAGGCCCTGTGCGAGGCCGCAGCCGATCGCGGCGACAAGGAAGACGGCGCCGGCGACCGCCATGGTGCGCGGGCGCCCGATGCGGTCGGCGAGCCAGCCGGCGCCGAACGAGCCGAGTGTGGCTCCCAGCAGGGTGACGGCGACGATGGTGCCGAGTCCGATGGAGTCGAGCCCGAAGTTGCTCTCGAGGGCGTTCACGGCGCCGTTGATCACGGCGGTGTCGAATCCGAAGAGGAAGCCGCCGATGGCGGCGGCCACCGCCATCGTGGCCACGCGGCGGGTCAGGCGGCCGCTCTCTCTGGGGTGTGAATGGGACATGGTGGGATCCTTGTCGATTGTGGATTGTCGACCACGCCGCTCACAGGGATGAGGGGTAGGCGATGGTGGACATCAGGGCGTTCTCCGCCTGTCGCGAGTCGAGACGGGTGTGCTGGACGACGATGGGGTGGTCGCTTCGGATCACGAGGCAGTAGTCGATCCCCGGAAGGATCGGCTCGGGGCCGCGGAGGTCGTTGATCCGCTGGTGGTGTGCGCGGCGTGCGGGAACGGTGAGCTCATAGGGTCCGGCCGGCTCGCGATCGGTGTAGAAGACCTCGATGGTGACGTGTGCGGGGTCGCCGCCGGCGTTGAGCATGCAGATGCTGTCATGGCTGGTCATTGCGGGTGCTGGTCCGGTGCTGCCCGGGGGGATGTAGCCGTCCGCGACTACCCATGTCGTGGTGCCGATCGCCTGAGTTGCCATGTGAGTCCGCCTTTCTGTGGTGGGTTTCGGGTTTTGTCAGAAGTCGTTCGCGCTCTTGGCCATGAGGCCGCCGTCGCATACCAGGTGACTGCCTGTGACATACGAGGCGTCGTCGGAGAGCAGCCAGGTAGCGGCACGCGCGATTTCGGCGGGGTCGGCCATCCGCCCGAGCGGGATCTGGCGTGCCGCGGCGTCTCTCAGACGCGCGCGCTCCGCTTCGAGCTCGGCACCGGCGAGGCCGAAGTAGAGCATCGGTGTGTCGGTGGCGCCGGGGACGATCGCGTTGACGCGGATGCCGTGAGGGGCGAGGTCGATGGCGGCGGCGCGCACGAACGCGGAGACTCCGCCCTTGGACGCTCCGTACGCGCTGTTCGAGCCGCCCGCGAAGCCGACGAAGGCGGAAGGGGACGACACGCACACGATGGAGCCCGGCCTCCCGGCGCCCCGCAGAGCCTGGGCGGCTGTGCGTACGGTCAGGAAGGTGCCGGTGAGATTCACGTCGAGAACACGGCGCCATGTGTCGAGGGGCATGTGCGGCAGGGGCGCGTTGATCTCGATGCCGGCGCTCGCGGTCACCCCGTCCACCGGGCCCAGTGCGGTGCTCGCCGCACCGAACGCGTCGACGAGCTCCCGTTCGTCGGTGACATCCGACGCGGCCGACCAGACTCTGTGGGCGCCGATGCGCCGGGCTTCGGCCGCCGCCCGCTCGGCGCTCTCGCCGTCACGGTCGAGGATGCCGACGGCCCAGCCCCGGCGTGCGGCTTCGAACGCGGTGGCGCGGCCGATGCCGCTTCCGCCGCCGGTGATCAAGATAGTCCTGGTCATTCGGAGGGGTCCTTGGTGGCTCTGAAATGGGTGTTGATGTGGGCGGTGACGGTGCGGTCCAGTGCGTGCTCGTCGCCCGCGCGGAGTGCGTCGATGAGCTCGCGGTGCTGCCCGGCGACCACGGTCGCGTCCGAGTAGTGGCTCGCGTCGCGCCGGAAGTAGGAGCGCACGCGGGGCTGGATCGACCGCCAGATCTGCAGGCAGTGCTGCTGCCCGGACAAGGTGACCACCGCCTCGTGGAAGCGGATGTCCTCGTCGGCGAGCAGCGCCGCGTCGGACGCGTCGGCCGCTGCCTCCATGGTGCGGACGAGCGACTGAAGATGGGCGTAGTCCGCGTCGGTCAGACGGGGCATCGCCTTACGGAAGGCGAACTTCTCCAGGGAGATGCGGACCGGTACGAGGACGTTCTCGATCTCCTCCTGGGAGACGCCGAGCACCTCCGTACCGCGGTACGGGTAGGAGATCACCAGGCCCTCCTGTTCCAGCTGGCGCAGCGCCTCGCGGACCGGCGCCCGGCTGGTTCCCAGCTGTTCGGCGACTCCAGACTCCGTGAGCTTCTGGCCCGCTTGGAGACGGCCCGAGGTGATGGCCTCGCGCAGGACGTCTGCGACGGTTTCGCGGCGGGAGGCGAGGGAGGCGGAGGGGAGCGCGGGAAGCGCGGGAAGATCAGACATGGCCGGAGCGTAACAGGATCGTACTTTGTCGACAATCAAGTGCGGTGGCCCCTTCGGGCGGTGGGCGCGGACCTATGGAGGCGGAGGCAGGGGGATTTGAGGGGTGGCTGGGGCGGGGAGTGACGCTTCGCCGCACGGCTGCCCCCCCTGGTGGTGCGGCGGGCGGTTCGGCAGACTGTAACCGAATAGTCGATTGTCGACAATGGTCCTCTCGGTCGGGTACGGTCCCGAATTACAGCCGCCGCCTCGTCGGCGTCCGCGGCGATGGCACCCGTTACGAGAGGCACTCATGAGAATCACCAGGGTCGAGACATGCGGTCTTCGCGGGGCGACCCCCGAGGGCGGTTGGTCGAACGAACTGCGCCCGGACGATGTCGTGCACACGCTCGTCGCCGTCCACACCGACCAAGGCGTCACGGGCATCGGCAGCGCGTTCACCACCGAGAACCTCGTCCGGGGAGCGATCGACCTCCTGCTCCCGCACCTCGTCGGACAGGACCCGGTGGAGGTCGAGCGGATCACCGAAACGCTGCACCAGACCGCGTTCTGGATGGGCCGGGGCGGCTCGCTCACGCACGCGACGAGCGCGATCGACATCGCCCTGTGGGACATCGCCGGTCAGGCGCTCGGCCAGCCGGTCGGCCGGCTGCTCGGCGGGCGCCACCGCACCCGGGTACGCCCCTACGCGTCGGTGCTCATGGACGAGGCCGGACCGATGACGGACAACCTCACCGAACTCGTGGAGCAGGGGTTCACCGCCTTCAAGATCGGCTGGTGGAAGTTCGGACGGGTGGACGCCGCCACCGACGAGCGCACCGTCGCCGCCGCCCGCGCCGCGATCGGCGACCGGCTGCTCGCTGTCGACGCCGGCGGCTCCGAAGGCTTCTTCCCCGGCGGTCTGGCATGGGCGAAGCGAACCGCGCGGATGCTCGCCGACTACGACGTCGCCTGGTTCGAGGAGGCACTCGCGCCGGACGACCTCGATGGTTTCGTCGAACTGCGTGCGGGTTCACCCGTCCCCATCAGCGGTGGCGAGGTCCTCACCCGCAGGCAGAGTTTCGCCCCCTACCTGCGGCGCCGCGCCTTCGACATCGTCCAGCCAGACACCACGAAGGGAGGCGGTCTGAGCGAGTCACGCCGGATCGGCTGGGAGGCCCAGGACCTCGGTATCCGCCTTATCCCGCACGGATGGAACACGGCCATCGGTCTCGCCGCCGATCTGCAGCTCTCGTCCGCACTCGCGTCCACCGACCTCGTCGAGTACAAGACCGGGTCGGCCTATGTGGACGACCTGGTCGCGGGGGGCTGGCGACTCGACGCCGACGGCTACCTCGACATCCCCTCCGGCCCTGGACTCGGAGTGTCCCTCGACCCCGAAACGGTCGAGAAGTACGGCACGCGGCCCGCGTTCGCGGACCCGAGGGCGTGAGCATACCGACCACACCCCTGTAGAAGGTCATCGCGGACCTCCGCGCCCCATCGGCCGACCGGTACCGCCCGGTCGTCGACGGACTCGTCGACGGAGGCGTCCGCGAGATCGAGCCCACTCACCACGCCGGGAACGCTCGACGCTGTCGGCCACCTGCGAGCACACGTCGGCTACGTCGCACGCATCGGCGTCGGTACGGGACCGACGGCGTACTGGCCCGAGCCGCGCTCGACGCAGGCGCGCAGTTCCTCGTCACTCCGAGCGTCGTCCGCGGAGCGGCGGAGCCGGCGCGCGAGCACGGCGTGCCGGTCATCATGGGCGCGCTCACGCCCGCCGAGGTGATGACCGCGACGGCCTCGGGCGCGGACCTCGTGAAGATCTTCCCCGCGTCCGCGGTCGGAGCCGAGTACGTGGGGCAGCTCCGCGGGCTCTTCCCGGACCTGCGCGCCGTGCCGTCCGTGGGGATCGGTGCGGCAGAGGCACGCGCGTCGCTGGCCGCGGGAGCGGCCGCCGTCTCCATGGGAGGACCTCTCATCGGTGACGCGCTGAACGGCGGATCGCTCCGGCCCCTCACCGACCGCGTGCGGCTCCTTGCCGAGGAGATCGGCGAGGACGTGATCACGTGAACGGACGGCCGCACCCTCGGGTGCTGACGCTCAGCGAGACGATGCGGCTCGTCCATGCAGGAGAAACCGGCCCCGTGGGCCGGGGCCTCCGCGCGCATAACGATCGGTGGCACGGAGACGAACGTTGCGATCGGGCTGTCCCGCCTCGGCATCGGCGCGCTCTGGCTGGGGCGCGTCGGCGACGATGCGATAGGCGAAGCCCTTCTCGCCGCGCTGCGCGCCGAGGACGTGGAAGTCGCCGTGGAGGTCGGCGCGCAACGCGCGACCGGGCTGATGGTCAAGGAATCCCGGGTTCCAGGCGCCTGCCGCGTCACCTACGACCGGTCCGGAAGCGCGGCGAGCGCGATGTCCCCGGAACTCCTGCGGCCGGATCGTGGACCAGCCCGCATACGTCGGCGCCCTGCCCTTGACCGTGGCCCGGGACGCGGGCTGCCAGGTCGCCCACCTGCCCCGGTCTCGCGATGCGGCGGATCGCCGACCTCTACCCCGGCGAGGCGAAAACCGATGCCGCGATGCCACGGTGATCGCGGACGCCCCCGCACTCCGGCTTGAGGTCGGCCCTGACGGGATCGTGGCGGTCAATCCGTGAGGGACCCACCGCCTGGGGCTGGACGAGGTGGCTTCGGTGAGGCTTGGCGCGTGGGGTGCGGAGTTCCACCACGGAGACGGCTTCAAGACCACGGCTTATGCGCTGAGCGAGATGGCTGCGGGAACCTCGCAGGACCGGCGCTTCGCGGAGCTGCTGGCTGCTCTGGAGGCGGACCCCGCTTCCTCACCGCGGTGACGCCTGACGGAGACGGCGGCCAGGGACTGGCCGGGCGCGGTTCGTAGAAGGCGCCGTCTCGGAGCATGGCGAACAGGATGTCGGCTCGTCGTCGGGCGAGGCAGAGCAGGGCTTGGGTGTGGTGCTTGCCCTGGCTGATCTTCTTGTCGTAGTAGGCCCGGGATGCCGGGTCGGGCAGGGCTGCGAACGCGGAGAGGAAGAAGGCCCTTTTGAGCTGCTTGTTCCCTCTCCGGGAGGGCTGTTCGCCGCTGATTGAGGAGCCTGAACTGCGGGTCGCGGGGGCGAGCCCTGCGTAGGTGGCGAGGTGTCCCGCAGTGGGGAAGGTGCTGCTGTCGCCGACCTCGATGAGGATGCGGGCTCCGGTCCTGACGCCGACTCCCGGCATCGAGGTCAGGACCTTCGAGAGAAGGTGGGCCTCCAGGAGTTCTTCGATCCGTCCGGTCAGCTGCTTTCGCTGGTCGAGGACGGCGCTCAGGGAGGCGGCCAGGCTCGGACGATCAGGGGGCCGGGGATCCGAACCGTTCCAGCAGGGCGAGGACGGCCGGGTGGTGCAACCGCGGTCCCAGGACCCGTCGGGCCGCTCCGGGGTCGGGAGGGGTGTAGGTACATGACGCCCGTGCCCGTGGTGCCCAGCCGGGCTTCGGCTCGGGCGGCGGCCGCGGCAGGTCGAAGTGCGGACCGTCGAGGGTGTCCGTGACCATGTCCGGCCTCGCCTGCAGCCAGTCACGCGGCGGGGCGCCTGCCGCGACCCGCTGCGTGACTGGGATTCAAGCGTGGATCGTGCAGTCCCACCGGCCGGCTGTTCCTCGTCCGGTCCTCGTCCCGGACACTTTCGAAGAGCCCGAGCAGTTGCTATCGCGCCCGACGCGGGGGCCACCCGCCGCGCGAGCCGACCTTCTGCCAGTGGCGGTAGGCGGGTTCGCCGACTGGTTGCGCCGTCACCCGCGCCGCTCACCGTCGTCAGCGCCGAGATAGATCCCGATGTGCTCTGCGATCTCGCCCCCGATCCGCTCCGGATCCCCGGATCGCAGAGCATCGAGCAGAGATCGGTGCTGGTCGACGACACCATGGGGGTTCTCGTGGTGTGGGGCGTCGCGGAGGAAATAGGCCCGCACGCGGGGCTGGATGGTGCGCCAGATCCGCAGTGGCTGCATATGTCCGGCGGCGGTGATCACGGTCTCGTGGAACGCGACGTCGAGGTCGGCGAGCGCCTTGGCGTCCAGAGGCTCGGCCGCCGCGGACTCCATCTGTTCCACGAGTACGGCGAGGGCTTCAAACAGCTGCTGGTCAGCTACCTCGGCTGCGGCGCGGAAGGCAGCCTTCTCGATCACCAGCCGGATCGGGACCAGGATCTCTTCGATCTCCTTCTGGGAGACCTCGGTGACGACAGCGCCCCGATAGGGATGGGTGATGACCAGCCCCTCCTGCTCCAGAACCATGATGGCCTCGCGGACCGGGCCCCGACTGATGCCGTAGTGCACCGAGATGTCCCGTTCAATGAGCCTCCCCCCTGCGGGGAGTTCACCGTGGGCGATGCGTTCGCGCAGGTTGCGCAGGATCCAGTCGCGCCGGGATTCGGGCGGATGCGGGGGCGATGCCGCCATCGTGTAGGGCTCCTTTGGTCGTCCCGCCAATGATAACAAATGGCGGATGGTTGACCATCTGCCATTTGCTCGTCTACGTTCATCGCCCTGGGCCAGAGGCCCCACATGAGAGGCGGAGCTATGGAGCTGACGAAGCCGGCGACGCCGTCCGCACGTGCGGACGGCGGCCGGGGCGTTCCGGGCAGCGTCACGGCGGCGGCGGTGCTGGGCACCCTGCTGGAGTGGTATGACTTCGCGATCTACGCGTCGATGGCGGCCGTGATCGGGCGACTGTTCTTCCCCTCGGATGACCCGACCGTCTCGCTGCTGGTGACGCTCGCGTCGTACGCGGTCGGGTTCGTGTGCCGACCGCTGGGGGCGATCGTCCTGGGGCGGCTGGGCGACCGTGCCGGGCGCCGGAGCATGCTCGCGATCACGATGGTGACCGTCGGCGTCGCCAGCGTGCTCATCGGGCTGCTCCCCACGCACGCCTCGGCCGGGATGCTCGCTCCGACACTGCTCGTGGCGCTGCGGATGGTCCAGGGGCTGGCGGCGGGCGCGGAGTGGACAGGCGGCGCGACGTTCCTGATCGAGTACGCACGCACCGGCCGCCGCGGTCTCTACTCCGGGGTGCTGCAGGCCTCCACGGTGGCGGGCTTCCTGATGGGGACCGGCGTCGCCATGGCGGTCGTCCGGCTCATGCCTGAGGCGGCTGTGGACAGTTGGGGATGGCGGATCCCGTTCCTCCTCGGTGGCATCGTCGCGGCGGTCGGGCTGTTCATCCGCCTGAAGCTGGACGAGTCCCCGGCGTACCGCGAACTGCACACCCCCCACAAGCCGGTACACCAGCAGGGGGTGAAGCCCGAGGACGCCATGCCCGGCGACAGCGGCATCAGCAGTGCCGACGCGGACAACGGCATCGGCGCAGCCACGGAAACGCGGCGCAACTGGCTGCTCGTGCTGGGCATCGTCTTCGGCGTAACTCTCTACGGGTACACGGCGACCAGCTTCCCGGCCTTCCTCGACGCGGTCGGCGCGCTCTCGCTGGCGGACGCCCTGACGACCAACGCCATCGCCCTGCTGATCGAAGTGCCGCTCATAGTCGCGGCCGGCGCGCTCTCCGACCGGGTGGGACGCAAGAAGGTGATGGGCGGCGCACTGGCGCTCTACGCACTGGCCACGTATCCGGTCTTCCTGCTCGCCACGAGCGGCACCCTCGCCGGGGCGCTCGCCGGGCAGGTGGTCTTCGTCGTCCTGTTCGCCGCCGTCTCCGGGCCGATGGCCGCGCTGTTCGTCGAGCTGTTCCCCACCCAGGTCCGCTCCACCGCGTTCTCCAGTTCGTACAACATCGGGGCCGCCGTCTTCGGCGGCACGGCGCCCTTCGTGAACACGTTTCTGGCCACCCAATCCGGTGTATCCGTCGCCCCCGCGTTCTACCTGGTCTGCGGCGCCCTGGTGTCGCTCGCCTTCCTCAGCCGGGTACACGACCGCTACCAGGAGGATCTGCGCTGATGCCCACCCCTGCCTCGTCCGCCACTGTCTCGTCAGGCGTCGACCTCCTGCTGTCCGGCGGTCAGGTCGTCGACGGCACCGGAGCCCCGGCTCGCCAGGCCGATGTCGCGGTGCGGGACGGTCGCGTCGTAGCCGTTGGCGCGAGCCTCCGCACGGAAGCGGCCCGGCGCATCGACGCGACCGGCCTGACCATCACACCCGGATTCATCGACCCGCACAGCCACAGCGATTGGTCCGTGCTGGGCAACAGGGACGCCCAGAGCACCGTTCGCCAGGGCGTCACCACCGAGATCGTCGGGAACTGCGGAGTGACCTACGCGCCCCTGGCCGAAGCGGGCGCCGAGGAGGCCCGCCGCGCCCTGCGTGCCTACGGGTACGAAGGGCCGGTCTCCTGGCGCACGTTCCCCGAACTGCTGGACGTCGTGCACCGGCAGGACAGGGGCACGGCGCAGAACCTCGCCTGGCTCGTCGGGCACACAGCCCTGCGTGACGCCGCCCAGGTACGGGGCGAGTCCGTCGGCGCCGACGGACTCGCACAGATGGCCTTCCTGCTCGAAGAAGCCATGGAAGCCGGAGCTCTGGGGATGTCCAGCGGCCTCGAGTACGGCTCCGGGCGGGACGCAACCACCGGTGAACTCGCCCATGTGACGGCCGTCCTCAAGCGGCATGACGGGATCTACGCAAGTCACATCCGCAACCGGGACGCGCACCTGATCGACGCCGTCGAGGAGTTCCTCACTGTCGCCCGGCACAGCGGGCTGCGCGCCCAGCTCTCCCACCTCAACGTCCGCCACGACACCGGTGCTCCCGACGGCGCCTGGCACGACGCCGTCACCCGGCTCGCCACCGAGCGGGAGGCGGGACTGGACGTACTCGCCGACATGACGCCGTATCCGCACGGTATCGGACTGGCCGCCGGGCTACTGCCCAACTGGCTGCTGGCCGACGGCCCCGGGAGCGCGGCCTGCCGGCTCGGCGACCCCGACGTCCGGCGTCAGCTGCGCCAGGACTGCGACCGCTACTGGCGGTTCGTGCACAAGGACCAATGGGAAAGGGTCGTCCTCGCGACCAGCCCCGCCACACCGGAGCTGGAGGGCCTGTCCTTCCCCGAGATCGCCGCGCTGCGCGGCCAGGACTGCTGGGACGCATTCTTCGACGTCTTGCGGGCGGCTGGATCCGACATGCCGACTGTGCAGCTCATGGGGCGGCTGTTCACGCCCGAGCATGTCGCCGAGGCGGTCGCGCACCCGCTGTTCTGCCTCGGCGTGGACGGCTTCACCAGCCGCACCGAGGGCCCGCTCGCGGCGCGGACCCGCCATCCGCTGTTCTTCACGGGCCACGTTCACTACCTCGCCCACCACGTGCTGCGCGCCAAAACCCTCGGCCTGGAGGAGGCAGTGCGCAAGATGACCTCGATGGTCGCCGACCGCTTCCGGCTGTCAGAACGTGGTCGTATCCGGCCCGGGCAGCATGCCGACCTGGCCGTGCTCGATCTCTCAGCCCTCGCCACGCAGGACACGTTCGCCTTCACCGGCACGTACGCGGCCGGCGTTCCGCACGTGCTGGTCAACGGCGAACTGGTCGTTTACCACGGCCAGCACCTCGGCACCCGTCCCGGCCGGTACCTGTCCGGACGCTGAACCATCTCGTGCGCACCCTCGAGTTACGTTCTTCGTGGCTCCGCGATGGGGCCTCCGGGGCATGACCTCCCCCCTTGTTGTTCATGATCCGGGCTTGAGCACCGGCTTCACCGAACCAGCACCTTGGAAGCCTCCTCCACGCTCCCCGTTCCGTCCCAGGTTCTCGCGAGCGAAGAGCTACGGCCTGGTTCGTCGGGCGGAGTTCCCGTGCCGCGTGCGACGCATCGGCCGTACGACACGGGTCGTCACCGCATCCCTGCTCCGCGTGCTCGAAAGCGGAGAGCCGGAGTACAACCGCCCGCCCGGCACCCTCGACGCCGGCATAGTCCACCGGGCACAGAAGCCCCGCCGAAGCATCCCGGCGGGGCTTCCTTGTCTCACTGAAGCCCCTATAGCCGGGGCCCGCGGAGAGGCGGACCGCGACGCGCCTGAGACCCGAAACGGTGCAGATCACGCCCCCGGATCGAGGGCAGGATTCGGCTCCGAGCGACGTGGAACGCAACGCTCGGTTCGGAAGGTGTGGCACAGCTTTCCGAAGCGCCACCGAGGCAGTCCGGTTCGTCGCGGAGGGCGCTCGTCGCGGACGTCCGCCGCGCGTTCGAGTAGAACCGAGTGCACATCCCAGCACCGTGCATACGCCGCTCGAAGAGCTGTCCGGCCGCTGCCCGGAGCTCCCCGACGACCGCCCGCTCATCACCTTCCGCATCAGCGGTATCCGGTCCGCCAGTGCTGCGAACCTGCTGGTAGAGAACGGCTTCTACGCGGTCGACACGAACTGGGGGCTCGCCGACCGGCGTGCCGCCGGCAAGCCGCTCACCACTCGGTGAGCGGTCGCCGCTGGCCCCGGCAGACGCAAGCCGTGGCCACCGCGTTCGCGTACGGAACAGCCCGGTGGACCGCACCCCTGGAGAGACGCTGTTGGTCAATTCGGCCCCGGCTTTGCCCCGTCGAGCGTCAGCCCGGCGGGGCAAAGTGCTGCGAAGTGGCTGGTCCCGGTGCGCGCTCGTGGTGTGTCGGTGAGGTGGGCGTCGATGCGGGCGAGGTTGATCGCGGCTCCGGTGAGCTGGTACTGGAGACTGGTCTTTGCCAGGCCCGAGTTGCGGGATCTGCGCAGGCCGCAGCGCCCTACAGCCTGGAAGATGGTGCCTTCGACACCGGCGCGGATCTTGTAGCGCTCTTTCCAGGCCGCGCTGATGTCACCCAAGGCTGAACCAGGCTCGCGCTCGATGGCCACGTCGCCGAGAGACACGACGCCGACAACTCTGCCCTCTTCGACCACTGGCAACCGACGTACCGCCCGGTCCCGCATCAAGCCGAGAGCCTGGTCCACGTCGTCGTCCGGGGCAACGGGTCGGCAGTAAACGTGCAGGCCAACTGATGCGGGAGCGGGGCAGGCCCCCCACGGTCAGCCACGTGTCCTGGACACGCACTCGGCCACTGCGTCACGAAGACTCCCGGTGCGAACGAGCAGTTCCCGTTGCGTTTGTGCCCCGGTCCCCCGCTCCAGCACATCCATGAGCGCCTTCTCAGCCGAAGTGAAGTCGTGGCTGTCCTCCAGCGCATTTCGAACGTGCGCGAGCAGGGCCCCGACGACATCGGCAGCGGGCTCCGGGCGCATGGTGCGGGGGTGGAGCAGTTGCCCCTCCAGTCCCGACCGGCTGGCCTGCCAGGCAGCCATACGCAGGACGCCCGCTCCCACCGGGTCCGGCGGATCGCCAGCACGCCACTCGCGTGCCGCGGTCTCGACGAGGCCGCGGACGAGCGTGGCGAGCAGCACGGTGTCGGCCGGGTCCAGGCACACGTCCGCCACTCTGATCTCGACCGTCGGGTACCGGTGCGAAAGCCGCGCGTCGAAATAGATCATTCCTTCGTCACGCAGGACTCCCGTGTCGATGAGTGCCTGGACCTGTTCGTGGTATCGCTCCGCGCAACCGAAGATCTCGACCGGTCCGGCGGAGGGCCAGCGCTCCCAGACCCTGCTCCGGTAACTGCTGTACTTGGTGTCGCGGCCTTGCCAAAACGGCGAGTTGGCACTCAGTGCCAGCAAGACTGGCAACCATGTGCGCACCCGGTCCAGCACACCGACGCCCTCCTCGTCAGAGGCCACGGAAACGTGTACATGGCATCCGCACGTCAGCTGTTCCTGCGTGGTCCGACCGAACCTGTCAGCCAGCCAGCTGTACCGCTCCCCCTGACCAATCGAGGGGCTGACCGGCAAAGGGGCCGTCGCAAGAGCCACCACCGCTGCCCCGCTCCGGGCGGCACTCTCTGCGGCCTCAGCGCGCCAGCGGCGGATTTCGTCGGCGAGTTCGCGCATCTCACTGCACGGTTCGGTGGCGAATTCCAATTGTTGATGATGAAGCTCCGGCTCGAAGACCGAGTCTCCCCCCGAGCGGCGTTCAGCGACGGCCAGCACGGCCGTCGAAAGCGCCCGGGGCTCACTGCTGGAAGGATCGACGAGCAGCAGTTCCTCCTCAACCCCAACGGTCCTCACGGTTGCATTCTCCCAGCAGCGGCTCTCAGGCGCTTGTCATGAGCCGTCGCGCAGTGTCGCCTTGCCGCAACCGCGTGAGGATCGCGACCATGAACCAGCCCATGACAGCAAACCGGTCGTGACCATGCCGAAATCGCTCCGGCCGGCTTCCCGGCCGTGCCGGAGAGAGACGGAGTCGGAGTTCGCACGACTGGCTGCGCGACTCGGCCCGCGGGGGGGCGCCGACTACTACATCCGGCTGCCGCTCAGGAGCGCGCCACGTTGACGGCGGGTGGTAGCCGTCTGAATGACGTAGTCCTCGTCCCACCAAGCTCGGCAAGCCCTTCACCCGCTGGTCGACCCGCAGGCTCGCCGACCATTTGCACCGCAACGCCGCACGTCCGATACAGATCGGCCGCGAAGCCCTGCGGGGCCTGCCCGCCGGTCGCGGGATCACCTTCCAGCGCACCACAACCTGGAAGGAATCGAGCGACCCGGACTTCGACACCGAGCTGGACCAGATCGAGTACGCACTTCATGAGCGGCCCGATCGCACCTTCACCTTCGACGAGTTCGGGCCCCTGGGCATTCAGCCTCAGCCGCCCGACGCCGAAGCCGGTACGGCTCAGAGCCCGACCACGAGACGAGTGGCCCGTTCGCCCGATTGCGATCGTCTTTCTGGGGGATCAGTACGCTGCCACAGCACAGGGTGCAGGGCGCATAACCCGATGAGTGATCGGATGTGATCCGAGTCAGGAAATGAGCGAGAGGAATGGTCATGTTGAAGGTCTTGGAGAGGCGCGCTCAGCGTATTGCCGCGGTCTCGGGCGCTGCCGCAACCATCGTGCTCGGTGCTCCGCTGCTTGCCGCTGCGGCTCCCGCTCCGGCTTCATTTCCCGTGGAGCCCTACGCCACGGTGATCAGTCAGAGTGGGGTGAACGAGCGGCAGTACCCCAGCACCGACTCGTCGGTGCTGGGCATCCTCCAGTACGCCGATCAAGTGGGCCTGCGATGCAAGGTCCGTGCGCAGGACATCGCCGACAACAGCGTCTGGTACCTGCTGCGTGACGAGCAGGCATGGATCTCGGCCAGGTACGTAGTCCAGACCGGGACCGTCCCTTACTGCAAGGACGCCCAGCCGATGGGTCTCACCAACAGCCCACAGGCCGCCGACGCCATGGGCTGAGCTTGACGTTTAACGTCGCTGGTCACTCAACCTGCTGAGATCGGCGGGTTTCGGGCATGGGTACGGCGGCCGTTCTCCACGCTTCGAGATGTCGAGTAACGAAGTGTGAGAGAACGGCCGCTGCCCATGAGTCTGCCCGTCGATTGCCCGCAGGTGAGGTGTTGGGTCTGTTGTCCCGCGTTCGGGTCGAGTAGGTGATGTCCCCGACGATCTTTGTTCCGGGGCAGGTGGCGGTGAAGTCCCGGCCGATCAGATCCGGTGACGGGGCGGCCTGAGTGTCGGCCTCGGTCAGACCGCGGCGCCGGATGCGCCGGCTGATTCCGGCGATGCCGTGCTCCCGCATGACCCGCTCCACCCGTTTGCGGTTGACTGGCCGGCCTCGCCGACGCAGTTCGGCGGTGACGCGCGGGACGCCGTAGTTTCGATGGGACGCGAGGTGGATCACCGTGATCTCGTGGGCCACTTGCCGCCGAAACGCGCCGGTTCTTCCGCAGACGCCGGCGACAGCCACACATCGTCCGGGGCTACTTCGGCGGCCCCACCGTCCTCTACGTGCTGGACGAGAACCCATTGAGTTTCTGATCAATACGATCTCGGCCGATCAGGGCATCCCCGCATGCAACAAATGCCCGAATTTTTCTATTTAGTTATGCTTGGAATCGGCTACTGCTCCGCATCCGCGCGGCCGCGGAGACTCGAAAGGAAGCCCGGCCATGCCGAAGAACGAGAGCTCGTCCCAGCCCTCGCACGGCGAGGGACCGAGCCCCCACAAGGGCGCCCACCAGCACGGCTGGGCGTCGGATGTGGACGAGACCCATCAGGAGGCCAACGACAGCGCGCACCGGCCCTTCCATCCCGACGGATACGCGCCGAAGCCCGGCCCTGACAGGAAGGTCTCCAAGGAGGAAACGAAACCGAGGAAGTCCCTGGCAACACGGTCAAGAGTACACATCGCCCGAGTCAGGAACGCGCCGGGAAATCCGGCGAAAGCGGCCTGCACGACACCGGCCCCAGGGGCCGGTCCCAGCGCCCCAGCGGAACCCGGGACGCCTCCGCATCCACGGGAGTCGACCCGCAGGACCCGCGCTGGACTCCGACTGACCCCACCACGGCTTCTCGGCAGGGACTTCTCCGCCCAGTCGAGGAAGGACTGCTGATGGTCACCGCCGACCTGAACCAGGGCGATCTCCGTGAAGCGCGCCTCGGCGTAGGCACGCACTGCCTCGACAAGGGTGCCGACGTCGTCACCGCACGGCATGGAATCCGCAATGTCGTCCAGGCGCACGAACTGGGAGGCTGCCCTCCCTGCGTGATCTCCGAGAGCCAGTCGCGGCAATGAGGTTCCTCCAGCCTCCGGGTGTCTACGCGCCACAGGAAGACACAGCCATGCTGATATCCGCTCTGCGGCGCGAACGTCTGTCACCCGGAGCGGAGGCACTCGACGTGGGTACCGGTACCGGCGCGGTGGCGATCGCCGCCGTCCGCCACGGCGCTGCCCACGTGATCGCCATCGACACGTCGGCCGCGGCGGTGCTCACGACACGACTGAACGCGCTGCTGTCCGGGCACACGCGGGCCATCCGGGCCAGCCGCGGCGACCTGACGGAGCCCGTGACCGGCCTGAGGTTCGACCTGGTGCTGGCGAACCCGCCGTACGTACCGTCCGCGAACATCCGCATGCCCCGTCGCGGTACTGCTCGCGCCTGGGAGGCGGGGATCGACGGCCGGGCGGTGATCGACCGGCTCTGCGCGAAGGTCCCCGCTCTGCTGCGCCCTGGGGGCGTGCTGCTCGCGGTCCACTCCGCGCTGAGCGGCCCAGCGATCACCGAAGCACGGCTGGCCGAAGCCGGACTGGACGTCACCGTGACCGACCGCCGGTTCGTTCCCTTCGGGCCTGTCCTGCGTGAACGGGCCGACTGGCTGGAGATGCAGGGCCTGATCGAGCCGGGCCAGGAGAAAGAGGAACTGGTGGTGATCCGTGCAGAACGACCGTACTGAACCGGAGACCACACCTCGGGCAGCTGCACGGCGCGTCATGCAGGAGCCGGGCGGACCCATGCTCGTGGAAGGGCCCGTTGAAGTGGTCCAGGAGGACGGCACCCTTGCCCGCTCGGACCGTCCGGTTGTCGCACTGTGTACCTGCCGGCGGAGCCGCATCTTCCCTTGGTGCGACACGAGCCACCGCGGCCGGAAGAAGCCGAAGAAAGCCCCATCGCCGGCCTCAGAGCGGCACACGGAGCGATGACTCGCCGTGCCGCCAGGCGCCGAGCAACTGCTCCCCGAACCGGTCCTCCAACCATCCGGTGGCCGCGATGCCGAAAGTGACGTCTGGTGCCAGATCCGGCTCCTCCTGGAGCAGACCGGCAACGACCTCATGCCTCATGAGTTGCTCATGCACGGCGTCGGCCTCCACATGCTCCGCATAGAAGTGGACCGCCGCAGACCCGGCACCGACTCGCTCCAACGCCTCGGCGAGGCGCCTAGACCCCGGTGATGAGGTGATCTCCACTGAGGCGAAGTGACCGACCAGCGCACCACGGTGTGAGCGGTGGAGTCCAAAGAGCGACATGAGGTTGACGGTCGCGAGCATCTGCCGCGAGCCAGCGTCGAGGTAGCGCCCATACGATGTGTCCAACTGGAGGTCCGCCATCAGATCGGCGAACAACTGCGCGTGGACCTGTTCCGCCCGTCCCGCACCGAATTCGTCGTACTCCACAGCAGCCATTCCTGCCTTGGCCCGGCCCGTCAGGCGCGGGAGCACCCACACGTGCGGATCGGCCTCCTTGAGGTGGTAGAGCGAGCGGTGGGCGGCGTACTCGCGCAGATGCCGCAGCTCGCCCTCGTCCCGCAGGAAGTACGACACGCCATCAGCGTCCACCGGCTCCAGAACGAGTTCGTCCAGCGCGCTGCCGACATTCTTGGCCACCGGCACGTCAGCGCGCAGAGCCGCCAGGAACTCCCGCTCCAGCTCGGCACGCACCCTGAGCAGTTCCGGATCCCACTCCCAGGCACCGTCCACACCGTCGAAGCCGCGGTAGTGCAACTCATAGCAGACGTAAAGGGCGAGCTGGAGGTCGTCGCCGTACGGGTCGCCACCCGCTACCAGGCACGTGTCCGGCAGCCTGCGCCGACCCGGTTCCCGGCCGAGCGCCTCGATCAGAGCGGCAGACATCTCACCCCGGGTCTCCGGCAGCTTCATGGTCCTTCCTCTCCTCGGCCCGTCGGCTCGTTCCGTGGGGGCACCGCGAGGGAGAAGGAGTGCCCGGCGAGATCGGCGAAAGCGAACGCCGCGCAGCCCACCGCCGACCTTCGCCTCCATCGACATTGCCCCGAGGCTCACTCCGTCTCGTTCCGCCTCGTCCGGATCACCGTGTGCGACGAGTATCCGAAGATGCCCCTGCCGGGCGCTGGCCGGCAGCTGCCGGCCGGCCGGCCGGCAGCGTCGTAGCCGTGGTCCGGCGGATTGCCAGGTGCATGCCTTGTGGCCGACAAGTTCCACAAAATCAGGATCGCTCACCATCTGGATTTCCGCATCGAGCAGTGCGCAGTGACGCGTAGAATTCCGCCAGGCTTCGGGCTCCGCGCAGTCCGGAACGAGGACACTTAGGGGCTGTCCGGCGGATCTTCATGGCTTACCGGACACCTATGCTGAGGCGGTCACTGTCGGCAGCCTCAGCTCCTCAATTCAAGGGAAGGTCAGTTGACTCCGCATTCCCTCGCGTTCTACGTGGATGTGATCAGGTCCGGAACGGTGCTCGGCGCCAAACCGACGGACGGTCCCGATCAGGTCACCGCGATCCTGGGTTCCGACTTTGCCGAGAACTCCTTTGACGACCAGAGCATGTGGCGTGAATACGGGATGGTCGAGTTCTTCTGGGGCCGGGAATCGCGCGACGATCCGTGGGTGGGATATCACTTCACCCTGCAGGTGCATCGGCTTTCGTCTTGGGGCGGCAGCATTGTCAACAGGGTGATTCGCGAGCGGTACGGCCGCTTCGACCGTCATCTCCGCTTCGACAAACTGGAGCGGCTGCTGGCCAAGCGCGGTGTGCGCATGGAGGACGTCCCAGATTCCAACGCCCCTGCCTACACCCTGCACTGGCAGCCTGTTTCTCAGGTGTCCGTCCTAACGTGCGGGGTTCAAGAGAGGGGGAAGTATCGTCGTAGCGGCGAACGTATTGGAGACGTGTATGGCGTCTCTTCATCGATGAGTGCCGAGCGGGTGGCTTGGTTCAGGACGCGTTACGGCCGCCAGAATGTCTAAGCCATCCACGTGATCATGGGCTTCATCCTCGGAACAACCCTCGGCGCCATCGCCAGATAGAACGGGATGATGGCCAGCAGGGCACGAAGAGCCCCCGTCGCGAGGCAAGGGCTCCAGCATGTGTGAATGGTGCAGCGCGGCGGGGTCTAGGCCGTGTCCGGCGGATCGTGAGGCCATAGGGTCTGACCGTGATTAACCTCCAGGTCCGAGGCGAGAACGGCACGATCGAGGCCCGCGCGAAGCACGGTGTGGTCTGGGGTCTTGAGCTGGCCGGTCTAGATCAGTAAGCGTTTCCAATGCTGGGACACCTGCTGCCGTACGCGGACACCGTTTTCAACCACCGGCAGGTGTCCACCCTGGTGGAGGAGGTACTGCGGCTGCCTGCAGGCGTGCTGACTGATGAGCTCGCGCGCGAGTTGATCGAACTGGGTCAAGTAGTTCTCGACGGACAGGGCCTGTACCTGTGGTTCCTCGGGGACTGAGACTGCAGGCTGGCTCAGCCCTGGAGCCATAGCCGGGCAGCTGCGGTGGTGACAGTGCCGTGGAAGACGTAGGCCCTCTTGTCATAGCGGGTGGCGACGGCCCGGGAGTTCTTGAGCCGGTTGATCGTCCGCTCGACTTCGTTGCGGCGTTTGTATGTCTCGCTGTCGAAGCCGGTGGGCCGGCCGCCCCTGCTGCCGCGGCGTTTGCGGTTGGCCCGCTGGTCCTTCGGTTCGGGGATGGTGAGGTGACCCCCGGAGTGTGGACACAGGGGTTCATGCTCCGGGGGTCACCTCACTTCGTCGGGGATCCGGCAGTGGGCCCGCCGGTCCGCCGCTTCTGGGCTGTCCCAGCTCTGGGGCAGGAACAGCCGCCACGAGAGCGGGCAGGATGCGGTGTCGGAGGCGGCATGGACGCTGACGCCGATCTGGCAGTTGCCGACCTTGCCCAGGGTGCCGGAGTACTGCCGGGCCACCCCGGGCGAGGACACTCCGTCCTTGGGGAAGCCGGTGTCGTCCACCACCCACACTTGCGGACGCACCACCCCAACCGCACGGCGGGCCAACCCCGCGCGGACTGTGCCCACCGGCCAGGTCGAGGACGTCATGAACTGCTGCAACTGCTGATGGTCCACACCCAGACGCCCAGCCATCGGCTGCATCGACTTCCGACGCCCGTCCAGCAACAGACCCCGCAGATACAACCGGCCCTTCACCCGCTGGTCAGCACGTCTCAGCGGAGCGAACACCTCCCCGGCGAACTCCTCCAACCGGCGACGACACAAAGCGAGTTCATCCGCCCTCATACCAGCAGGAAACCACCAGAACCACCGCCTGCCCAGACACGTAACAAAGCCCTACTAGGGCTCGTAACACGATCATGCTGCTGACACGGACTGGGCGCAGCCCGAGTACCAGCTCCAGCTGTAAGAACCGGCTTGCACCGCGCATTGTCAGAGGCATCAGGCACACTGCGCCGTATGAACTTGGTGACCGCGCACGACTACGCCTGGATCCGCACCTCGCCGCTCTTCCGCCACGCAATGGAGAGCGGATACACCCTGACACTGATACAGGGGCGGAGCCCGCACGAGGTGCTGCGCGCGATGGAGGCGGAACCGCGCGGCACTGGGGAGGGAACGGCCGGGCTGATCGAGGCGGACGACGCCCACCGCGCCGAGACGGACTACGACTACTGGGACGAGTCCTACGTCGCGGGCGCCTTCAGCACTCCGGGCGAGAACGGCGACTGGACACTCGTCCTCGGCTTCGACGGTGGCCTGGGGATCGAGGGCGCGTGCGTGGAGACGCTGTCGAAGGGCGGCCGGGTCGTGGCGCACTCGAGCAACGGCGGCAAGCCCATCCACCTCTTCCACTGGTTCGAGGACGGTGAGCTCTGTACGACGTTCGAGGGCCCCTCGGCGCGCGACGGCAACAGCCCCGATGAACTGGTTCCCCTGTTGCGGGAAGTCGGCTTCCCTCTGACTCCCGAGGGAGAGCACGACGAGAGCGCCCCGGTCGTCGACGGGAAGGCGGCGGTCCTCGCTCTGGCCGAGAGACTCACCGGCATACGCGTCACCGAATCCCTCCTCCAGGACGCCACGTACGAACTGGGACTCGTCCCCGAACAGCCTGCCGAGGAGTGGACCGGCCTAGTCATCGACATCACCGATGCCCACGGGGAGCGTCTCTACAAGGAATGGACCTACGGGGAGATCGCGGCGGCTTCGGACCGCGCACGGACGGAGGCGAACGCGCCGGTCGTGATCACCTACAACGAGCCTGTGGCCATGGATCGTTCGGAGCACGAGACAGGTGAGTAGCGAACGGGCGCGTGGAGGGTGCCCCCGGGGCACTCGCCGCCCTCTACAGGGGAGCTTGCCGCCATGAGAGCTTCTTCGATCACGGAGCGGCTGCCCTCTTGAGCCGTCGGTAGCAGATGAGGCTGCAGGCGAGGGAAATGAGGGCATCGTGGAGTTCGGTACGGCGTTCCCACGGACGGTGAGTCGTTTGAAGTGGTGGAGCAGGGCAAAGGTCTGCTCGACGACGTAGCGGAGCTTGCCCAGGCCCTTGATGTTCGGGCAGCCCTTGCGTGAGATGACGGGCAGGATCCTGCGCTTGCGCAGTTCCTCTCGGTTGGGGTTGGAGTCGTAGCCCTTGTCGCCGAGCAGGGCTTCGGGCCTTCGGCGAGGTCGTCCGGGGCGGCTCGCGACGGGCGGGACGCCGTCGACCAGAGCGAGGGTCAGGGGGACGTCGTTGACGTTGGTCGCAGTGGTGATGACTTTGAGCGGGGTGCCGCGTCCGTCGCAGATCAGGTGATGTTTGCTGCCCGTTTTCCGCCGGTCGACCGGCGACGAACCGGTGTCGGGTCCCCCTTTTTCGCGCGGATGTGGGAACCGTCCACGCACGCCCGCGACCAGTCCAGTTCGCCGGCCGCGTTCAGCTCCGCGAGCAGGGTTCGGTGCAACCGGTCGAAAACCCCTTCCTTCTGCCATCGGTCCAGGCGACGCCAGCAGGTCTGCCCTGAGCCGAACCCCAGCTCCAGGGGCAAAAGTTGCCAGGCTATGTCGTTGTAGAGGACGAACAAGATGCCCTGAAGGCAGAGCCGGTCCGACACCGGCCGAGGCCCCGGCAACCGCTCCGGCCACGGAGGCAGCAACGGCTCGATCAACGCCCACAACTCATCGTCCACGATCCACGGTCGAGTACCCACACCATCACGAACGGCCGAATCGTCACACCGGTAACGCCCAACCAGAGCATCTCAACAAGATTGTGTTACAAGCTCTTATCTTTGCAACGGACATGTTCTTTCGGGTACCTGCCGACGCTCAGAACACAATGGCGACGGCCAGTGCGTACGGGGACACGCTTCCGTCGTCGAGAACCGCCTGGCTTTGGCGAGCAGTAGTCGACTGGGAAGAGGACGACGAAGAGCAAGGATACGAAGAAGAGGAGTGAGTGGAGGCACCGGTAGTCCTCACAGGCATGATGACATCCCGCCCGAGACTCCTGCAGCCACCAGAGTGGAACGGAGCCGACGCCTGTTTGGGAATCGGCCGCACATGGCAAACCGCTCATCATGCGGCTTTCAGCGGGGTATACGAAATTCGCGGTTCTCGCTCCAAGCATCGGCACGGTGAAAGTGGCGGCCGTCCGCACCGAGGACCTCTTTCTGAGGTCCCTCGACGCGCTGGGCCGCCTGAAGAAACTTGATGTGGTGATCAGCCCCGTGCGGCGGTTGGTGCGCGGCGTGCCTCTGGGGCGCTACCGCGATGTGCTGCACGGTCTGCCGATCGGCCATCCCCTGCATCCCGCGCTGGTGCAGGTTCCGATGGGCGCGTGGTTTTCCGCCGCAGTGCTGGACGTCGTGCCCGGCACCCGGCGCAGTGCCCGCATCTTGGTGGGTGTGGGCCTCCTGGGGGCCGCGCCGGCCGCGTTGGCCGGCTGGGTGGACTGGGCTGAGCAGCACCAGGACCAGATGCGTACCGGACTGGTGCACGCGACGTCGATCGCTGCGGCCATCGGACTCTACGCGGGATCCTGGGTGCATCGCGGCCGTGGCCATGCGGCATTGGGCAAGGCGCTCGGCTTTGCGGGGCTGTGCATGGCCGGTACCGGCGGGATGCTTGGTGGCCACCTCGCCTATCGCCAGGCCGCAGGCGCCAACAAGACGGCAGCGGTCCCGCATCTGTTGGAAGAGGGGTGGCACCCGGTCGGCAGAGTGGAGGACTTCCCAGTCGGCGAGGCCGTGCGGCGGGAGTTGGGCGAGGTGCCTTTGCTGGTGTTCCGTCAGCCGGACGGTCGCATTCACGTCCTCGCGGAGCGGTGCAGCCACCTGTCAGGGCCCCTGTCGAACGGGAAGACCGCCGACGGCTGCGTGGAATGCCCCTGGCACGGCAGTGTCTTCCGACTGTCGGACGGCGCGAACGTGCGTGGGCCGGCCACCGCACCACAGCCGTCCTTCCAGGTGAGTGTGGACAGGGACGGCACCGTCCACGTACAGCTGCCCGGCCTCGGCTGAATCCCGCGACGATGTATCAGCGGCCCAGGGCATTCCGAAGCTGCTGCTTGTTCATGGAGGAGCGGCCGGCGATGTTGCGATTCTTCGCCTCCTCGTACAGCTGATCCTTCGTCGGCCCTTGCGATCCGCTGTGGGAGCGTTGGCCACCACGTGGTGAGGCGGACTTCCTGTCCTGAGTGGAGACCTTGCTGGAGGTCTTCGACTCGCCGGACCGCGCACGCTCCTTGTGAACTCGTCCGTACGGTCCTCCAGCACCGCGTGTACGGCGTTGTCTTCCGTGGCGGTGAAGCCGAACTGCAGCGGTAGAACCGTGCCGTCGGCCATCAGCCGCTCCTGGACGGACTGGTGCGCGCCGAGGTCGCGGCGTTTGAGCCCTAGCTCCTCGGGGGTGTCGCTGACGACCGCGACAGTATTTCGGTGCGCACCGTGCGGAGGGTCGCAGGTGACTCCCCCACCCCGTGGAGGCCGTCCAAGCGCTGAGGATGGGTGGCCAGGACAATGGAATACACGTACACGGCCATGGCTCACTCCTCGCGGCGTCGGGCGGCAGGCCGAATCCGCGGCCGCTTCCGCCTCTCCTCGCGCTCCTCGATCTCCTCGTCGTCCTCATGTCTTCCCTTAAGGGCGTCGGTGACCACTTCTGCGGCCTCACAGAGGGCTCCCTCGGCCTTGCCATGCGATCCGCCTTCGGTCACCTCGCCGACCATGTTGGTCAGCTCGGAGGGCGCCTTGCGGCCCTCTTCGAGGTCGAGGCGGTTACAGGCCTCTGCGAAGCGCAGGTACGTGTCCACGCTCGCCACGACGATGCGTGCGTCGACCTTGAGGATCTCGATGCCCACCAGCGACACACGCACAAACACGTCGATGACCAGGCCGCGGTCCAGAATCAGATCGAGGATGTCGTAGAGGTTCCCGGATCCTCCTCCGCCGCCCCTGGAAATCTTTCCTCCGCCTTGCGGCGCCACAGTCATGGCGCCTCCTCTCAGCGGCTCACGCCCGGTTCCGGGCGTGCCCTCCGTTCGCCTTGCGAACAGTGCTGCGGTAGCAGCCCGGACCCTGGCCACGCCGGTCGATCTGCCCTCGGGTGTAGCGACGGGTGCGCTCGTACACCACCAGTTCGCCTTCCTCGTCCAGCGTCACCCGATACGTCGCCATCACGTTTAAGCTCCAACACTTCCACGTCCGCCTGCCAGCCGTCCTTCGTCGGCTTCACCGCCGAGACGGACTCGGGGGCTCGCCCCAAAAGCTCCTGGAGTTGCTCAGTCCCGTAGCCCGCAGGGCCGAAACCGGCTCCTGCCACGCCTGCTGCGCGGCCGGACCCGCGGGCCGGTGTTCGTCACCCACCGCCGCCCCGGCCCGGGGAAGGTCGTCAGCCCGCGCGACGTGTGCCCGGACACCGGCCTGGCCCGTCTCTCCTACGGCCAGGCCCGCGCGTTGCTGGACGAGCACACCGCCGCACGCGGGCCGGGAACCGGCTGGGACCTGCACGAGTACCGCCATTCCGCCCTGGCCCATCTCGGTGAGCAGGGCGCCTCCTTGCCGATGCTGATGGCGAAGTCCCGGCACAAGAAGCCGGAGAACGTCCGCCGCTGCTTCAAGCCGTCCCCGGAGGCAATCTCGGAGCAGACCAGCCTGCTCGCGCCTGGCGACGCCCTGCGCTGAGGAGGAACCACGGCCTTGACGGCAGCGTACGTCCTCCAGCAGCTCCAGGTCCCGGCCGATCTCGGCGGCGATGGGGGCCTCTTTCTCAGCCGCTGAGCGGCCAGCAGCTTCCGGAGAACTGCTTCCGTCAGGGCCACGGATCACCGGCTCTTGGCGGACGATCCGGTCGACGGGGAGTCGTACAGGTCGTACGTCTCGATCCCAAGGTCGGTATTGCAGTGAAGTCGGTGGCCGTTTTGCTGGATGGTGCCATGCAAGTCGCCGCCTGTCAGCCCCAGTTGCTCTCCCGGCACGCTGATCTCGTTGCCGTGCTGCGTGCCCTGGAACGGCTTAGGGTCGGTCAACGTGTCCTCCCACGGAGACGCGTCCGTCTTCCGCTGCTGCACCGTGTAGGTCCCGTCGATGGGACCGTTGTCATCTTGAGACGTCCAGCTGAGAACCTCACGCATGCCAGAGGCAGCAGGGTCATAGCCGTAAAAGGTGTGCCTGACGATCTTGTGGGTTGGCTGTGCCGGCTGTGCCGACTGGTTGTCGCTGCAGCCGGAAAGAACCACCACGGTCATGGCAATGCCAACAGCAACTAACGCGGGTCGGAAGCCCATGCGCATTCACTTCCTTGTGTGACGTCGGTGACTCCTTCTTACCCAACCTAATCTGGTTGGTGCCTTCCTCAGTTCAGTGGCGTCGAGCGATGCGGAAGCGGAACGACCGCAACAGCTCCCACAGCGGGCAGAAACGGCCGCCCACACGCCCAACGTCTGTCTGCCGCACGCGCAGCTCGATGCAGCACCGGCTGCACCGCCGGACGTTCCTCCTGGCCATACCTCCAGGAGCCCCTTGTCCGGCGGCGCGGGCCAGGGTCATTCCTCGTCGCTGGCGTCCGGATCGCGCAGCGGACGCAGGCCGCCGGGCAGGTCGGGAAGCTGGAAGGAGTATCGGCCGAGCATGCCGCACGAACGGGGAGAGGCGAGCGACGTCCTCGTCGCGGACGTCGAAGCCGTCCGCCCGGAGCTGGTTCACCGCGGCGTCCATGTATCACCAACTTGGTTTCTCAGAGAGCTACGGATCAGAGGCTTGGGACAGACCGGCCCCAAGTTCAGAGAAGCCTGCATCCGCTGCCCCGTCCTGCGGCCCGATCCCGAGCAGATGCCCCGCTTGGAAGAAATCCACGCCAATCTGCTCGACCGGCTCCAGGAAGCCAAGGAACAGCGATGGCTCGGCGAGGTTGCCGCGATCGAGGCCAGCCTCGCCGCCGCCGAGCAGAAGCTCGCCGCCATGCGCGACTGAGGTGACCCCCGGAGTGTGGACACAGGGGTTCATGCTGCGAGTGAGAGTTTAGCTGTCTTGTGGTGGTGCTGTTCGAATTCCATCGGGGAGAG